>NZ_JBNPJZ010000031.1:0-22154 GCF_050312695.1 Bacillus sp. AF62 | reverse complement strand
ACTATCATTCTTCCAGGAAAACGGGTTTCTTTATGCATTCATTTTTGGATATTTATGAGTTTTGCAACACCCTCTACACTAAAAAGGTCACCCAAACGGGTGACCTTTCTCTTTCTATTCACAAACAAGGATTTGTCTAGTAAATGATCCTTTTCTTGTAATACAGCGATCTGTAATTTCAAATCCTGCTTCATGGATCATGTCGTCCATTGTCTCCATCGTTACAACGACTACCTTTTTAGCGATGCGGCGTGCACTTGAAAGAATGGAGAGCTGGTCTTCTGGTGTGGCATGCGTAAATAGGTCGTACGGCATATCGATAATGGCAACGTCGTAGTTCTCAGTAATTTCCTCGATTGGTCCTTTTGTGACTGTTCCTTCAAATCCGAAATGTGCGATATTTTTTCTTGTTCCAAGAACTACAAGTGGATTTATATCTCTACCAACGATGTTAATCCCCATAGAAAGTGCTTCTACTACTACTGTTCCAATACCGCAGCACGGGTCAATTGCTCGTACTCCTTCTGGATTTGGTACAGCGATATTTGCAACCGATCTTGCAACACGTGTGCTAAGTGATGTCGAATAACTATGCGGTTTTTTTATGTGATGATACCAAACTGGTTCGCTTTCTACATAGTGCCCGAAGTACCAGCGTCCTCCAAGAGGAACAATCCCGAATACACGCTCTGGATTACGAACATCCGCTTCTCCTTCAATATGCATGCCAAGGTCTCGTTCAATAAGACGTCTTTCTCCATATTCAATTTTATTTTCTCCAACGAGGTCATTGATTTTAACGAAGATAACTTTAAACGACGCCCCCGCCAAATCAATTTGTTCCACTTGTTTTAAAATGCTTTCTAAGTCGTCCCCTTCATACATAACCTCAACGCGCTCTTTCATAAACGCACTTCTACTCGGGTCAATTTTGACATCACTTTTTAAAATATTAACGTGCGACTCCATTCCAAAGAACGAGCGCATTTCCAAGTAACATAAAGCACGCTCCTCCTCACGAAATGCATACGTATATATACAGGCAGGTGTTTTACTATGATTATTCAATCTATTATCATCCTCTATCGTTTAAAATTGTTATGATTACAATTACTCAAATACTTTTCTTTTGTATATAAAATTAAATGATATCATATGCCGGAAATAAAGAGAAACGTTAATAAATAAAAGAGACTGCCAATGGCAATCTCTTATTATTTATTAACGGAAAGAAGACACGTTGTTACCCATTTCTTCATAGTAATCTAAAATGCCTTGATAAATCGCTTCCGCTGCACTTTGTCTTTGCGCTGGTGTAGCTATTTTATCTGCATCACTTTTATTATCTACAAATGCTAATTCTGCTAATACAGCTGGCATTGTATTTTCTCTAATTACGTATAAATCGCCTTTTTTCACACCACGATCTTTTGTTCCCAGTGCATCTACAAGACGTTCTTGAATTTTTTCTGCTAGTAAACGACTTTCTGATACATTAGGATTTGTTCCTCTTGCTGTCGCTGATTCATAGTAGAATGTTTCTGTACCTTGTCCATTTTTCTTTTCCGTACCATTACCATGAATACTTACAAAAATATCCCCATTATTTTTTTGAGCAAATTCTACACGTTTCTTTAAAGAATCAGGACCACTTGTTCCTGGACGTGTATCATCTGTACGAGTGAATAACACAGTAAATGGTGTCTTTTTCTCAAATATTTTCTGTAATCTCAATGATACATCTAATACAGTTTCACTTTCTTTCTCATAATAACCTGGATTACCTGAATCAACTCCACCATGACCTGGATCAATAATAATCGCTTTTCCTTCTAAGAAGTTACCTTGCTTCACTGGATTTAATTGATTTTTATTAACCCATTGGAAACCAGCGCCCATGCGGATACGAATCCAGCTGCCGTTCTCTTCAATAACAGTTACTTGCTGTGCGTTATGTGTTCCCATTACTTTTGATGAAGAAGAAGCTTCTGCATAAGTAGTGAATCCTTCATTAATAACTTCTGTTTTCTCTACTAAAGGTGTCCATTTATCACCGTTACTTGTTGCAATTTTGATCCATCCATCTCGTTCTTCTTTAATTTCAACCGTTTGTGGGTTATGCTGATTCGCACTAATCCCAGAACTTAATGATGGTGCGTGATATGTAATGAATTTTCTATCTATGTACATTTTCTTTGTTTCTACTGGACGATCACTATTCTTGCTAAATTTATCTGTTTGCGCAGTAAGCTGAGCTGCTTGTTCACGCGTAATAGAATCATTCGGTTTCCAGCCATTCTCTGTACCTAAAGAAAGTTTTAATTCTACTAAAATATTAACTTCTTCTTTACCCCAATGATTCTCTAAATCAGCGAATTTTGTAGGAACTGGTCCTGTTACTTTGCTTTTCAGATTATATGCTCTCACAAGCATAGCTGCCATTTCAGCACGAGTTACTTTTCCTTCAGGATCAAATACTCCTGGTTCTCGCCCTTTAATAATATTCTCTTTTTCCATAGCTGCAATAAATGAAGCTGCCCAATTATTTTTTGCATCATTATAA
The DNA here is from genome assembly GCF_050312695.1 of Bacillus sp. AF62. NCBI lineage: Bacteria > Bacillati > Bacillota > Bacilli > Caryophanales > Bacillaceae > Bacillus > Bacillus sp. AF62. Next base: position 19,591 of record NZ_JBNPJZ010000031.1, on the reverse strand, counting down.
GACGGCTTTGCATTCGGATCTACTTTAGCACCAATTGCTGTTGCGATAATCTTTGCTGCCTGGGCACGTGTTAAATTTCCGTATGGCATAAAGTTACCATCTGGCATACCGTTAATTACATTTCTCTCTACTAAATAATAAATTGCGTCTTTCGACCACGCACTATCTGAAACATCAGGAAATTTCTTCGTTTCTGCTAAACTACTAATTGGATGTGCTAGTAAATTTGCTGCTAATAATCCTGCGGCTATTGCTTTGTACTTCATGAAAAATAAATCTCCTCTCAAAACTTCATATTCATACATTTTTTTAATCAAGCTAACTAAAAAATATTAACTATTAATTAATTCCTTTCATAGTGTATAACATTATATATCTATAGTAAATACGTTTCCGGCCTTATAACAAAAATCGCATATATATAACTTATAATGAATGTATATAAAATAAAACTTTAATCAGCCCACAAATAGCGGAATAAAAAAACGATTAGGGCATGTCTCCTAATCGCTTCGCCAAATAAAAAGCTGATTAAAAATATTATTTTTAATCAGCTCTCTATTATCTATGAAATTATTCTTCAATTAAATTAGACATTACATATGCATACACTAATGCTTCTGTATGCGCAATAGAACTTTCATGTGTACGTTCAAATGCGTGAGAAGAATCAATACCCGCTCCAATTAAAGCATGTTTCACATCAAATCCCGCGCGAATCGCAGCTGATGCATCAGATCCGTAGTATGGATAGATATCTACTTTATATTCAATATGATTCGTTTTCGCAAGCTCTACTAAATGTTTACGCAGTGCGTAATGATACGGGCCGCTAGAGTCTTTTGCACAAATAGATACTGTATATTCATCAGATGTTTGTCCATCACCTAACGCTCCCATATCAACCGCTAAGTATTCAACAGTTTCTTCTGGAATATTAGAATTACCACCGTATCCAATCTCTTCATTATTAGAAATTAAGAAATGCGTCGTATATGGTAATGTTACGTTTTCATCTTGTAATCTTTTAATTAATTTTAATAAAATCGCAACACTTACTTTGTCATCTAAATGACGTGATTTTATGTATCCACTCTCTGTGATTTGAACGCGCGGATCAAATGACACGAAGTCTCCTACTTCAATTCCTAATTCGCGTACTTCATCAGCTGAAAATACGCGCTCATCAATACGAACTTCAATATTTTTCTCATCGCGTTTTGCTTCACCTGCATCTTTATATACATGTACAGATGTTTGATGCATTAAAATCGTTCCTGTATACGTCTTGCCACTTGATGTTTCAATTTCGCAATATTCTCCTTCTACAGAGTTCCAGCGAAATCCACCAATCATAGAAAGACTCAGGCGACCATCAGGCTTAATTTCTTTCACCATCGCACCTAACGTATCAACGTGTGCCGTTAATAAGCGGTGCTGCGCATCATTCTTCCCTTTTACCGTTAAAATAAGAGCACCCTTATTATTACGTTTCGTTTCTACGTTCCACTCACTTACATAGTTTTCAATGAAATTAATAATTTTTGCTGTATTTCCAGATGGACTCGGAATAGAGACAAGCTCCTTAATCAGTTCCATCGTTTCTTTCGTATGATGTGCCATTGTCGTTTCCTCCTCATTTTCTCTACTATTCAGTATACAAAATTCGCTAGAAAACCTCTACTTATATAGCTTAATTTTCTAAATTGTAGTAAAATTCTTTTTAGTATACAAAAGGAGTCCTGAAATATGAATATATCAAAAAAATATATACACATTGCACTCATTTGGTTTTTAGCATCATTATTTTGTTTACAAATCTCTTATGCCATTCATACTACTACTTCTATTACAATCGGCTGGATATTAACAGCTATCTTCTTCATTATTAGCTTCATTGCAACAAAAAAGCATAGCGTTACTCATTAACGCTATGCTTTTCCTATAAAACTATTCTTCTGAAACGTCTAATAAATAAATACCTCTTTCAAATCCACCTCGCTCTACTTCTTTTTTCTTACGAAGGCGTTCCACATCTTCAATCGATGCACCTTCTGCACGTGCTAATGAAATGATAACTTCTAGCGCATCCGCAAGAGAATCTAGCGCATGTTCGCGTTCTTTCATAGAAGCAAATTCACGAATTTCTTCCGTTCCAATTTTCGCTAAAGCTTGTATGTAGGCTTGACCTGTTAATTTTTGTGCTGTATACGTTTTTCCAGACATTAAAATCTTCTCTGGAACACGATCTCTTACTAACTTGTTATATGCTGACATCATTCATCCTCCTATATTTAATAACATCCGAGCTCTGCTTTATAGAAAAACCATTTTTTCTTCACGCACGCACTTAACATATCAATTCCTGATCCATGTGCTCTTACATGTGGAAAGAAATAGTGCTCTAAGTCTTCGTCCTTACCATATAGAGTTTGATACTCATCTGGAATCGCTTCTTTTTTCACATCTTTTTCTTTCGTCACCCCGTCAGAAAATGCAACACTTGGATGTCCCTCAAAAAACAACGCAGTCCGAACTGCCAAAGATGGTGTACTATGCAAAGCAGAATATGTAAGCAAAATAATAGTGATAACACCGATCATTTTCTTCATGTATTACTCCTTAAAAAAAGTGCTAACACAATTATACTAAAATGTGTTAGCACTTTCTCCCCTTAATCCCGAATTAACGAGCTAATAATCAGTGAGGAATGGACAAACTTTATTCCCCTTTAAATGCTGGTAAACGTTTCTCTAAAAACGCAGCAATTCCTTCCTTATGATCCGCTGTTTGTCTCATTGCATATTGACCACGCTTTTCTAATTGCAATGTTTGCTCTAAATTAGAGCGATTTACTTCACATAAAATTTGCTTCGTTTGAATCATTGCTTTAATCGGTTTTTGTGACCATTCATTAATTTTTTGCTTCACAGCCGTTTGGAAATCTTCGCCGATTACTTCATCAATTAAGCCGATATCAAGCGCTTCGCTCGCCGATAATTTCTTGCCTTCCCAAATAATTTGCTTCGTCATATTTTCACCGACGCGCTTTTGAAGGAAGAAATGACCGCCTCCATCTGGAATTAAAGCGATTCCAATAAAGTTCATCGCAATAACAGATGATATATCCGCCATTACATAATCAGCTGTTAACGCAATACTTAACCCAAGACCTGCAGTTGGTCCATGAATTGCACTAATAACAAGCTTTGGCATCGTATATAACGTCACGACAACTTCAGAAATAGTATTCATAATACCATCAAACTTACTTTCATCATTACTTGAAAGCATCGATTTAATATCCCCACCCGCAGAAAAACCACGGCCGTTCCCGCATAACACAACGATATGCGCAGAACTTTCCGCTACTTCTTTCAACTTTTGTAATAACTCTTTTAATGTCGGCTCATCTAACGCATTTAACACCTCTGGGCGATTGACCATAACCGTTGCAACGTGGCCTTCATATTTCACAATGACAGATTCTGTTTTACTTGTTATTTCCATTATATATACCCCTCTTTTCTCCATAAAGATTATACTTATATAATTATAGAAAACCATTGAAAAATCCTTCTTTTTTCTCAATTTTCTGTCTAACAATCTCGCAATTTGTACATATACCGTATAAAACATACAATTCCGTTGAAAAATATAGAAATTAAAGTCGGTTTATCCATGCTTTTCATCTATTTACCATTACAATGAAATGGTGTATTCTTAAGTTTGATAAAGTGAGACTTTAATCAGTGGGGGGTGTTCATCCCCCACTGATTATTAGTCCTCACCAATCGGGCTTTTACGGGCAGTTGATCCCCACCTAACTTCTTTGCTTCCGCTGTATTGTATTTTGAGGCGGGGTCTTACTGCCCGTTAATGCGGGATAAAAAAACAAATATTGAAATTCATTCGCCTTACTATGTAAAAAAGGCTTTATACCCATCTTTTGGGTGTTGTAATAAAGGAATGAAGAACTGGAGGAACATATGGTTAATAAGTTGAAACAAACGGATAACTACTTCCCACATTTCCTATTGCTATTCATTGTGTTTCAACCAATTTTAGATTTATTAACATCTTTTTCAATCTATATACTACACATGAGCGCAACAGTTGGAGTTGTAGTCCGTTTCGCCTTTATGCTTCTTGCATTAGGATACCTACTTCTTCATCACAAACAACAAGATGCGAAAAAGTATATCCTCTATTTATGTTTACTCGGAATCGTACTCGCAATCGGTCTTGTAAATAATATGATGGTTAAATCTCCAGTTTCATTTGGAGAAGAAGTTAAATTCATTTTAAAGAGCATATATCCAATTGTGCTACTGTTTGGATATATTATCGCCTTTAAAGAGCTAAAAAATAAAGAGTATGTATTTCATAAAATCATTACATATTTCTTATATGCAACTTTAATTTTAAGCATCACAATGATTGTCGCAATGCAAACTGGAACGGATTTCCCAAGCTATCCTCATTCAAAAATCGGTTCAAGAGGTTGGTTCTTCGCTGGAAATGATTTAAGTTCTCTTTTCGCCATTATGTTCCCAATCATTGTCTTATATTCGATTCATAAAACAACTTCTTTCTCGAAAATATATTACTGGATTCCAACAATACTTGCGATGTATGCAAGTATTATGGTCGGAACGAAAGTCGGATATGGCGCAATTGTTATTACATTAGGCGTAGCACTTTTCTTCTCATTCATTGAATATATGATAAATCGTAAAAAAGAAGGAAAAGGATTCACACATATTGTAAATACCGTTGTTGCCGCAGTTATACTAGGAGGTTTAATTGCTCTTACACCGCATACTCCTATCGCAAAAAATATGGGCATTCACATGCAAATATACGAATACAAAAAATCAGTACAAGAAGAAAAAGATCGAAAAGAAGGAAAAGTAATTAAAGAAGATCCAGAAGATGCAAAAAAACATGCAAAAGGTGAACTTACAGATTCTGAAATGAAAAGTTTGATTTACAGTGATCGCGACAAATTCTTAAAAACATACAAACAGTACTATAAAGACGCACCGCTTTCACAAAAACTATTCGGAATGGGTTACGCTGGTAACTACACAGATAAAATTAAATTAATTGAAATGGACTTCCATGACCTATTTTTCGCCTTTGGAATTGTCGGTTTCCTTATTTACTTAATACCACTTCTATACTTTGGTATTAAATTATTCATCCGCATGATCACAAACTTTAAGAAAATCATGACCGTAAAGTATATGCTATTAGCGAGCACACTCATTCTATCACTTGGCATTGGCTTTATGTCTGGCCACGTATTAACAGCGCCAGCCGTTAGTATTTTCTTCGTTGTTATACTCGCTTATATCATTGTTGATTTTGAAATTGAATAGAAAGAAGGTGCTACGAAATATTAGTAGCACCTTCTTTTTTTATTTAATTAATGTTTTACGTACTCTAAGCTTTCTTTTGCGATATACGCTTCTGTTACAGTAGGGTTATCTGAAATAACTTTAACCCACGCTTTTCCATTTATTATTTCTTCACCAGTAACTGTGACAACTGCATTTGTATTTAAACGATACAGTCGCTCATTTGATATACTAGGATTCTTTTTCACTTCCACGTTATTCATCACACGTGCAAGTTTATACTTGTTGTATTCTTTTTTACCCAAATAAGAATCAAAACGGTTCATGTGCCCCGCTACTTTTTTACCCCAGTTCGCATCAGATGCATATTTTGCATTTAAACCAGCAGCTTTATCACCTGTATATGTTGCTGTATAACGCCAATGTCCTGGATTTAAATATCCTTCATTCATGTATAATTTTGCTGCATGTTCAATACAATCTTCTTTTGAATTAAATGCTTCCCCGTTACCATATGGACTATCGTCTGTTGCTTTTAAACCAAATAAATTATTTTTGTCTTTTGCAAGAGCGCTTGTTCCATAATAACTTTCATGAATTGCTAATGAATATAAGAATAATGCATTTACATTATACTTGCTTTCTACTTCTTTAAATTTCTTTCCTAAACCAATTAATGGAGAGTCTGGCTTAATCGATTTCACATAACTATCTAGTTGTTCAGCTGTATAATCTGTTTTCGAACGTAATGATAAATAATTGAAATATTGATAGAAAGTTTCGTCTCCAAATGTCTTTCCATCTACACTATACATTTGCTGTCCTTGCTTCATGAAAGAAGGTGCCACACCATATCTAAATTCTGTATATCCAGGTGAACTTGTATTATATGTATAATATTTATGGTATAAATATCCATCTGATTTCACATAATAAGACGACTGTTTCATTTCATTTGTAGGGATTAAAGTGATTTCATTCTTCTTCACATAACCTGTCAAACCAGAAAGTTGAACTTTCACACGATCTTCGCCAACTTCTAACACTTTCAATTCTGTTCCATACTGAATATACGTATATACTGTTGACAAATTCTCATCATAAATATTAATGATGTTTTGCCCAGTTATTCTTTTCGCACTTGCAAAACCATCTTTAATCCATAAAAATTCGTTCTCGTATTTTACCGCATTCATACCTTTATTTTGAGCAGCCGTAACCGCTTCTTTATACGTATTATAGCGCTCTACTTCTTGCTCTGTTCCGTTTTCTCTTACATTTGTCACAACATATTTCTTAGTTTCTACAGGATTGCTATTTCCGTTTTTTTCAATCGTCTGAAGCATGCGATCCAACATAGCTGAAGCCATCCCTCTTGTAGCTGATAAATGTGGTCTAAATGTATTATCTTCTGGATACCCTTTAATAATTTGAGTAGCCACCATAACTTGCACATGCTCTTTATAGTTAATACTATCTTTATCAGTAAAGGTAAGCGGACTTACAGCTACTTTAATATTTTTATAGTCTAACGCTCGCTTTACCATTATCGACATTTCTTCACGTGTAATCACATCATTTGGTGAGAATGTCTCGTTCGTACGACCATTAATAATTTTCGCTCCATATGCTCTACTTACACCATCATATAAACCGTAAGTCTTCGGCACATCCTCGAAATTCGAATCAGCTTTCGGTAAATTTAAAGCCCTTGCTATGAATGTAGCAAACTCTGCTCTTGTTACTAATTTATCAGGCGCATATACATTGTCTCCATACCCCATTAAAACTCCTTTAGTAATAAGTGAGCGCATATTCGTCTCAAACATATGTCCTGTAATATCATCATTTGCCGCATAACTTGAAATAGGAGTTAAAAGTAATGATCCCGTTAATGCCACTGCTGTTATACCTTTTGAAAAAGTCTTCAAGGTTATCCTCCTCGTAATCTACGAATTTATTATCACAAATTTGATTATATAATACTCACAATCATTTTAGCATAATAAATAGGAATTAAAATGAAACGTTTTTTAATTAGAATTTTCATTACATTCAAAACAAAATAAAAGACACTTTACTTTTTTAATAAAGTGCCTTTTTCCATATGATCAATGAGTTTCTTTGTTGCCTGTTTGCCTTGCAACCGAAGCTCATCTATTGTCAATTGTAACTCTTGCTGCACAGTTCCTTGTTGCATTAATTGCTTTTTCGCAATTTCATATAAATATTCAGCACTCCATTCGCCATCCACACTTCCTATAACTGGCTGATTCACTTGACTTAAAAACGAATCAATTTTCGGATCGTATGAAATCCCGACCATTGGAGTTTTGGCTACAGCAGAAAAAACTAGTGCATGAAGACGCATACCAATTAGTAATGAACATTGTGATAAAATGAATATTTTCTCGTCGATATCCATTTTATATGGAAGCATATACGTCTCTTCTCCCATTAAGTCTACTACTTCACGCGAAGCTTTTTGATCAAATGGCTCATGCATTGGAACAAATAGAATTTGGTATCCTTCTTGCTTTAATTTTTTTAATGCCGCAGCTAATTTTTTTATATAATCTTCTTTTGCATTCCAATAACGCACACTAACCGCGATTACTTTTCCATGTATCGAATGCTTTTGCAACCAATCCGATTGTTTTGTCCGTTTCCATGTTAAAACAGGGTCTGGAACAATTTCAATATCGTTTTTTATGCCAAGTCCTTTTAAATATAAAAACGAATCCTCATCTCGAACTGATACATAGGAAGCTTTTGACAAGTTCCATTTTACTAATAGACGATTATATCCTTTTGTAATTGGACCTATTCCTTGTGAATAAATATAATACGGCTTTTTTAATAATCGAGCGAGTCCCATAATACCCGTATAATATAGAATACTCTTCGTACTTGTCTGATCTTGAAGAAGGCTCCCGCCACCACTAATAACTCCATCACTGTTTTTGATCGCATGATAAACAGCTTTTATATCCCAGCGATCTACCGATTCTACACCATACATTTCCTTTGTATATTTAGAATCATTTGATAGTACTACTAGTTCTATATCCGGGTTCTCTTTACTTAACGATTCAATAATTGATTGTAGAATCGCCTCGTCTCCAACATTATAAAAACCATAATATCCTGATAAGACTAAACGCACCCTAAATCTCCTCCAAAACTAGGTAACAGTTTATTTCATCTAACATAAACTGGTACCCATTCCTTACCTAAACACTTAATACCCTACATAGTTTCCTCTTTATCAGCTCATATGAATTTTAATAAAAAATTAAATTTTTATATTTATCTTTTCAAAAATGGTATTTTTTTTATTGATATCCATTTTAATTTCAAAGCACATACACCATACAAAATGGTTGTAATACTTAATGCTATACCACTGAATAATAACGTCATAATTCTTGAAGATGTAACATCTATCACATTAAATAGTTCATACAATCCTAGTCCTAAAATAGATGCTATTGCTAGCACACCAAAAAAACTTTTTAAATGAATAGAATAGGCAATATAGCTTCGAATATACAAATGATTTACAATACAAATCAATACGTAAGTAATGAATGTACTATACGCCGCTCCATCTATGCCAAACTTCTGCACGAACATTATGTTTAACACGACTTTCACACAACTCGCACCAATAACTATCCATGCAGCTTGTGCAGAACGGTTAATGCCCTGTAAAACACCTATTGATAATACCATAACCGCAGTAAAATACGAACTGCCAATCATAACTGTTAACATACTACTGCCTTTTACGTCTGTGAACAATCCGACATTTAACGGTACTGTTAATGCCATCAACCATATTGTTAACGGCGCTGTCAAAACATGCGCTAGTCGATTTGTATTTTGAATTGTTATTTTCGCCAAATTTATATCTCTTTTGGCCAATGCGGAAGTTAAGAGTGGTATTAACGGAAATACAATTGCACTTGCAAAAATAACAATTATTTGCGTGAATGCAAAACCGCGACTGTATATTCCAAATTGTTCTTGAATTTCTGTTGATGATCCTTGTAATACATGCGGTATTGTAAGCGAGTCTACTAAATTTAAAAGTGGCATTGATAAAGCTCCGATAGCGATTGGGATCGATACCCTCAATATCTTTTTGCCGTTTTCTCTTAAATCTCGGAGTGAATAGGAATTGCTTTTATTGTAGTATGGACTTCTATTATATTTTATACGCAAATATATAAGCGAACTAATGACTCCAAGAAAAGAGCCAACCATCGCACCACTAGTAATAACAGTATTACTCTTATCCCATGATACTAGTATGTAAGCAATTATTAACATAAAAAACACACGTACAAATTGCTCAATGACCTGTGATACCCCTGTTGGTTTCATATCACCGAAACCTTGAAAATACCCTCTATAAACTGCCATGTATGGAGCAATGAGTAATGCTAATGAAGTAATAAGCAACGGCATTCTAGTTTCTTGTCCACCAAGCATATTTGCAATTTCAATAGAAAATAATACAATGACTAAACAGCCGAAAACGCCAAATGCTATTCCTATAATTGACGCTGATGTAAATAATTTCGCAATTTCCTTTTGCTTATTTTTTTCGTTCAACTCTGCAATTAGTTTCGAAATTGCAAGTGGAACTCCGGCTACCGATAATGTAAGAGCAATCATATATACAGGAAAAACAAGACGGAAAATACCGAGCACTTCATCTCCTGCAATATTTTGTAATGGAATTTGAAAAAAACTACCAAGCAATTTTGACAAAAAAGTTGTAATTGTTAAAATCGCTGCTCCTTTTACAAATGTTTTATTCATATTTTTTCTCTTTTCTTTTATACATATACTCTCAAACATATTGTTTTAAACGATAGGGATTCACTTTATCCCATTGGTTATCATAACAAATTTATTATAGGTTGAATACTTGGTTTTTTTTACAAAATAGAAAAGAGAACCAATTCACGCCTATCTCTTCACACTCTAACTTCTAATTCCTTCCATTATATGTACACATTATAACTGTTTTCTTTACTCAAAAAGAGCTCTTCTCTATCACTGCAGTACATATTACTAAAAACATTATAAGAATATCCCACAACTCTACATTATAATGTAGAGTTGTGGGATATTCTTATTACCATCTAAACACTTAAGATTTTCAATTGTTCTTTCTGTTCATCGCTTGCCATTACTATGATTGTTTTTTCAATACTCGGATGTACTTGCTCAAGCTTTACACTTGCTCCTACTTTATTTGATTGCTCAACAAAATTTAATAATGCCATAGCTCCTGATACATCCATATAACGCACATCTTTCATACGTAAAACAACCGGTGACTTCACATCTTGTAAAGTAGAGAAAATACGATCTACTGATAGGAAAGAGAGCGGTCCTTGAATTGTGTACGTTTCTTCTTTTTCTTTTACGATAGAAGCTTTGCGTTCTTTACATTTCACTATATATATGATGAACGAAAGAATAATACCGAATGCAACAGCAATCATTAAATCGAACTTCACCGTTACAATCATCGTTACGAGCATAACAACGACATCACCTTTAGGAGCGACATGCATCTTTTTCATGCTTCCCCAATCGAACATTCCAATACCAGTTAAAATTAAAATACCTGATAATACAGCAAGTGGAATATATTGTACGACCGAACCAAGACCCATAATAAAAATGAATAAGATAACACTATGCATACATGCCGAAAGTGCCGTTTTACCGCCACTTCTTATATTCACGATAGACCTTACAGTCGCACCTGCACCTGCTAATCCGCCAAACAATCCGCTCATCATATTACCGATACCTTGTCCAACGAGCTCTTTATTACTTTTATGACGTGTACCTGTCACATTATCCATTACGACCGATGTTAACAACGAGTCAATCGATCCTAATAAAGCAATACTAAGCGCTGGTAAAATAAGTGCTGCTATTCCTGTTCCACTTAAAGATGGAATATGAAGCGTAGGCATCGCTTCTGGAATGGTTCCAATCTTTTCAATTACTTTGTTTAATGAAAGATTTCCGATAATCGGTAAATTTACTGTAAGTCCTTCGAGTAGGGAAGAAAATAAAGGTAGCAAAGCTGTCACACCGACTAGTGCTACTAAACTAGACGGAATCGCCTTAATCCATTTACCAGAAACAATCATTACAATAATCGTTAACACAACAAGTAGAAAACTATTTTGTACGTGCTTTATTTCGCCTAAAATAATGATTAATGCAATACCATTCATAAATCCTGAAACGACAGGATACGGAATATATCGAACGTAAGAACCGAGCTTACATACACCGAATAAAATTTGAAATAACCCTGCCATCATAAAGGCAATAAAACTTGCCTCTAACCCGTGCGTCGCAATAACTCCTGTTGCGATAACGGTAATTGGTCCAGTTGGCCCCGTTACTTGCCCAGGTGTCCCGCCAAATAACGCTGCGAATAAACCTGCAAAAATCGCACCATACAATCCAACAAGCGCTCCCTCAGACGTTCCTGTCGCAGCAATACCAAATGCAATCGCAAGTGGTAACGCAACAATCGCAACAGTAAATCCTGCTAAACATTCCTTTGCTATTTTTTGAAACATAAAAAAACCACCTTTGTATAAAGTCCATGTTCCATTGTACACCTAAAAAGATACATTCGTTAGCTCACTTTTTACATTCTCGTGACGTAAACGTATTCAATGAAAAGTTTCCCCCTTATCTTTGGAAACAATTGCAACTATGCTATAATGAACAAATTAAATCTTTTACTATATACTTGGAGGCACTATGCTAACTTTTGAAGAAAAATTATCGATTATTGAATCTTTCCCAGAACTAGAAAGAAAGAACGTATCATTAAAACGTGTAAACTTCCACTTTGAAGAAAGTCGTTTAGATAAAAAGAACGTTGTATTTCATTTACACCCAAATGGAAATGGATTTGTGTATGCAAGCGGTATTAAAGGTTACAAAACGGATGATAAAGGTATGGTTAACATCCGTGAGTTTTCAGCAGAAGAGTTACGTTCAGTAATTGAGAAATCAATTGACCTTCTATCACAAGAAGAAGTAGTAGCACCTGTAGAACCTGCGAAAGAAGAAGAATGGCAGAACGAAGATGGTCATATTCTTACTCTTATTTCAGAGGATGACATGTGGAACGTGTACGCTGGTGTAAACTTAGACGGTACATTCAACTCTTATCCAGAAGCTGCGGAATACCTTGATGAAGAAGGGTTTTCACGTAAATAAAAATAGAAACCTATTTCATTGAACGACTTTTATAGTAATCAAAAAAGACACTTAAGGTGTCTTTTTTTGTTATATAAACTCCTTTCTCACACTAACTCTATTAATTTTCATAAAATGATTCAGAGGAGGTTTATATGAATACAACTGCTAAATTAATAAATTGGAAAGAACATGGCGATATGATTATTCTAGAATGTGAATTAAATGGAAAACGCTTCGAGATATCAACATATAAACAACGAATATATAATGCACACCTTTTATCAGCTGACGTTTATATTCGTTTAGATTCATCTGATAATATAATTGGAATAAATATCTATAAAAAGTAAGAAAAGCCCACTATTCCGTAAGCGGGCTTTATCTTTATTACAAAATGTTAGAGTATACTCTCTTTTTTTCATACAGTTTATGTAATTATACATATTCATTAAAAAATACACTAAATGAATATTACATGTAGTAAAATATAACTTGTGGGCACGTTCTATAAAGCAGATTCTTTTAAAAGGCGTAACATATCAATTATTATAGGGGATGTGGCGTCACTTCGATATTGATCTCAAATCTCTTGTCTTTTGTGAACTAACAATCTAGTGTATATAGACGATTCTGCTTTATAGTGTGTGTTTACACTCATAACAAAGGGGTAATGGTAATACGGATAGATTCCGATTCGTATGAAATGAAATGGTTCAAGTCGGAGAGAGGCACCTTAAGGTGTCTTTTCTTTTTGGACATTACATCCATTTTGTTTTTCCACCTTATTTCAAATGCGCTAATTAACCTTCACCAAGAAAAAATGAGAATTAAAAAAGATATTGTTTCTTCTGTTTAATACAGAAAAATGAAGGATACCCCATAGATATGGGGCATCCTTCATTTTCTATTTTTTCGCACCTTTCAGTGACTCCCTCAGCACAAACTTCTGCAACTTCCCGCTCGCATTACGCGGAAGTTCATCTACAAATAAATAATGACGCGGACGCTTATAATCTGCTAATTCGTCACTTTCTTTGCAATACGTTTCTAAATCAGCTTCTGTTATTGTTTCATCTTTCTTCACAATAACTGCCACAACACGCTCTCCCCATAATTCATCTGGCTCACCAAGTACCGCCACATCTAATATACCGGGATGACTATGAAGGAAATCTTCAATTTCACGAGGGTAAATATTTACGCCACCGCTAATTACCATATCATCAACACGATCTGCAACGAATAAATAACCATCCTTATCAAAGTATCCTAAATCACCAGAATGATACCATCCTTTATACATCGATTTTTTATTTGCCTCTTCGCGATTATGATAGCCAGCCATCATAGTTGGGCCGCGTAAAATAATTTCTCCTACTTCATAAGGAGGTAATACATCATCTGGTTCTGCCGGTGCATCCTCGTTCGGTTTCACAATACGAACTTCATGACTAAAGCATGGCGTGCCTGCTGAACCAGCTTTCGTAATTTGATCCTCCTCTACGAGAAACGCCACAACTGGTCCCATTTCTGTCATTCCGTATATTTGAACAAGGTCAATATAAAGACGTTCTTTACATTCCTTCACTAACGCCGGTGCCATTGCCGCTCCGCCATATATACCGATTTTCATTGAAGTTAAATCATACTGAGTTAAATCTTTTTGCAACAACATATTCCACATCGTCGGTGCTGCAAAGAACGTCGTAATCTTTTCTTCTTGAATCGTATGTAATACTGTGTCTGTATCAAAATGATGCAAAATGACATTTTTTCCGCCAACTTGAATGCGTGGTATGATTCCGGCATTTAATTCACCACAGTGATATAAAGGCGCAACAACAAGCCCTACACTATCTCTATTATATTTAAGAAAATACGTACAAATCATACTATGCTCAGTCATTTCGCGATGACGATGTAATACGCCTTTCGGATGACCTGTCGTACCGCTCGTATAAAGCATTGAACAATAATCCATTTCATCAATTTCGATATTTACTTTCTCAGAAGATGCTGCATTCACTTTTTCATGGTAGGAACTTGCATAGGAAGGTTTGTCGTTTTCTATAGACCAAAAAGATGTATTTGGAAAATCTCTTTCAATTATAGCAACAGTTGACTCAACTGCTTTTTCAAAGACAACGACTTTCGAGGATGCGTCCTGAAGAATATAAGATACTTCTTTCGCCTTTAAGCGAAAGTTAATCGGATTAAAAACTGCACCAATTTTCGCACAAGCTAAGTAAACGTTTACAAATTCATGACAGTTATATAAGTAAACAGATACTGTATCTCCCTTTCTTACTCCGTCTTCTAATAAAGCGTGTGCCGTTTTATTTATTTGTTCATCCCACTGTTTATATGTCCAGCGAATATTTTTTTCAGGTTCCACTAACGCCTCTTTATTCGTATACTTACCAACAGATAAATCAAAAATTCTCCCTATTGTCATGTACATGCCAACAATTTCCCCCTTTTCTCTTTCATAAATCTATCATTTCGTCTATAAGTAGACATTGTCCTTCAATGTTTTGACTAATTTTTCTGATTATTATCGACATAATTTTACATACGGTACCGCTAGACGGCGAATGAAATTATATCAGCGATTTTTCGAATATATCGACTTACCGACAAAAACTGACAAGATATAATCGGCCCCCATTACTGCAGGATAAAAAGAGGTTGTTCCGACTCGGAACAACCTCTTTCTTCTTATGCGAATAGCTCTTCTAAAATTTTCAGTTTATCTTCTGTATATTTTACAAAGCCATCGTTATATGATTTTGGATCTTTCGGATTCGCGAAGTGCGTAATTGCCCCCGTCTTCGGATGAACAAATTTACTTGATGCGCCGCAACCAAGTCCGATAATTGATTGTACTTCTTCCATAATGACAATGTTGTAAATACTTTCTTGCGTCGGCATTGCATAACCAACGTTCTCTAAGTTACCTAAAATATTCTTTTGACGATATAGGTAATATGGTACGTAATTATGCTTTTGCGTCCACTCTTCTGCTTCGTGCATCATCGCTGTAATTTCTTCGCGACCTGCTACTTTATATTTACGTTTGTTTTGCGTCATTTCAGAAGCACGTTTAAATGATAACGTATGAACTGTTAATGATTCTGGCATTAACTTTTCTGTTTCATCTAACGTATGCTTGAAGATATCTAACCCTTCACCAGGAAGACCAATAATTAAGTCCATATTAATATTGTTCATTCCCATTTCACGAGCTAAATGGTATTTCTCAATTGTTTCTTCTACAGTATGATGACGTCCAATTGCTTTTAGTGTCTCTTGATGATATGACTGCGGATTAATACTAATACGGTCAATGTTCCATTTATTTAACACTTCTAGCTTTGCTGGCGTGATCGTATCTGGACGACCTGCCTCAACTGTTACTTCACGTACATTTTTCACGTCTGGGAACGCTTCGTACATTTCTTCATACAGCATATCCATCTCTTCTGCTGTAATACTTGTAGGTGTACCGCCGCCATAATAAATCGTCGTAACTTTCACACCTTTTTCTTTTAAAAACTTACCAATTTCACGAACTTCATAATGTAAACCACCTAAGAACGAATCAACAGACCCTTGGCGTCCATTAATCGCATAAGCCGGGAATGTACAGTATGCACATTTCGTTGGGCAAAACGGAATACCGATATAAATACTTACTTCTTCTTTCAAACGGTATAAATCCGGAACAACTGCTAATTGGCAATCAACAATACGCTGAAGAAGTTCAATTTTCTCTTCATGAATTAAATAACTTTCACGAAGTTCTTGATGCGCTTCTTCTTTTGACATACCATTTTGAAGCATTTTATGAAGAAGTTTCGTCGGACGTACTCCCGTTAAAATACCCCAGCTTTGTTCAAGTCCAGTTAACTGCTGAAGAACAGAAAGATATACATAAGAAACAACGTGCTTCACTTGCTTCATACGCTCTTTTTCATCTGTGAAAGCAGATAAATCTTTCGAGAATGTTTCTTCATACACATTTCCTGTGCTAACATCCGTTAATCGAGCGGATGCTTTCACATTATCCTCAATGTGTATATCAACGATCAGATTCGCTTCCTCTTGTTCAAATCCAATCGTACTATCTTCAAAAAATAAGCCGCCAATATTTTGTAGCGGACGTAAAAAACGATCATCTTGTAACGTTTTAATTGAAATTAACACATTATCACCTTTTCATTTGCAAACTCTCTTTAGTTTACTTGAAGGGCGTTTACAGGTCAATACAGAAGGTTTTACCTGTTTCTCTTACATTTTTTCAAATAATTCTTTTTATGAATATCGCTCATGTATATAGACATCATGATTTTCTCTTGTTAAAATTTATTAGTACAAAAAATCGTTACATAGCGAAAATACAATATATAAAGGAGGAATGTTAACACTAGATTTTATAATCTAATGTGTTAAAAAAAATATGAAAAAGAAATTTTATAGTGTATTAACTCTCTCTCTTGCATTACAAACTGTTCTTGCACCTACTTATTCATTTGCAGAGAGTGCTGAAAAATCCGCCGAAGTATATACGGAGGATCAAGTTTTTAAAAGTATTAAGGAGCATGTTAATGAGCATAGTACTCATGAAGAAGATATCGAGGTTACTGGCCAATTCCTACTATACACTTCAAAAAAACATTCATTATATACCGCGAATGATTTAAAAAACAAATCGAATATCGAGATTACAGAACAAGTCGTAACGGCGACAAAGAAAAAAGGAAATGCTTACTACATAACGACGCCAACTGGCGCTGGATGGATAGATAACAATGATAATAGCTTAGAAGTTCAAGAGATTCATAAACTATCTAACCAAAAATTAATCGTAAAAGAAGAAGCTTCCATACATGCCCTTCCGTTCCAATCGTTTAAAGAAGAAGGGAAACTAGAGCCACAAGTCATTACTCCTACTGAACAAGCTGGAAATTGGTTTAAAGTCCAAATAAACGAAACAGCAAAATGGATTTATGCACCTTCTGCTACATTTGAAGGTACAAAAGCTTCATTACTAAAAAACAGTCGTACTGCTAAAAATAGTTTATTGAGAGCTCCGGAAGCTCTACAAACAAACAATATTTATGGCGTTACATTTAAAGAAATGATTGTCCCAAAAGGAAATGACGATATTCGCCCTGGCTACCCGATGGTACCTAAATATATTACGATTCACGAAACGGCTAATACAGCGAAAGGTGCTAATGCTCTAAATCATGCAAAATTCTTAGATAACCAAGCACGCGGAACAGCTGATCGCGCCGCATCTTGGCATTTCACAGTAGATGATAAAGAAATTTATCAACATCTTCCGGTAAATGAAGTTGGATGGCATGCTGGAAATAAAACTGGAAACTATGAATCTATCGGAATTGAAATTGCCGTTAATCAAGATGGAAACTATGAAAAAGCGGTAGAAAAAGCCCGTAAATTGGCAGCTTATTTAATGAACGACTTAAATATTTCTCTAGATAAGGTCCAAAAACATCAATTTTGGTCAGGAAAAAACTGCCCTGCGTTTATGATTCAACGCGGACAATGGAATGCTTTCTTAAAAGGAACTGAAACATACTATAAGGAAAACCAAAAAAATCCCGTAACTGATGACATTACAGGTGGATGGTATGAACAAGACATTCGTCAATTAGCAGCTAGAGGCATTATGCAAGGAGAAGGGAACGGCAAGTACTTCCCAGAACGTCTTGTAACGCGTGCTGAATTTGCTACATTAATTACTCGTGCTTTACAATTACCAAGTGGAAATGCTAAGTTCACAGACTTAGAACAAGTACACCCATCTTTAAGAGACGGTATTAATCGTGCAGCAAGCGCAGGCATAATCCGCGGACGTGGTGATAATACATTTGATCCAAATACTACAATTACACGCGAAGAAGCTGTTATTATGATTGATCGTTCTCTAAAACACGCTGGTATTTTTGCAAAACAAGTTGAACTACCATTCGTAGACCAAAACTTAATTTACGCTAAAGAAGAAGTACAAAGAGTATATGGATATGGAATTGTAAAAGGTAATGAATTTAATCAATTCGTACCAAAAGGACCATCACAACGTGCACACGCAGCTGCATTTATAAACAGAATGCTTAGCGTGATTGAAGCTTAAAATATTTATCTGTATTAATTTAAAAGGCATCAGAGATTATATACCTCTGATGCCTTTTATACATCTTTTAACTATTTTTAGCCATGAATCTTAAACGTATTCCTAGTAGCAGAAGCATAAAACCGATGAATGGAACGTAATTCGTATTGTGTCCTGTAGCTGGAAGTTGTTGATTATTAGAAGAACCTTGTCCTTTTTCTGGTAAATTAGGTTTTTCTACTCCCTCACCTGGCTTTTCTGTTCCTTCACCTGGTTTTTCTGTTCCTTCACCTGGTTTTTCTGTTCCTTCACCTGGTTTTTCTGTTCCTTCACCTGGTTTTTCCGGCCCTTTTTCTGTATCTTTTTTATTTGTAATTTGAAGCTTTACAACTTCAATTTTTTCATTAGAAATCGTAAATTTCATTTCCTTATCGGATAAAGCATATCCTTCTGGTGCTTGGATTTCTTTTAAAGTGTAATCTCCTGGTTCTAACTTCTTAGAAGTCGCTTTACCGCTCTTATTTGTTGTTAATGTATCGATTTTTGTTCCGTCTTTCCAAATTTCAAACACTGCGCCTGCTAATATTTTATTTGTATTATTAGCATCTACCTTTGTAATTTCTAATTGACCTGTAATTTCTTCTTTCATTTTTTCATTCATAACTTCTTGTTTTACTACTTCATTTGCTACAACATTTACGTCTACTGTTACTTCTAGCGCTTTATAACCTTCCGGCGCTTTCGTTTCTTCTAACGTATACTTTCCTGGCACTAAGCTTTCGAATTTCACAACGCCGTCTTTATTCGTTGTTTTCGCTTCTCCAAC
>NZ_JBNPJZ010000136.1:0-22318 GCF_050312695.1 Bacillus sp. AF62 | reverse complement strand
TACTTGTATAATTATGTATCATAGAAAATATCCTTTTTTGTACAGATTATACCATAGATTCTAAACAGGTTCTTAGTATTATTAGTCAATATATCATTTTTATAAATAATCTCAGTATTTATTATAACACGACTGATACTTACCAATATTGAGAAAGTTAGTTAAGAGAGAAAACTGCCTTATTCATCCCCATCACCTTTTATTGATTAGCTACTTTAATCACCTGTTAAAAAATCAATCTTAATTTATATAGGCCGAAATTAGTTTGCCTGTTAGTGTCTTATTTTAAATTATGTTGCATATCAAAAAGGACGGATTTTATTTTTTAATCAAACTATTCTTTTATGAAAATATATTTGACATATACATTTATCGTTCAATAATAAGTTTTATCCTTCACTGGGGAGGTGTCTTTTTGTTGTCCAAATGTATCTTTGACAAAAAGTTATTTTCATGATACAAGATATAAATTTTAACACCGAACTATACAATTGAAAGGAAGTGTAAATCAAAGGAGGCAAAATTGCATGAAAAAGAAATTCTGTTACATCTTCACCTCTTTATTCGTATTCCTGTTTAGTTTCTTTCCCTTTACTTCCGCAACAAAAGCTGACACAAAACATGGTGACTATGTTCCTAACCAACTCATTGTAAAATTTAAAGATTCCTCAGCCCTCAAGAATATCCAAAACTTTCACAAGTCTGTTGGTACGACTATACTTTCAAAAGATGATACGTTAGGTTTTGAAGTTGTTCAGTTTAATAAAGGTACCGTACAAGAAAAAATGAAGGCGTATAAAAACAATCCAGATGTTGAATATGTAGAACCCAATTATTATTTCCATGCATTATGGACACCGAACGATCCTTCTTTTAAACAACAATATGGATTAGTACGTATTCAAGCTCCTCAAGCTTGGGATACACAACGAAGTGATGCAAGTGTCAAAATTGCAATTGTGGATACAGGTGTTCAAAGTTCACACCCTGATTTAACTTCTAAAGTGATTTATGGACATGATTATGTGGATAATGACAATATATCTGATGACGGTAATGGACATGGCACACATTGTGCCGGCATCGCTGCTGCCCTAACAAATAATAAAATCGGAATCGCAGGAGTGGCTCCTCAAGCATCTATTTATGCTGTACGCGTATTAAATAATCAAGGTAGCGGGACACTGGATAATGTAGCAAAAGGGATTAAAGAAGCTGCTGATTCAGGTGCAAAAGTAATTAGCTTAAGCCTAGGGGCATCAAATGGAGGTACGGCTTTACAACAAGCCATTCAATACGCGTGGAATAAAGGAGCTGTCATTGTAGCCGCTGCCGGAAATACAGGCACTACAGCACCAAACTACCCAGCCTACTATGAGAATGTCATCGCAGTTGCCTCTACTGATTCAAACGATAAAAAATCATCCTTCTCCACTTATGGAACATGGGTTGATGTAGCGGCACCAGGTTCAAATATCTATTCCACTTATAAAGGAAGTTCGTATCAAACTTTAAGTGGCACTTCCATGGCTACACCCCATGTAGCAGGCTTAGCTGCTCTATTAGCTAAAAAAGGATATACAAATACTCAAATTCGCCAAATTATTGAAAAAAGTGCTGACAAAATTACTGGCACAGGTACCTATTGGCAAAATGGAAGAATCAATGCCAATAAAGCTGTGAACACTGTACCAGCTATTCAACAACAAGCCTCTTAAACCAACGGAGAACAAAACTAGACTTATTGCTAAAGGAGAAAGTTTTTCTACTTTCCTATCATTTTTCACCCCTTACAAGCATATACTCTGAAACAAAAGATTTTTTCTCCTTCGCAGAAAGCGCATCCGGTCTCTTACTCCAGGATGCGCTTTTTTGCATACTTATCGTTCATTCCACATATAATGAAGTGAAAACAATGATTTTTTCCTTTTCTGAGATAGAGTACACTTGATTAGAGTGTACTCTGTTTTTCATTATCATATTCTTCCT
This sequence comes from Bacillus sp. AF62, assembly GCF_050312695.1. Classification (NCBI taxonomy): domain Bacteria; kingdom Bacillati; phylum Bacillota; class Bacilli; order Caryophanales; family Bacillaceae; genus Bacillus; species Bacillus sp. AF62. The sequence continues at coordinate 20,329 of NZ_JBNPJZ010000136.1, read as the reverse complement.
TGGTCCCGCATAAAAATAATATAGAACACAAATACGGGGATAATATATCTTATACTGTTCTACAAACTGGGTTCTTCAAATAGAAGAACCCTTTTTATTTTATAACATATTTCTATGTGGACCTTACATATAATAAATCAACACGTTCTATTTGTATGACAATCATCCTATGAAAAAACAAGTATCCTTACATCAAAAAGGACTTGCTTTTTCCTATTTAATCCCCTATGTCTTGCTACTATTCAAGAATTTTATATGTACCATGTTTGTTTCCCTCACCACACTTCGTTGCATCTTCCCATTCTGTGTTATTCAATTTTTAATTCACTTTATCTTCTTCAATTATTATAATTAAATATAAGATTCCTGTATGGGGGGAGAACAAATTGATTTTCAAACTATCCATTGCGCTTTTATTATTCCTATTAGCTGGTATTTGGTTATTCATCGGATATTACATGAAAACTTCACTACTATTAGGATTAGGTTTCGGAGTTATTTTTGGTGTCACCATCATGCTATTACCTGATATATTAGAGTGGATTATAAAAGAGGATATACCAGAAGCAATGTTTCATTTTTAAAACAAGGAGGCGAAAACCTCCTTGTTTTCTCTTCCCTACTTCACATACACATAGGCTTCGTTTGATGTCATATAGTATGTGCGCCCTTTACTATTGTGCACCTTAAATTGCGTGAAGCCATTCACACTTACTTTCCCATCAATTGTAAACCCTTCCCCTGCGTCCAATGTACCCGCTACAGCGCTACCCTGCCATGACGGTGTATCATAAAACCGAAGGTTATCTACTTTTGAAACCACACGTTTCCCTACAACCGGATTTACTGATTCTTGCTTTTCAAGCCTGATATACGCTGCATTATATTTCACCCATTGGTCACCACCAAGGTTGAGCCATCCATCTTTCTCTCCCCACACTTGATACGCTTCTGGTTTATTCAGCTGACGAATTTTAGAATAACTTGTACCTGGTCCTTTACGTAAATTCACATTGTAGCCTTCAATATAAGCAATCCCATCTGTTACTGCTGTTCGTACTTCCTCTGGTTTAGACGGAACAGCAACTTCAACACTAGAATTGTTATATGCCCGTTGCACATCACTTCTAAACTGTGATTCTGACACACCATGGCTACGTAAATAATCAATCGGGTCTTCATGATCTGTACCGCCGAGGTACTTTCTCACGTCGTTATGTGTCCACAATCCTTTTTCTACGGATAGATTGTTATCTTTTAAGATTCTGGCCAGTAATCTTACATACTTTTCATAACTCCGTTTAAACTTAGCGTAATCAGCCGTTTCACACAACTCTACATGGACAAATCGTTGATTGGCTGCTGGTCCTGCACCGTACGCAATATAATTTGTGGATGCAATCTGAATGGTTTCATTCCAATCCACTGCGTAGTGTACAAATGCATTTCTCCAGGTACGAGTTTCATAACGTTGAATGTTAATAGCTGGCGCTTCAGGTGTTGCCGTACTGTGGGCAACCACACCTTCATATGCTCCTATACCGCCCCTGTATGGCGTTTTCGGCAAATCAGGTATCAGAAGTATTCTATCAGCAAAAACGTTCGTAGAAAGTGAAAATATCATACATAACGTTGCAATTATCCCTAGTAATCGTTTCATTTTTGTTTCTCCTCCCATAGAAAAACGCACCACCGATTGGCAATGCGTTCTCTTTGTTTTTTATTTGTCTGTTTGTACTGTCCCTTCGTGGTCACTCCAAATTCCTAAGGCGACACCAAGTGTGAAAAGATACGGTAACACTTCGTCGATAAAGCTCTTCGTTTCTAGTAATCCAGCCTTTGCACAAATAAATCCCAGAAGGGAGGCAAGTGCCACCCATGTTTTCCAATTACGTAAGCGTTTTTGAATGTTTTCTTTTGTCATGTCTAATCCGTCTCCTTTTCGATTGTATCCAAGCGTTTATGCGCTTGCTTCGTGCTTTCTTCTACCCTCGTGACGCGTTCCCCAAGTGCTATCATTTGTTTTTCGCTTGCTTTTAAATCAATCCGGATATCATCCACACCTTTTCGAATATATCCCAGTTCTGCTTTAACCTCGGCACTTTGTTGTCCATCTGCCTTGATGGATTTAGATTTATTCAGGGTGTAGCCAAAATAGCTGATGGCGAGTGATAATAACGCAATCAGCACACCAAGTTCGATTGTCATCCGTTTTCCCTCCCTCTATCCATACTCCTCATCTATATCAAAAAAGAAAAACATGGTTGTCTTCCTTTTGTTATCAAAGCCCTATTTTATACGAAATAAAAAAGCCTGCTTATGCACGCTTGATTTCTGATATTTAAATTAAAAAGTTCATTGCAATATGAAAAGTACTTCCACTTTGAACACCATTCACGAAAATCCCACCATCTTTTTTTACTGTAACTTCACAAAAATTTGTATTCACTCCTCCAGTTATCATAATAGTTGGAACCGCAATGTCTTGAACAGGTCTACATCCAACTGGAAGTGTAGCAAATACTGTTGCGTTTTGCGCATTTCGAATAGAACCAATTACATTAACGTGTTCTCCACTTCTTTTACACTTCAAAATTCTATCAGTAACATTCTCTACCCCAGTTGTAGGAAGGTTAATCCATCCTGTATCATTATCAGCGGTTGCTATCTTTTTACCTTTCAAGGTTGCTGATCCATCAGGACGAACTATTAAACCACTTTGAGAATCCCAAGGATTCGTACCGAACCCCATGTATAGATATTCATCACCGTTGTTAGCCCCTTTGAAACGTCCAATTCCGCCACGATTAACGCTTCCGTCTGTGTCTTTATCTGCGTAGTGTAACCCACGAGCAGAAGGACCTGTCGCTGAATCAGGTTGATTCATCAACATTTGCCCCAGAGAATGGAACTTTAAAAGCCCTGTTATAACATCTCCTGTTTTCTTGAGGAGGTTCGTGTTAGATACAACTGTGAAAGTATCCGTGTCACTGAAGTAATCCCAAATGAACTTATTTGACGTGATATCTGAGAGTACCAGCTTATTCTGTCCCGCTTGACCTCTAAGTACATAATTATTATTAGTACTTCCACTTGATTTAAACTGAACTGATTTACCTGGGGCCATCCCTAGGTCACCTGTCATGGTGTCTCCGCTTTTCTTAACAACATCCATAGCATTTAATTTCTTCTGCAACTCGTCCAATGTTTTCTTAAAAATCTCAAACTCTGAAATATAGTTTTCTATTTTAATGCTTCCTTCTTTTACATCCCGTCTTAATGTAATCCGAATGTCTGGTGTACTCATTCGTTCTGTACTTTTTTCCATCACAAAATAAGCTGTCCAATCATCCGATGTGGAAACAGCTTGCGAGGACAATGTGTATGAAAATACGCCATTCTTTGCATCAACTATTTGGGCATCATCCCGAACGAACAGTCCGACTTGATTCATCGCTTCGTACTTCACTGCATACCCTGTTAAATCAACAAGTTGCCCCTTTTCTCTTACATTTACAATAATCTTCAATCCGTTTTTATCATTTTGCCTCGAACGAATTGTTTTGGTAAACACAGGGTCTGCTAAATCTATAATAATTTCCTCATTTCGCATGACTACACCTCTCTCTAACTATTCCTTTTCACGTGTCTAGGCGATCTTCTTTGACGTTTTACTTTGTTCCTATGTTTTATATTTCCTCTAGGCTTTATCGGCTCTAATTCTTCGATTCTAGCATCCGTTTTTGTCACATATTCTTGGAAACCTTTTGTTAGTTGCGAAAGCATTCCATATAAACCTACACCATTTTCCTCTGCTTCTTTTGGAATAACTAAACCATAATGCGTAGGAATTGCATCTGTAGTAATTGCCGGTTCTCCTTCTTTGCGATTCATACGCATTTCATAGAGTTTTGGAATATCCGTTTTCAGATTATACTGTTTAATATCCCAAGCCATTACAGTTTCCAATACACTACGTGTAATTGGTCTAATATTGGTTTTATAGGTTTCTTTAGAAGAAACTTTGAAGTCCGAAGCAATTATGCCTTGATAATATGTCCCAAGAGCGGTTTTCACTTGAATATAGCCATTTTCCCAACTCGAATTCCGTATCATCGCACTTGGGAGCATGATGTCTGTATCTCCTCCGGATGAAGTCCCAATACTTGCAATCCAATTGTCATTCCGATAAAAGCGGAACTGATCTTTGACTTTAAACCTCATTTCACTTTGAGCATCTAAAACAATCATTTTATCAGCGTCAAGCATTGCATTTCCTGTTTGTGAAAAGTATAAAGAAGCTGCATTCAAGTATCCATTGCCATCGAGCCCTTTTGTAATTCCGATTCCACCAGACTTAACACTTACATCTGAGAATTGGTATACCATAATCGCACCATTTGCCCCTGTAGAATCTGAATCTCCACCTAGAATAAAAGTGGGCTGTATTTCACCTCTACTATTTTTGTAATACCCAATAAAGGCTCTTACTTTCGAGGACTCATAGAGACGAATAAATTGTTTAGATATATTTACAAAATTAGCCGAATTAGATGTTTTCAACGTTGAACCTGTTATTTCTCCACCTTGCACAAGATTCCCACTCAACGTACCTGCAGTAATAAAATCAGCAACAATTCTTCCATCACTTGTAATGGCAGTTCCATATGGTCCATTCACACCTGTGGAAGAATACCCTAATCCATTCAAGTTCCATTGCCAAACCTTTTTAGCGCTCTTTTCATCTTTCGTATCCATAATTAAAACCCGATCCGGATAAAAGCGAACATGTCCTCCGAATCCTGAATTAATCAGACTTGTAGCATTTGCTTTTGCTGCATCCAAAATAGAACTTGGCATATTTGATACTTCTTCTTGTACCAGGTCAACCTTACGGGAAACATCTGTAAAGGATTCTTTGAAGTTACCGATCGTTATGTCCAGATACTCTTTTTTTATTGGGTCATATTTATAAGCAATTACCTTCGCTTTGATAGCAACACCATTTTCTTCATGTATAACTGTAACGTTATCTGCCATATAAACACTTTGTAAATGCTTATAATCCTTATATTCTTCTGTTTGAGATAGTTCTTGAAATTCCACTTTGTATGTAGCTTTTGGTTGATCTATTTTCTGGATTGTGAACATGTCCTTAGCAGCTTGACGCAAGCGCCTGTAGGCTTCTTCTAAAGGAACTGCATCCTCTTTGTTTGCGTGCTCTCCCACGGCCGCCTTTATATCTTTAAATTCCACCACCCTAATTTTAGGGTGCGGGTATTTATTCATATTTGGACTATCTACATATTTTTCCGGAAGAAACAGACCATCAAATCCCTGCGGCATAATCCTAGTGACTGGACTTTTCCAATCTACATTCCCTTCATATCCCAATAAATCTTTCTTATGACGAATCACTACCCCGCGATCCATCCCGCGATTTTTTAGCATTTTCACGTCAAAATTATCTCGTTTTAATTCCCCGCCCCAACGATTTACAAATGAATTGTCTTGGCTAGAATCCAGTAATGCTTCCACAGGATTTTTACGGACCATGCGTGCACTTGCAATAGTAGAAATATCCGAATAAAAAGTAAAGGGATGCTTATATTGGCATCCCGTTGACATTCGATTCATAGCTCCATTGCCATTTGTTGATTCAGCAAAAATATCTTCAATCAGATTTTCTGTTAAATCGTAAAAGATGTGATAACATTGCGCTGTCACCTCACCCATACTGACTTTAGGAGTTACTACTCGGAATAGCTGTTCACCATCGGGGGTTGGAACTTTAATGATGCTCATACCATCTATTTTTATGCCGTGCGGCGCAAACAACGGATAACTAAACGTAAATGCAAATAAACCGTTGAGTTCTTCCGTAACAGTTGCATGATAAATATGTTTGTCCAAAACTCCTATGCCATTATGTGTAAAATCTGTCTCATTTGGCTTATATAATGTAATCATATAAATCTCCACCTTGGTCGAATGGACATAAATTGAATGTTTCCTGACCAATCTATTTTATTTTCTCCTATTTTAAATATAGGAAATTCCCCTATCATTTTGCTGTTCATTGGTATTATACCGCTATATGCTTCAAGTACTTCTGAGTCTACAACAACAGAGCCATTGACATCTTTTACTTGAAAAGATACATCATTGATTGTTATACGGAGAGTACCATTTCCTACAATCCAAAACTTCGGTTCTGATTCTATCGTACCTGGATTATAAAATATACCTGGTTCGGTAAGCTTTAGATTTACATCCTCTGTATATTCAAAAGGATCAAGAATGAAATCTACTTCAAATTCACCATATTCCTCCATTTCATTTGCAATATCACCAATTTCAACAGATTTAATTTTTCGGTATACTTCATCATCAGTGAAATACAATGTTTTGCCATTTAGGAACCATGCCTTGATGCGGCGGATTAAAGGTTTTATATTTTCATCTTCTAGTAAATTAAACTTAATTTTTAAAGGGACGTCTTCAAACGCCCCTTTTTTTGTTAACGAACCATGCCGCCCTGGTACTTCTATGTGTTCCACTTTTTGTTTTGCTGTTGGAATAACAGGACGATCTACCATACATATTCGATAGTCACTCGCTAATTCTGTATCAATTCCAATATCTAGCAAATCAATTCCTCCCTCTATAAATGCTTATATATCAACGGTTATAACCGCTATTGGGGTGTCAGAAAAATTTTTTCGACACTCTAGATTAACAATAATTTATATATATGTGAAACACTTACAGAACTTGGATACGCTACGCTGTTCCCACTGGATAAAACTGGTGGGAATAAACTGTATTTGATGCACTATGGAGCTCTACAAACTTATGATGACGTACCCTCCCATGTCTCTTAGCATCATGTGCCTACATTCCTTCGTTCGGTCTAATCATAAGGCAGAGACTAACAAAACTCCCTAAGGGACTCAAGGTCAAATGGACGGAACTACGTCAACTACTCCGTGTCATCGAATGAAAAGAAAGTAAACGTTATAATGCCCCTTCGAGGCTTGGGATATCGGCCAACATCCGCTGTGCATCAAATTCCACTTGTTTCGTACTAAGTGCATGTAATATTTTCAATAATTTCCCACACAATACAACGATAGATTGCTTTTTACGTAATGGGTTTTTAGACCTTGTCGTGTAATAAACATGTAGTTGGCGAAATGCTTCATTACACCGGACCATCGGCATCATAACACGGAAGAGAAGTGCACGTAAGTGCCTTCTTCCCCGTTTAGAGATACGTTTTTGTCCTCTATGTTGACCCGAAGAATGTTCCCGCAACGTCAACCCCGCAAGCTTGATTAATTGGCGTGGGTGCTGATAATATGAAAAACTTCCAATTTCAGATAATAATTCGATAATCGTTGCGTCTCCCATACCTGGTACAGTAGATAGCCAGTCATATTCTTCAGAGTTTTTTGCTAAATTGGTAAGGCGACTCATGAGCTCTTTGATTTCATTCTCAATCTCACGATAACGACGGACTAATGTGGCGATCTCTACGCAGGCCATCTCTAATCCTTCTGTTACTCCAATCGAATCTAACGCAATTTGAGTTAACCGCATCACCTTATGCTTCTGTGGTGATGTAATCCCTTCTACTTGTCGATAATCGTGTAAAAGCTCCTCTACTGTCTTTCCAACAACATCGCAAGGTAACGGTGTACATTCTAGCGCTGCCATCGCCGTTTTTCCGAAAGTAGGAAATACTTTTGAGAACTCAGGAAAATAACGATCTAACCAGCGAATGAGCTTGTTTCGAATCGCAATTTGTTCTTCTACAAACTGTTTTCGCAAAGTAGTCCCTACACGAAGTTCCGCCTCCACACCGGCTAAAATACGTGGATAACTAAATCGACCATCTTTCACAAGACGGGCAATCACAAGAGCATCTTTTGCATCATGCTTCGTCTGTAAATTATCATCTAACTCTTTGGAACGCTTCACATGCATCGGATTTACCATGACTAATGGAATCCCTCGCTCCGTAAGGAAATAAGCAAGATTCAGCCAATAATGTCCAGTAGGCTCAATCCCCACAATTACATCTGTTTTTTTGTATTCTTCCATTGCTTCTAAAACACTTCGATAAAAAGTTTCAAAGCCTTCCTTTGATTGTAAAACTGGAAATGCCTTCTTTAGTGCACGTCCTCGGACATCAATGAAACTAGCGTAGTGTGTTCGTTTTGCGATATCCATTCCAATCACGAGAGTCATTTCAGTAACTTGATTAATTTTTTCATTCTGATTACAATCCATATGAAGCCTCCTTGATTATGAATTAGGGGTCAATTTCGTAATTTGACACCCCGCATCATACCAAGAGGCTCTTTCACATGCAAGCCCACCGAAAACCTTCAAACAGGAATTCTCCCTATTCCAATATTTAAGTTACGTCCTTTTTGTGCAAACCAATCATCCGCTTTTTCAAACATGCGATCTATGTCACGATCATTTCGCACAGTGTTATAAAAGTTTACTTCTATTGGTTGTTGATTCAATATTCCGTCCCCTGCATTTGCTCCAACAATATGAGGTACACTAGTTAAAAGTGCTTCCCCTAATGCATGAGGTACATCGTAAGCCACAATCTGCGCTAATTGAGACGCTGCATGTTGTATCATGTCTGTCACACTTTTAGTTAGTAATCCCAGTTGACCGCCAATTCCACCCATTCTTTCAGAAGAGCTTAATGGTGTTACAGATACTTTATTCCCTTTTTTACTGAATAGCTCAGGTCCAGCTTCACCAGCGATAAATTGCCCATCCCCTAAAACATGACCGCCCTTTGCAAGCATGGGTACATGTGGAATAGTTGGTGCACTAACTCCTGGTATACCGTTCAATAATTCTGCTGGTGTATTAAAACCATCTATAAATTTATTAATCAAACGAATGACACCATTAATTGCTGTTTTCGTACCACTTTTAATACCGTCCCATACACCTAGTACTGCGGATTTCATACCATTAAAAGCGCCACTAACAGCATCAACAACCCAATTGACAGGTGTCATAATAGCACTTTTCAATCCATTCCATACAGATGATGCAGTGGATGTAATGCTATTCCAAATGTTTGAAAGCGTCGATTTTATACCATTCCAGATCGTACTACTTGTGCTGCTAATCGTATTCCACACCGATGAAATAGCTTCTTTGATGGTATTGAATACCGAACTTGCTGTGGAAACAATCGTATTCCATAAACTAGAAAGTGAATTTTTAATTGTATTCCATACTGCACTTGTCGTGGAGCTAATCATGTTCCAAGTGTTTACAATCCAATTTTTTATTGCATCAAAAATTGGTGTTACAATAGCGACTAATCCATTCCAACATGATTGCAAGAAATTCTTCATTGTATCCCATACAGTGATTGTTGCTGAACTGATTGTATCCCACACGGCAATAATCCAAGACTTGATTTGTTCAAAAATCGGCATAACAAACGCTACAAGTCCATTCCAACAGGAAACTAAGAAATTTTTAATCGTTTCCCATACAAAACTTGTCGTAGAACAAATGGTATTCCAACACTCAGAAATGAAATTCTTGATACTTTCAAATATTGGCGTTGCAAAGTATAAAATAGCTGTCCAAATTGCTTGTAAGTATTGCATAATGAAATTCCACACAGTTTGAATCACTGTGGAAATGCCGTTCCAAATCATAGAAAAGAAGTCAGCAATTCCTTGTAAAATAGGAGTTAGAAATTCGACTAATCCGTTCCAAGTACTAATGAAAAATTCTCGAATCGCTGTCCATACTTCAGAAGTAGTTTGGCTGATACGACTCCAAATTTCTGATAATGTTTCAACTACTCCATTCCAAATTCCCGTTAAATACTCTACGATGGAATTCCATGTTTCTGTAGTCGTTTCAACAATCGAATTCCATGTTTCAGATAAGGACGCCATGATGCCATTCCAGAGTTCTTCTAAAAAGTCTGTAATGGCATTCCAAACAGAAACAGTAGATTCACTCATACTTTCCCATGTTTCGTTTGCCCATTTGGATATACCGTCCCAAATTCCTTTTAGAAAGTCTGTAATGGCATTCCATGCCTCAATGGTCCATTTTTGGATATCATCCCAGTTTTTATAAATAATGATACCTAAAGCAACTACGGCTGCAATGATGATAGGAATAAGAGCTGTGGCAACCCCTACAGTGGCTGCAATCGCTCCCGCTACGCTCATGATTACTGAAATGATGCTCGTTATTATGGGGATTAAAGGAGTAATCGCTAAAATCGCTCCCGAAATGACACCAATGGCTACTCCAATTGCTACCAATGTAGCTGCTAATTTTGGATTGTCAGAAACCCATTCAGCAAATTTAGAAATAAGATCTGCTATAACTAATAACACCGGTTCAAGCGCCTTCTGTAAATCATTTATAGCTTTTTGCATTTTAACAGTTGGAGACGCATCTAATTTAGAATTGGTGTTATGTAAATCATCTACCCCTTTTTTTAGATCCACCTGTTTTCCTTCTGCTTTTAAAATGGTATCAATGATTTTCTTTCCTTGGTCTTCCCACATTGTACCGAACATCTTCGTGCCAAGTACATTTCTGTCTGTTGCATTTTCAACACCAGCCAAAGCCTTGGTTGCTTCAAGCATCGCTTTTTGTCCATTTTCACCGCCACCAGCAATTGCCTGACCCCATTTTTCAAACTGATCTGCCGAAATCTTTGTTTTATCTAAAACCTCTTTCATAGATTTATCTACACCAGCACCAAACTCAGCCATCTTAATACGGCCTTCTTTGACTCCATCTAGAAGGTTATCGATATTCCAACTTTTCGTATCGATTCCTGCAGATAGGATCCCTTGGACTTCTTTAGCTGAAAATCCAGCTTGAATCATCTGGTCCCCGTATTCGGCAATAATATCTAATTGTTCAGGTGGAAATCCAGTTTTTAGTAAGGTATTAACTAAACCTAACGCTTCTTCGTTCGTAATCCCTAGCGTTGCACCAATTTCGTTTGCTTCTTGTATTAATTCATTAAAATCAATACCTGCATATGTGGAAGCAATTGTTGCAGCACCTTTTACAATTGCAGCATTCGCTTCGTCAGAAGCATCTTTATTGAGCGCCCATTGTCTCCGTGTTCCTTCCAAGGCTTCTTCAACATCTACACCGTAAGTTGTGACGCTTCTCACTGCGTCTTCAACTGACCTTTTAGATGACTCTGGCACTTCAAAAGATACATCAATTTTTGTTTTCAACTTTGACATATCCATCGATTTTTCAATCGCAGTTGCAATACCACCACCAGCTGCTAAACCACCGATAACATTCTCTAATCCTACTTTCAGCCCTTCAAACTTCTTCTCCGTTCTACCAGCTTCTTGTTGTAAATCTCGCAATTCATTACGTACTTGTTGTATGGAGTTTCCAGCATCTACAGAGCGAAGGACACGTTGTAGCTTTTCAATGTCTGTTTCTGCCCCTAACGCTTCGTGCCCGATACGTTTAAGAGCCTCATCTAGTTGAGAAGATGAGGCTGTACCTTGCTTAATTGCTGATGTTAAATGTCCGCCCAATGCATTTGCAAACTGATCTACACTTGTTCCAGTCGCTTCAAAAAAAGTATCCAATTGCCTTGTTGCATCTGCCGCCCTTTTTGTTTCAATTTCTTGCTCTTTCAGACTACGATTTGTCGTTTCAATTTGATTCTTTAGTTGTTGTTCTGCTGTACTTAATTGTAATAATTTTGTTTCTAGTTTATTCACTTCACTAGAATTTTCACCATACTGCGATTTGGCAGCTGCTAACTGTTGGGCACAGTTTCTCGTTTGCTGCGATGCATTTTGCTGTACTTGACTGAGGTATTGAAGCTTCGCACCCAATTTCTCGGATTCTGTAGCATGATTACCTAAGGATGCACGTTGTAAATCATATTCAGCACGTAGCTTTGTTGATTGATTTACAAGTTTAGTTTCTTCTGCGCCTAATGTAGTAAGAGCTTGTGCCGTACTGCTATTTTGTTGCGCTAATCGTTGTAAGGCGGTTTCAGTTTCTTTCATCTGATTTAAAAATTTTTGTTCAGCAATTTGGGCATTACCAAGCTGACGAGATAGTTTTTCAACTTCAGTAGAATTTTCACCATACATGGCCTTTGCCTTACTTAATTGTTGTTCCGTTGCGGCTACCTTTTGCGCAGCTAATTGTTGTTGCTGTTGCAAATACCCTAACTTTGTATTTAGGTGTTCTGTTGCGGTACCACTCAATTTAAGTTGTTCTTGTTGCAAGGTGAATTCTTGACGTAACTTAGAACTTTCATTCTTCATTTCGTCCATTGCTTTGTTAAATTCTTGATTAAAAACTTTAAACGTTATTTTTGATTCTGGTCCCTTTGCCATATTTACACCTGCCTTTTCTTAGCGTGGATTCGCTTTCCAACCATCAAAGGCAAGCTTCCCTTCTGCGATTCGCTCCACCGACGCGATGGGAAAATGCCAAAAAACTTCTGAATCAATCCCATAAATTAAAACGTAGAGAACATATTTGTCCTCTACGCATTCAATGTTTATTTTCGGTGGCTTTGTCTCTTTTTTCCGCTGCCCTTTGTACTATTTGCTAATCCTTTAGCGAATTTATTTGTCTGTCCCGTTGTTACATTTGAAATTAAATTAGAATACAGTTTCATCGTATCTTCAAAGGAGTAATGGAATCTTTCCATAAATTGATCAAAATCATAAGGAAATTGTTTATTTGCCCCTAAGCAGCCTAAATAAATGATTTTTTGTATCTCAACTTCATTGAAACCCTGCAAAGAATCACTATCGATTTCATTTGGATTTGCATTCGCCAAGTCTTTCATTTTGAATAAACTTTGCATGAGTGACTGCTCAATTAATCCTAAACTTTGTCCCCTTTGCATCGCATGATTTGTAATAAAGCAAGGAACTGTTTGGTGATTTTTTTCTATTGCCTTAAACTGCCCATCTACATTTACAACTTCTACTTCTTTTAATTTTACAATCTCGACTCTCATAGATTACTTGTCCCCTTTTATTATTTAGTTGCTACTGCTTTTACTAGTTCTGGTGTGAATTGTGTATGCCATTTTCCCTTTACCTGTGCATCTTCCACTTCATCCGCTAATGCTTCGTAATAAAATTCCCCGTTACTATCTTTAAGGGCTGTAAACTCTAACTCTGTTTCTGCTACTTCATCTGACCCGTTTTCCACTTTAAATTTAAGTCCTGTTGTAGATGCACAATTAGAGAAGGCAACGAATTTTTTGAACTCCGAAAATTCATCAACGACGTCAGCAGTTAAAACAAAGGATTCTCCCTTTGATGTGGTACCGTATGACCATACACCCGCTTTTAACCCATCTGTTTTAATTCCGAAAAGCCTTCTAAGTACATCTACACGTAAATGACCAGAAAGAGTCATATTCATTTTAGTAGGCTTAGAGATTTTTTTAACTTCTACACCCTCGCATTTTTTTACTTTCTCGAGCATTTCTGTTTCGCCTTCGATGGTTCCAACACAACCGAAATTTGTACCCACTTGTTGGATCCCACCTTTAATAAATTGAATACCTACGTTTGTAAATGTCATGGAATCAAATTCTTCAATAATTTTTGCCATTATAATTAACCTCCCATTGTTTGATTGATAACTTTATCTAATTCTATATTTAAACGTTCTGCTATCTTTGGAGTAGCGGTTTGCAAACCGTGCTCTAAGATTTTTTCTGGTGCGTTTTTCTTCGAAGTCCCTATCCCTAAATCTGGATACTTCAAATAATTAAATCTGGGCGTTGGACGAATTGTAAAACCAAGGTTCAATTTGCTATTCGTTAAAGATTTTTGATCTTTGGCATGTCGTTTATTTCTCACACGCCCTTTCCATGTAGAAACTGGAATTTTAGGTTGAATGGACTCCACTGCAAGATTCACACCATCACTATGCAAAACTTTATTCATTGTCTGCTCTGATTTCCCTGGTATTTGTTTGAGTTTGTTTTCTAAGGCTTCGATATCGCCAAACTCTACACGCCATGAACTAGCAGCCATATTTAACCAGTCTGGTTACATTGATTTCAATTTCATCAATGTATTCGTCCATTTCCCCTTTTTGAATAGATGTTTTATTAGAATGTCTAAAAGAATGCCCTGTAGATTCCAGTATTGAAATAATATCTAACATTCTCTCGTCTAGATCATCACGATTTTCAGAATAATAGCGAATTAAAACGCTTTGACGTAGCGTGAACGTACTCTCTGTATTTTCAAAACCGCCTGTTTCAAAAATGAAGTAATGATAGTCTTTTTCTTCATCTTCACCCACTTGATCCTGGTATACTCCTACATCGAATGCTTCTTTTAACTTAGAAATTAATAAGCTATTCATTTTCTGGAGTCGCTTTTTTGATTGCTCGTTACTCATCATGTCCACCTACTTCTTGTAAATAGAAATATAAATACTGTTTGTCTGAATCTACTTTAATAACATCGTATTCCAAGTGATCTATAACGACTTTTAATTTGTTTTTATTCACAGAACGAAAAGAAAGAGGGAACAAGGTTTTTACTTTTTTATCTAACTTTGCATGTAATAACCCACAGGATTGATAGTCACTATCCCTTGCTGATAATTCTCTAAAAGCTAGTTTTCCTTCTTCAGAAAAAAAGCCTTTTATTCGCTTTGCGTTTTCACTGCGCTTCGTTACCGTACGGCCATATTTTAAAAAACCATCGTTAAAAGTTTCCCTATACGCTTTTAGAACCATTAATCACACCAACTTTTCCTAAAGCTACATCTAAAATAAGTCTGGATAATTCACTTTTATAATTTTTTTCAAACTCATCACCTACATTGTTATAAACATACCTACAACGTTCTAACAGCAAATCTTTCGGCGTTAGCTCCTTTGAAAAATCAAAAGACGCATTTGTTAAACCCAACAAATACGCCTCTCCTTTTTCCAAAAGTTTTATTAAACTAGCATCCTCTTCATTCCATGTGATTTTAAGAACGTCTTTTAATTCTTGCAAAAGATTATCCATTTGCATCACCTTCTAATAAAGTGATTAGTTCGGCCTTCGTTGCATTAGCCTTGTATTCAATACCGCTTTGATCTAGTAGAGATTGAATCTCTACCTTCGTTAATGCTGAATAATTCCTCTCTTCAACAGGAGAGGAGGAATTAGGGTGTTGGAGTTCCTTCTTTCGGTTCTAGTGCTGTAATATCAAATACAGTGAACGAATCATGATCTAATGGACGACCGTTTGCAAGCTGACGAATCAGGTATAAACGTTGATCTTGGATTAAACGAACTGTATCATCTGATACTAATTCTTGTTTTGAAGCAACCCCCATAAAGTAATCTTTTGTTTTTCCAGAAATCATTGTGTTTAATGGAACGGCCGGTGATTGAACAATCGTTAAACCTGGTACACCGAAGTTATCATACGTCCAAGTTCCATCGTCTTTACGCTTCGCGCCAATAGGGAAGAATTTCGTTGCGTAATCTAATGGATTCAGAATCAAAGTAACCCCTGTATAACGTTTCGTTCCACCCTTTGTTGTAGGTGCTAAAATTTCTTTGCCAATTGTTGCGGGTGTAAAATCCTTTAGAACTATTTTCTTTTTATCTGGATAAATACCATCTGTTACAGCACCTTTTAAATCCTTAATCATGCCTATTGGCTGTTTTTTTCCTGTCCCCATAACAATTACTCTTTCTAATTCTTCGGCTACAACTTCTTTCATAAATGTACGGACGTACTTATCTAACCACTCAGGACCTAACTCAAACATTGCTTTACATACAACTAAAAATCCGCTAAGTTTGTACATTCCTTGATCAATTGTTGTAAAACCTTCATCAATCATTTCTTTAATTTCATCACATACATCGCCCCAATAAGCTGAAGCTGCACCTTCTTTTCTTACAATCCATTGCGTAGTTGCTCCTACTGTTTGGAAATTAACAAGAGATAACAATGGATGCTCCTTTTCTAACTCCTCAAATACACGCTCAAAAATTGTTGGCGGCATTAATTTATGCGTTTCACTAAATGAATTTACTTCGATTGCTGCATTATAAAATTTCTTTTCTTCATTTGTTAAAACACGCACACCACGAGAGGCCAGCACTTGAGCATCCCAATTCTCATTTTTGGCTTGTTGCGCTTCACTAATTACATCGTTCATCATATCCTGAAAATGTTGCATATTGTTCTCCATATTTGCAACAATACGCGCTGCTACTACCTGTGCATCTCCCGTTTCAAGTGCTTCTTGCACATTAATAATTTGTTGATCTTTATTTTCGATTACTGGACGATCTAAATTTCTAATAGTCATCTTATTCCCTCCTGTTTTTTAAAAAATAAAAAAGCACTGCTTTACGCGCGCTTAAATTTATTAAGTATATTTTGATTTGCGCTTGCTGCTGGTTCATTCTGTTTATTTTTATTTCGGAATTTTTGTAGAACATTATTTTTAAATTCCTCTGAATCTATTACTTCATTATTTTCCACATGTTCATTTACCTTGTGAGCCAATCCAAATTCTACTGCCTCATTTGCGGTAAACCATGTTTCATTCGCAATCATCGTCTCAATTTCTGAACGTTCCCCTTCATAACGAGTCATATAAATATCCGCAAGCGACTTGTCAATTCCTTCAAGAGCATTCAATGTTTTACGAATGTCTAGCTTTGTTCCCCAAGTCCACGTGGAAGCCTCATGAATCATTAACATAGAACCTGTATTCATAATTAGTTCATCTGCTGCCATCGCAATAATAGATGCGGCACTCGCTGCCAACCCATCTACGGTAATGATAACTTGTGCCGAGTGGTTTTTTAGTTGGTTATAAATTGCAATCCCATCAAATACATCCCCACCAGGACTATTCAGATTGATATGAATCACATTTGCGGAAGTAGCTTTTAATATTTTTTCAATATCAACCGCCGATGTGGAGTCACTCCACCATGATTCACCAATATCACCATAAATCGTTATGTCCAGCGAATCAGCTTTTGCTTCTGCCTTAAAGGCATGTTGGACATGAGCTAGATGGTTATATTTTTCATTTTTATAACGTCTCATCCTTTTCACCTCCCTCCAAAGAATTAGCTTCTTGATAGTTTTTCGTTACATGCCTTCTGTCTGCCCATTCTTCATCAATCGGCTCTTTTCCAAGCATCATTATGACGTCATTCATTGTTAGACCACCAATCGCAAATAATTTATCCATTGCGGTTGCCATCTTCGTAATATCAACAATTTTAATTTTTGTTGTATCAATTTTTAAGTATGTTCTTTTCAAATATTCTTCTTTCTTGTACATCTTTCGGTTAAATTCATCTTGTATCAATTCAGCAATTGGATTAACACAGAATGCTAAAAATGAATCCATCTGTTTTTCAATATCAGCCACATCGCCTTTTAAAATGCCGATAGGTACATGAAAAGCCGTTGCTACATAACTAAATATGTCATGGATTAAGTCGCTGATATCACGGCTTGTACTATTATTGGCGACACCATTTTTACTATCGCTCATATCTTCGAAAACATAACCATTTTGCAAT
Source organism: Bacillus sp. AF62 (assembly GCF_050312695.1). Classification (NCBI taxonomy): domain Bacteria; kingdom Bacillati; phylum Bacillota; class Bacilli; order Caryophanales; family Bacillaceae; genus Bacillus; species Bacillus sp. AF62. The sequence goes on along the minus strand of NZ_JBNPJZ010000136.1, from coordinate 2,717 downwards.
TGAAAAGCGGAACCCACTTTATCAGCGTTAAACCAACTCTTTAATTGATTTTCAAACATGTCATTAATCGCTTCTTGCGTTGCTTCATCCTGTGGTCTGATAAATTCTCCCTTAATTAACAGACGTATATTGTTTTTTCTTTTATAATAATCAATGGAGGACGCAAGCAATTTCCCGAAACTACTGTACATGCCCTCTATAACTTGCATGATATTACGATCGTTTAATTTAAAGTGAAAGACTTCTGATTCATGAAATGATTTTTCAAAAGTGAAGTCTTCAATTGTTATGTCATTATATATGTTTTCTTTTAATGCAAACTTAGTCATGTTAAAAGAATCAGCAATATACAATTGTTTATCTTGCATGATTACTACGCACTCATTATTCATCATTAAATGATTAACTAAGCTATGCATAAATTCTGATGCATTTTGATTTTGGTTGGGTTGTACATTCAATAAATAATGGTTTTCACCGCATTTTTCTTTCCCTTTTTCAAATGTTTGAAATTCACACCGTGTTACTGCGTTCGCAATAAGATCGATGCAACTTTCTACAGCTAGTCTTTTATAGAAATAATCAATTCCTAATTCATAACAGCATGAATCTAACGTAAGAGTCTTGTTACTTCCGAAAAAACCTCGTACCCATTCTCGTAATCCCACATTCTCACCCCCTGTTATACGCTAAATACTTTGAATAATTTTTTAATACTTTCTTTTGTTAAAGCGCTGGATTCTTTTAATTCACTATCGCAATTAAGCGCATGTAAAAAAGCGAAAAAACCATCCGTTTTCCGCTTCTCTTTATCAATCTTTTTATATTCAATATTACCGTTCATCTTCTCTTCCTTATAAACATTCCCTACATACCAACGCATCAATGGATCATCCCCAAAGACAATGGTACGTTTAATAAATATTTCTTCTACCAGTGGAGCTAGTTTACTATGGGTTGCTGGACCACGACGAACAATTTCGACTTCAAATCCTGCCTCTTCCAATACTTCTTTTAAAATAGAGGATCGATATAAATCCATGCTAACTTTTCTAATACGATATTTCTTATTCATCATGACAAACCAATTCAATACATGCTCCGCGCTAATGGATGCATCATACACAACCGTCAGTAACCCTTTTTCCATCGCAAGTGCAAGAATATCCCGATTGATATCTTGCAACTGGGGTGCTGTATGATGCATGAATGTATGCTGCATCCAATACCGTTTCCCCTCTTTTTTAAATAGAATGCCGACCGAACAAAAGTCTCTGATTTGTGCAAAATCTACAGCGCCCATACATTCTATTCCCTTCACATTTTCAGGAAATGGCTGATCTGTCGCTAAACGATCTTCATAGGTTGCCACCTCTTTTAACACATCTTCCACTGGAAGGTTCATGCGCTTTGTCATGAATTCCATGCGAAAAGAACTGTTATGCTGCATATCATGATATTCCTGTTTCATTTCATGCTGTAAATTCTCGTTATATGGATAAGAAGGGTTTGCTTTTTCCCACATTTCCTCATGGTCTACTTCTGATTCATGATCTAATTTACAGATAAAAGGAAATAGTGTTGATTGTGGAAGTTCTTTATTCAGCACTTTTTGCGCTTCTTCTTTTAAATCATCTAATACACCACCACGTACACGTCCATCTGTTGTAATATAAAACGTTCGTGGGTCTTTTTTCTTTCCTAATCCCGATGTAAAAACTTTCACACTATCATAATTCTCATATTCATGAATTTCATCAAAAATAACAACACCACTACGCTTACCATCTTTTGTCCGAGCATTTGATGTATTAAATTCTAACTTGGACTTCGTTTTCCGATGTTGAATAAGCATCTTCGATTTGTAGAATACGTTTTTCATCTTCTTAGCAAACTTCGGATGATCTAACACATTGTATACATCTTCAAACGACGTTTTTGCTTGTTTTTCTGATGTTGCTACAATATCTATATCATAATTTCGTATCCCATGATGTCCCGTCATCATATGAAAACAATTGTAAGCAATATAACCGTTCTTTCCGGCTCCACGCCCTAGTAACATAAAAAATCGATTAAACATTAACGAACCATTTTCATATTTGACGCCATAAATAAATGCATTACAAAACCTTTGCCATGTAAATAATTCGAATGGGAAATACTTTTCTGGAACACGAACTGAATTTTCAATTGCTTCTGCATCAATCACGACACCTGGTTGCTCGAGCTTCCAACGTAAAAATTCCATGAGTTGTTTTTGCTCTTTACAAGCTTGAATTTCTCCTTGCTCCACCATTCTCATATAATCATCAATGTATGGATGATAGTTATACATCTTCTTCACCACCCTCTTCCCTTGGTACACTTTCCAAGCCCATTTTCTTAAGCAGCTCTGTCATACTTTTAATCGTCTCACGATATTCTTTTCCGGCAGGGTTAGGTTTCGATCCTTTTTGTCCACCACCGTTGTCCCATGAAACCATTCTTTCTTTTTTCCATTCTCTTTCTAATGCTTTTGCTGCATCCCACATTGCCATGTATTTATCAACAAGATCCATGTATACCGCATTGTCCATTTCTACAATTTCCAAGTGTTGTAATAAATCTTCTTTGATTTGCATTTTTTTCGATAGTTTCCGCATAGGTACCCCCCATTCCATAAAAAAATCAAAATATATTTTTACCGCTCTCCTCCCCCCGTTGAATGGTCCTCC
>NZ_JBNPJZ010000070.1:0-23252 GCF_050312695.1 Bacillus sp. AF62 | reverse complement strand
ACTTGTATAATTATGTATCATAGAAAATATCCTTTTTTGTACAGATTATACCATAGATTCTAAACAGGTTCTTAGAGACGACCTCTTTTAAATCCCAACCATTATAATTTCCAACATCCATATACTCAATAAAACGAAGAATATGCTTATTTTCCTTAAAATATTGCGCCATCTGTAAAATGTCCTGTTCGTTTTTTCCCTTTTGAACGACCATGTTTATTTTAATTTTCATTCCAACTTCAGCTGCAGCCTGTATTCCTTCCAGAACCCTTTGCACTTTGCTCCTATTACCATTTAAATAGAAAAACCGATCTTCTTCCAAGGAATCTAAGCTAACTGTTACACGTGATAGTCCCGTCTTATATAAATCAGGAGCAAACTTTTTAAGTAACGATCCATTGGTTGTTAAACCGATATCTTCTACACCATCAATTTTATTAAGGCGCTCAATAAGCTGCGGAAGACCTCTTCGAAGTAACGGTTCTCCGCCCGTAATTCGTAACTTTCTTACACCTAAAGAAACAAAAATACGTGTTATCCTTTCAATCTCATCAAAAGATAAAATTTTATCATTAGACAAAAACGAGTAATCAGGACCAAATATTTCTTCTGGCATACAATATCGGCAGCGAAAATTACAGCGATCAGTAACTGAAATACGTAAATCCTTTAACGGACGTTGCAACTTGTCTAATGTAACTGATTTCATCTTCATTGCCTCACTTTTATTTTATATTTAAAACACGTTCTGGATGGGTATATACATTTAAGGAGTGATTACGAATAAATCCTATTGTCGTAATACCTAAATCTTCCGCTAGTTGCAAAGCTAATTCAGTTGGAGCTGATTTTGATAGTATAATTTCACAACCGATTTTTGCAACTTTCAATAATATTTCCGAAGAAATACGACCACTAAAAACAATGATTTTATCTTTTATAGAAATATCGTTTCTTAAACAATAACCGTAAATTTTGTCTAGTGCATTATGCCTACCAATATCCATTCGGCTTAAAATAATACCATTCACATCACATAAAGCTGCATTATGAACCCCGCCAGTATGATGAAACGTATCCGCAGATTGCTGCATTTCTTTCATTAACCGAAAACAATCCTCTGCCGCAACCTGTACATGGACACCCTTCATTTTTTTTGCACTTAGTGCATCATTAGCAAAAACAAACCCTTGCCTACTCATACCACAACAAGACGTAATATATCGTTTATTTTGCATTTGTTCATAATACGGATTTACTTTTGTCGTTGTTACATGTACAAATCCTTCTTTCTCCTGCATCCATATGCTATCAATATCTTCATACTTCCGAATGATTCCTTCAGACGCCAAGAAGCCTATTACCATATCTTCTATATATTCTGGAGTACTAACCATTGTAACAAACTCCTGTCCGTTCATTTTAATGGTGACAGGAAACTCTGTTACAATGCTGTCCTCTATATGCTTAAACGCCCCTTGTTCATAACGAAAGATTTCTCTTTCTACCTGTATCGGTTTCACGATCAGTATCCTTCTCTCACGTTATATTTTTATCAAAAACAAATACCGAAACTGCAATATCTTCTTCTACTTTCATATCTGAAAACAAATTCACTAATTTTGCTCCAACAAGTTCCTCCAAATGTTCACGGGAATTCGCAGCATACACCTCTTGAATCATTTTCGTTCTAGCCATATGAACCATTTCCGCACCGTCCATCGTACTTGAAATAAATTTTTCAGTAGGTGTTAAGTTTCCATAAAGAGTCGCTATAGCCATATTTTCTGCAAAAACAGTATGAATTCGTTCTGGTCCTTTTCCGAAAAGTTCCTTTCGAAGTTTTCGTATCATATCATTAAATTCATGTACTTTTTTTGACATACAATTATACCTCCCAAAAGCCTCATTTTACTTTATTATATATTTTACCAAAATGAGCCTTCCGCCCAAACTATTTCCTACAAATATTTGGGCGGAAAGGTTCACTTCATGAAATTTATTCGTCTCTTAACCCTTTCCCCATACCTTTTAAGAAATGAAGTCCAAACCCGATAGCACGGTTAATATCTGGGTCTTTCAATACTTTCATAAGATCGAATACCCCTACTTTTTTATTACTTTCTAGATGTTCATTACCTTCTTCTAGCCCGACTAATAAACTACCTATAAGCTTTTTCGTAAGTTCTGGGTCAAGTTCAGTTAACGCACCTGCAGCACCCATCATATTATTAATTAAATTTGTAACAGGCTCACGAGTTACTTGACCTAGAACAATCTTTGCAATTGGTTCTTTCGCTTTCAGCATAGAATTTGCAGCTTCTAGCATTCCAATGTCATTTAATTCCCCTACTATATTAAACATCTGATTTAGAGCTTCTTCATTATTTGTTAAAAGCTCCTTTAAATCATCTAATTTTTGCTGTTTTATTTCTTCCTCAGTTAATTCTTGTTTTTGAATCATTTTTATAGGTGCAGCCATAGTTTTCTCCTCCTACTTATCCGTTAAATGCACATACCCTGGACGTGCCCACTTACGATGTACCTCAATTCCAGCTTGAGGGTGACGTTTTTTATTGCGTGGGTTCGCTTTTGGCATCGGATTTTCGCCATCAACTTCTAACACTTCCATACGCACTTTCGTTTGTTTATACGCAGGTGTATTCGTACGTACATCCACAGCAGGACCTGTTAAGAAATTAATTGCCGTTTCGTTATCTGTAGAGTTCATCGGTAAATATAACTCATTCGCTTTTACACGATCTGTAACGAGTGCACGTAATTTTAATGCTCCAAAAGGAGAGACAAGACGAACTAACGAACCTGTTTTTACGCCACGTTCTTTTGCAAGGTCTGGAGAGATTTCAACGAAAACACCAGGTACTTTCGTTTGAATACCTGTTGATTTATTTGTCATATTCCCTTCATGGAAATGCTCAAGCATACGACCGTTGTTAATGTGAAGGTCGAACTCCGCTGGAAATTCAGCTGGACGTACCCAGTCAGCAATCGCAAAACGAGCTTTTTTATCTGGGAAGTTAAATCCATCTTGGAACAGAAGTGGTGTATTTGTTCCATCAAAACTTCCCCAATGGAAACTGTTCCATCCTTCAAGCACTTCATAGTTCGCTTGCGAGAATAATGGTGATAAACTTGCCATTTCAGCAAAGATTTCACTTGGGTGGCTATAATTCCAGTTTGCCCCTAGTTTATTCGCAACCTCCTGGACGATCCACCAGTCTGGTTTCGCATCTCCTAGCGTAGGAAGAACTTGATATAATCTTTGGACACGGCGCTCTGTATTTGTGAAAGTACCTTCTTTCTCAAGAGATGGCGCTGCTGGTAATACAACATCTGCATATTGAGCAGTTTTAGAAAGGAAAACATCTTGCACAACGAAGAAATCAAGGCTCGACAACACTTCATGTACATGATTTGCATTAGAATCTACAAGAGCCATATCTTCTCCGACAAGATACATTGCTTTCATTTTTCCTTCGTCAATTGCGTGAAGCATTTCAATATTATTAAGACCTGGTTCACTATCAATTTTCACTCCGTAAGCAGTTTCAAATTTCGCACGTTCCATTTCGTTAGTAACGTGCTGATATCCTGGAAGCCATCCTGGTAAAGTACCCATATCACAAGCACCTTGTACGTTATTGTGACCTCGAAGTGGGTATGCACCTGCTCCTGGACGACGATAGTTCCCTGTTGCAAGAAGTAAGTTTGAAATTGCAGCGGAAGTATCAGAACCACCTGTATTTTGCGTTACCCCCATACCCCAAAGGATACACGTACCATCTGCATCACGAATCATTTCAGCCATTTGAATAAGTGTTTCTTTTGAAATACCTGTTACTTCTTCTGCATATGCAAGTGTATATTCTTCTAGACTTTCTTTGAAATCTCCAAAGAAGTTTACATTCTCATTAATAAATTCTTGATCATGCCAACCTTGATCGATCATATATTTAGTAACAGCCATTAACCAAACTTGATCTGTTCCTTGTTTTGGACTAATAAAGACATCTGATCGCTCTGCCATTTCTGTTTTACGAAGATCAGCTACAATTAACTTTTGTCCGTGTAATTTATGTGCACGTTTAATACGTGTAGCTAAAACTGGATGACCTTCTGTCGGATTACATCCTACAATAATAACAAGACCAGATTGCGCAATATCTTTAATCGTTCCTGCATCACCGCCCATACCAATTGTACGGAACAAACCATCCGTTGCTGGTGATTGGCAATAACGTGAGCAGTTATCGATATTATTCGTTCCAAATACTTGTCGAGCTAATTTTTGAATTACATAATTATCTTCATTTGTAATTTTAGAGGAAGAAATAAATCCGATAGAACCTTTACCGTACTCTTCTTTAATAGTACCTAATTTATTTGCAACTACATTCAGTGCTTCTTCCCATGTAGATTCAACAAACGTTCCATTTTTACGAATTAAAGGTTTTGTAATTCGTTCTTTAGAATTTACGAAATCCCAACCAAATTTCCCTTTTACACAAGTGGAAATTGCGTTAACTGGTGCATCTGAAGATGGCTGTACTTTAAGGATTTTACGCCCCTTCGTCCACACTTCAAACGAACAACCTACACCACAAAATGTACATACTGTTTTCGTTTTCTTCGTACGAGTATCACGCATGGCCGCTTCCACTTCTGATACCGCAAAAATACCGCTATATCCAGGCTCAACTTCTTTAATTAAATCTACCATCGGTTCAAGAATATCTGGTTTTAATCCCGTCATAAATCCAGCTTCACCGAGCATCGTTTTCTCCATTAAAGCGTTACAAGGACAAATCGTTACACATTGACCACAGCTAACGCATGAAGAATCATTAATATTTACTCCTTCATCCCAAATAACTCGTGGGCGTTCCGCTTCCCAGTCTATCGATAACGTTTCATTTACTTGTAAGTTTTGACACACCTCAACGCATTGACCGCATGCAATACATTGATTAGGGTCATAGCGATAAAACGGATGCGTCATATCAACTTCACTTACATCTACTTTCGGTTCATAAGGATATTTTTGATGTTCAATTTCCATTAATTCTGCTGTATTATGCAGTTTACAGTTCCCATTGTTGTTGTCACATACTGTACAGTATAATAAATGATTTTCTAGTAACCGATCCATCGCCTCTGTTTGTGCTTCTTTTGCGCGAACAGAAGCACGCTCAACGTTCATACCTTCCGTTGCTATCGTCGAACAAGAACGCATTAACTTTCCGTCAACTTCTACAATACAAGTGTCACATGTTTGAATAGGATCTACTTCCGGCACGTAACAAATTTGCGGATGTTCAATCCCGTTCTCATTAATAACACCCAATATCGTTGAACCAGGCTCCGTTGTATACTTTTTTCCGTCAATTGTAATATGAACCATGTTGTCATTCATGGTCTTTCCCCCTTTTTGAGAATAAAAAAACTCCACCACGAAAATATACGCACCACATTTTGGGCACGCTATCATCATGGTGGAGTAGTTTATTAGCACATCTTGCTAAAATACCAATCCATTTATTCATAAATAAAACGATAGATTCATAACAGGTCATATCACGATTCCATCTTTAACACTATAATTATAGCGTTAAATGTACAAATATACAATATAAATTTTAAACTGCGCATATGTCTGTATGTAACTATCCATAATAACCCATATAAAGTTCAACGAGGAATAAGGTGAATATATGGAATCTTTTCGAAAATGGATAAGGGGCGAAAAATCTTTCTCTACACATGAGCAATCTGAAACTGTATTAAATAAAGAAATTTCTTCCTCCATGCCGCTTAATCTTAAACACTTATCCAAATTATTTAGTGGTATTCCAGAATTAATTACACGCACTTTCCCGTTAAAAAACGGAAAAGAAGCTGCTCTTATATATATGGAAGGACTTGTAGATAAAACTGTTATTAATGTAGATATTCTTCGTCCTCTCTTATTTAAAGAATGGAATGAAGACGATTTTTGGGAATCTTCTATTTCTATAGGGAATATTAAAAAAGTTCAGAAGTGGATAGACATTGAGCAATCTCTCTTACATGGCAAAAGTATTTTATTTATAAACGGGCAATTATCAGCTTTAGAACTAGATACACAGGCGGCGCCAAAAAGGAGTATTGAAGAACCTACAACAGAGACTTCCATAAAAAGCTCACACGAAGGATTTAATGAAGTGGCAAGTGATAGTATCGCACTTATTCGTCGCTATATTCCAAATCGCGAATTAAAAGTGAAGGAATTCACTGTTGGCGAACGAGCAACCTCTAAAGTTTTTTTACTTTATCTTGCAGATGTTGCAAACGAAGATGTTGTACAAGATATGGCATGCCGCATTGAATCAATCAAAGTAGATGCTATTCTTACTACCGGTGAATTAGAAGGATTTGTTGAAGATAATTCCTATACTCTCTTCCCACAATTGTCTATCACTGAACGTCCTGACACAACGGCACATCATATTTTGAATGGGCGAATTGCTGTTGTTGTAGATCGCTCACCAGGCGTATTAATAGGACCTATGACCTTTTCATCCTTCTTTCAGACGATAGATGATTACAGCTTCAGACCTATGATTCCATCTTTTATACGACTCCTTCGTTTCACTGGGCTATTTATTGCAATATTTGCTCCTGCTCTTTATATTGCTATGATTTCCTTCCATTATGAAGTGATTCCGCTCAAATTGTTGTTAACGATTGGAGAATCTCGAGCCAAAATTCCTTTTCCTCCCATATTAGAAGCTTTATTAATGGAATTAGTTCTCGAAATGCTCCGAGAAGCAGCGATTCGGCTTCCTGGGCCTGTTGGACAAACAATCGGCGTCGTAGGAGGAATTGTAATTGGACAAGCTGCGGTTCAAGCTGGGATTGTGAGTAACGTTATGGTTATCGTCGTATCAATTACTGCGGTTGCCTCCTTCATTATTCCTAACTTAGAAATGTCAGCAGGAATTCGGCTTCTTCGATTCCCAATGATGATAGCCGCCTCTTTATTTGGCGTCATTGGAATTATGGTTGGAATGGCAATCATTATCATCCATATTCTTTCTATGGAATCACTTGGTGTACCATATGGTAGTCCTTTTTCTCCGTCATATGCTTCGGATTTAAAAGATACCCTTATACGTTTTCCATGGAAAATTATGAAGAAACGGCCACTATCTCTACAATTAAAACAAGATAACCGACAAAGAGATGTTGAAGAAAAGGAGGAGAATTAGTGACAAAACGTGCAAAGAGGGAGATCACTTTATTTCAATACATTTTAACTATTAGTGGTGTTCAAGTCGGATTCGGCGTACTTACACTTCCGCGTGAAGTTGCACAAGGAGCGAATACAGATGGCTGGATGTCTATTATTATCGGATGTGTCATTACTACTTTAGTCAGTCTATGTATTGTAAAAATCATGGAAAAACATCCAGGATATACTTTACTTGATGTGCTGATACGCTATCTTGGAAAATGGCTAGGAAGAGTAGTAATGATTTTTTGGATTTTATATGCTGTACTCGCAGCTATTTCCTTAATTTTTTCCCTCTTATACGTTATTCATATTTGGATTTTACCTAGATCTCCTATGTCTTTAATTATGATTTTGCTATCTATTCCAATGCTTATGCTTGCATGTAAAGGAGCACTTATTATTAGTCGTTTTGCTGTTTTCACTGTCATCTTTACACTTTGGATGCCATTATTATTATTTATTCCTCTTAAAGATGGGCATTTTATATATCTTCTTCCTCTTATCAAGGAAGGATGGCTACCAATTATAAACACCGTAAAATCAACTATCATTGCGTTTCTCGGATTTGAGTTTGCGTTTGTCCTTTATCCTTATTTAACTAACAAAGCATCTGCAAAAAAAGGAATTGTTATTGCAAATTTGATTACGTTATTTATTTATCTTCAAATCACGTTCGTTTCTTTTATTTATTTTAGTCCAGATGGTATAACAAAGTTTTTATGGCCAACTCTTTCTCTTGTTACACCGTTTCACTTCTCATTTCTTGAGCGGTTTGAAATTATCTTTTTGTCATTTTATCTCTTTATTATTTTTGATTCCTGTATTCCTTATATTTTTACTGCTTCAGATGGTATTAATCAATTACTTAACAAAAAAGGCAGTTCATTACCTATTTATTTTTTATTATTCGGGTGTATTTTCATCTTATTCTTTTATATCCCTTCTTCTTATCAGATAAGTGCGTTGCGGGAATTTTGGGGAACTGCTAGTTATTTTATCGTTTTTCTATTCCCAGTTGTATTTCTCTTATACATGACACTTTATCAGCATTGGAAAAGGAGAAAAGTTTAAATGAGACGCTTTATTCATTTTATTATATTTTGTTTTCTCATAATTTTTTTAGCAGGTTGTGAAGATCGGCTTGATTTAGAAAAACAATCCATCTCATTAATTTACGGTTTTGACGCAAAAGCAAAAGGAAAATTAATTGTGTATCACGTAAATCCTATTTTCAATGAAGATGTAGAGAAAAAGTACGAAATTCATGAAGCGAAAGTACATACACCCCGAGAAGCAAAAGATACGTTTAACAGTTCAAGCAGCGGTTTAGTGTCCACAGAAAAGTTACAGCTTATATTGTTTAGCACGAATTTTTTAAAACAAGAAGGAGCTATGCCTTATCTGGATGTTTGGTATCGCGACCCTAAAAATACAGGGAATATGCGCATGGTTGCAGTAGATGGACCCATTTCTTCTGTTATATATAATAATTTCAAAGATAAGCCTGCTCTTCCTGAATATTTAACAGATTTAATTAATACGAACAAACTATACAATCGGACCGTGTTTACGACATTCCATGAATTTCATAGACAAACTTTTAATAAAGGCATAACTCCTGCTATTTCAGAAATAAAAAAAGGGAAGAAAGATGTTATTGTTACCGGTTCGGCACTATTAACCTCTCGTGGAACTTATAAGATGTCTTTAAATCGCTATGAAAGCGCCCTTCTTCTTATGGTGCAAAAGAAAGCTAATATACCCGTTTCACTTACAATGAAAATCCCCTCTAATTTAGTTGAAAGTAATAGCCATCTAAAAGATACAAAAGGCGACGATTTTATAACAATAAATGTTCTTAGTATGAATCATGATATCGGTACAGACTATAGCGATAACCGCTTCAAATTTAATATTAAAATGGATTTAAAAATTGCCGTATCTGAACTTACATTCAACATGGATATAGATAATGATAGAAAAAAATTAACTTCTCTTATTACAAAACAACTAAACAATGATTTAAACGATTTAATCCACAAAATTCAAAAACAGCAACTTGATCCATTCGGATTTGGTGATTATGCGAGAGCATTTCAATATAAAGAATGGAAACAAGTTGAAGATGATTGGCCAAGTGCCTTTTCAAAAGCTAATGTGAAAGTGGTACCAACTATTAAAATTTTAGAAAATGGGATTATTAAATAGAAAAAACACGCTACTTGTTCTTATATGAATAAGTAGCGTGTTTTCATTTCCATTACAAGTATTATTTCAATGGACTATACTCTATTTCCATTTCTAACATTACTATGTTTTTTAGCATATACAAAATATATGAAAACGCCTATTATAATCCATGCCACAAAACTAATTAAAGTAAGCTTAGAAAGGTTCAAAGCCAAATATATACAACTTACTATTGAAACGATAGGTAAAAAAGGTACTAGAGGGGCACGGAATGGCCTCTTCATATCAGGATGTGTCTTTCTTAATACAATGACAGCTATAGATACAAACACAAATGCTGTTATCGTTCCCATATTCACTAAATTAGCTAATAAATTCAAATCCACTAATCCCGCTAATAAAGCTGCTAGTATACCTGTAACCCACGTATTAAAAAATGGCGTTTGTAAACGTGTATGAACACTTGAAAGTCTTTTTGGTAACAACCCATCTCGACTCATCGAGTAAGATACACGAACAAATGCAAACATAGCTACTAACAGAACTGTTGTTAGCCCTGCTATCGCTCCCACCGATAACAACCCAGCAATTCTATCTTCTCCTACAGTGCGCAACGCATATGCAACCGGATCAGCAACATTTAATTCCGTAAACGGAACCATTCCAGTTAGCACGAATGAAACACCTACATATAGAACGGTACAAATGAACAAGGAAACAAGTAGCCCAATTGGCACGTTACGTTGTGGACGCTTCACTTCCTCTGCGGCTGTTGCAACTGCATCAAATCCTAAAAAAGCAAAAAATACAGTAGCAGCGCCCCCTACCACACCGTGAAAACCAAACGGTAGAAATGGTTGCCAATTCTCTGGTCTTACATATTGTGTCCCTACAACAATAAATCCTACAATAACAGCCAGTTTAATAATAACCATTATATTATTAATTCGTGCACTTTCTTTTGCACCACGGCTTAATAAAAATGTAACAACTAAAATAATAAGAACTGCTGGTAAATCAATGATTCCACCCTTCCCCATTCCTGGTGCCGAAGCAAAAACCGTAGGAATGTGAATATTAAAACCTAGTAGCAATGACTGAAAATATGCTGACCAGCCTGCTGCAACCGCAGAAGTCGCTAATAAATACTCCAGCATAACACACCAGCCAACTATAAATGCAAAAATCTCACCTAGTGTCATATATGTATATGAATATACACTTCCCGAAACTGGAACTGTAGATGCAAATTCAGCATAACAGAAAGCTACACATGCACATATAATTGCCGCTAATACAAAAGATAATACAATCGCCGGACCAGCATGTTTCGCTGCTACAATACCAGTTAATACGAAAATACCTGTACCAATAATTGCTCCAATACCTAAAAGAGTTAAATCAATCGCTCCTAAAGTTTGATTCAATACTTTTTTCTTTTCTTCATCCATTGCTTTCTTTATGAAAAGACTCATTCTTTGAAACCTCTTTTTCAAGTTTATCTCTTACTTGTTACATTCTTTATTACTGTTCTATTTTAAAAATAAAAATATACATAGTTCACTTCCCCTATAGACTTAGTAACCCGTATCAATAAAAACAGAAAAATCAATCTCTTTATACCGTATTGAATTTTCAAAATATTATCCATACCAAAAACCCATTAAGAACGCTGATTGAATTTATCATATAATTAATTATATTGTCAATAATAAATCACTCAAAAATAATCGGTTGATTATGTATCAAATGTTATTTTTATACATAATTATTTTCTCAAAAACATTGTTGTTTTCCACCTTAATATTCATATGCATTTTATTACATTGATTTTCATACAATTTTCATTACATACAATGTAATGAAAATCATAATAACCTCAAATGAATTATTATTCAAAAATAATAATTCATTTGAGGTTATTTCACCATTTTAATACTAACAAAAAAGTGCAGATTTTCATCTGCACTTTTTTTATTCTTCCACTTCAGCTTCTGCACTACTATTTTCAAGATGCTCCTTCTGAGCTTCCTCTTGCAACTCTGCTGAAATCATCCCATAATAAAGTTCCGGATATAACCCAAATATTTGATATACACTTCCTAAAAACGGCATCAGAATCCCTCTTTTCTAAAGTTGTATTGCCACTTTTAAGGATTCCCTTTTCATTCACTATACATTCGTTTTTGGCGTTTCTTCTTCATCTTGAATACTTAATAAATTTTGCCATTTTTTATACGGAGCGCTATTTGGATCTACATATCCTTTCGCATGCGAGCGATCCCACAATTGTTTAATAAACATTTCTTTCTCTTTCTTTGCAACCATATCAGCACCTGTACCGTAATAGTTCTGGAAGTACAACTCGATTTCATCAAGGAATAGTCTTAATAATTCATCTGATGTTTCTTCTAACGTCGGATCATACTTCGCTTCACGGTCATACATTAAAATCATGTCTAAAAGATTGTGGACATGTTCTTTTCTAAGCCATCTTACATCTTGGGCTCCTAATACGAACGGATGTGTATATAAATGTCCACCTTGTATCATCGCCTTTTCTTGCTCTTCTTCAAATCGTGACAAGATGTTTTCATAAATAAACGGATTATGAAGCAATGCTCTGTGTAATTTATAACTTTCGCTTGAAATATTTTTCCCCATCGACTGAATTAAAAAGCTACGTCCCACACCGTTATATTGATACACAAACTGTCCATCAACAGCAACTAAACTAATCCAACGATACATATATGCGTATAGTAATGCACGATTACATTTATCATAATCTAATTTTGTTTGAGTCGCATTCAAATCTGGCATAAAGGCTGGTAAGTGCCAATACTTATCTAAATGCGGCGTTAAACTAGATTTTTTACTATTTAATTTGTTTACACGGCGATAATACGATTGGAAATAGTCACCTTTATCATTCATAAATCCGTTTGAAATATGTCCTGATGATAATTTAGGAAAATCTTGCAGAGATAAGCCATAATGCGCTCGATAACAGATCACTTCAAATGGCGAAAAGGCTTCGTGTACTGTATCTTTTTCTTTAAACATTTCTTGAATTAATTCCTCTTGTAGCTCTTTCTTTAAAGAAGGATGTATACCCCAATATTGTAATTCCCTATGATGAGCAACTTTCGGAATGAACGGACTTGCTAAATGGAACAGGTCTTCAATTTTTTCACGCACGTATTCATTGCGATCACGTTTCTTATAATCTGCTTCTTTTCGCAACGCTTCAATAATATTCAATTCTAATTTATCACGATAGCGTACTTGCAGTTCGTCATAACAATAGCTCAGTATATGTTCGCGATAGAAATCCTCTACCTTTTTCGACTGAATCTCTTCTGTTTTCGCATCACGACAATATTCCCCATACAAACTCATATAAATTTCCGCTGATATATCTTTCGGTAGTACACCTAAATTTAAATGTTGCTGCATATCTTGCCATATCTTTTCTTGCAGCTGTTCCTCTGCTAATACATATACATTCGTCGGGTTTGTTTTCCCTTCAAATTCCTTACTGCGCTTTTGGATTTCAAACAATAAATTTTCACGTGTTTCATGTAAATTATCAAAAAATCTTTCCCAATATTGAATCATTTTATTAACTGCCTGATATAGCGATTGATACACAAGTTCTAATAGCATTTCTTTTCGATATTCATTTAATTTGTGTACATATTGCGTTACGATGTCTTCAAATTCTCTTTTGAATGAACGTTGCTGATTATTAATCATTTTTCCGAACCAGCCTTGTTGTTGAGCAATTTCTACTCGGCGTACAGCCGTTACCGTTCCATCGATATTACCTACATTAAATTTTTTATCGTAGTTTTGAATTACATTACGCTTTTGCTCATTATTTTCATGTAGTCGATTCATTTTTTCTACTAACTGCTTTCGAATTTCATATAACATAAAACGTGCTGCTACTGGGTGAACTGGATCTGTTTTCTTTAAAAACCATGTATTTAATTGATAGGACTGCCCTTCAGAACCACTTGGTGAAAAGCGGTCTGATTCAATCATGTCATATAAAAGTGTCGTTACATGTTCATGTACACGGCTCGGAATCGCATATGCATATAAGCGAACCGCATGATCCACTCTTGCCACTTCGCCTTTCATTTGTTCCATCATTTTCAGTTTCGCAGCTGAAATTTTACACTCATGTTGCAAACGATTTAATTCCTCATCTTTTTGCACCGTGCGTTGTACATAACTTTCTACAGCTTCTAAAAACAGTTTTGATTTCGCAACTCCGAGCTTACCACCTTCTGCTCCTTCACGCGTTTCATTGTACATTTGTCTATAGAAAATATGAGCTTGCTCTGGACGGGTAGCAAGATGTTCCAAGTCCTCTAAATAACTTTTACCTCTCTCCGGCTTTTCACGCTGCATCCCACGTTTTACATCTTGGTCATATCTTTGCTTCTTCTCTTGAAACAGTTGATCTAAATGAAGCCACGATTCATCTAAACCTTGCACAGCCCATTTTAAAGCACAATATTTTAACACATGCTCATACGGATAAATGAGTTTTGCCGTTCCTGCCCCGCAATATCGTCCTTTTCCGCTTGATTCTGCTAATTGCTGAATTTGATTGTCTTCTTGTGCAAAATGACTTGTGGACATCGGGCTAAATAACTGTAAATAAATTGTATTTGCCATCTGTTCCATATAATCTGATAAATTGTGTAAATGGTGTCCATGTAGGTTTTCATAATCGTATAAGAAACAATAATTGTACGGTAAATGATGTTGTTTAATTGTATGATTCGTTCTTCCGTCTTCATCTACTTGATCAGGGCGATACTCTAATTCAATTGTTACACCGCCGCGTTTTGATAATTCTCCAGTAGAACCGAGCGTAATAGCATGTAATTCTTTTAACGATGCATAGCCGTTCGCTTGCACCGTTTCAAACTCTTTCGCACTAACTGTTCTCGTCTTTACTAAAACATCCGGCATTAAAAACGCACCGCGTATTAAAATGTTATGATGCTGCAATTTCTTCCGAAGCATTTCACGTAAATATAATGCAATTTGCAGAAACATCCCCGAACCTGTTCCGCCTGCTAGTGATGTTACTATAATGACACGCACACCATATTCTGTTTGATCACTTGTAACCGGAAAAATTTTCTCAATTTCTTGCCAAAAGGACGTTAATTTATCTTCTTTCATCGCAGCACGTAACGCTAAACGTGAAATGACGCGTAACTGTCCTGCTCCTTCTGTTAATGGTTTATCAAGTATAGTCGGATCCATCGGAAACCACTCTGGGATTGTTGGATCTCCTGCAATATACTCCCTGGGCGTTTTACTAGAACTCGTTTGTGTCTTAAACTTTCGAATATGATCAAATTTACTCAATGTATTCACATCTGTATCAAATACGTGCATTGCTACCTTTTTCCGGCGCTCTTCAGGCAATTTTTCATATATTTGATGCGTCACAGTACTACCGATTCCACCTAAACCAATTAATATTGTTGGAACTTGTAATGTCATGTGAACCACCTTCCTATTCTTGCTTGTTTGAAAAAAGGGAAAGAGAATCAATACTCCATCCCCTTCTTTTCCCTATCTACTATTCACATTCGTACTTGTAAATCTCCTTACCATATCCTCTATCAATTAGTAAAAGTTCATTTGGATATAGTGTCTTATGTTCCATTCCTACTTCATCATTTGTTATAAACATCCCATCAATAATCATTCCAACTACTTGTGATTCTTTCGCTACAAAGACAGATTTCGAACCTTTCTTCGCTATAAACGTAACGGATTGCACTGTTTTTCTTTCTGCTCTAAATGGGATACCAAAATAATGGTTCCACCATTTATTTCGAAGTAATTCTGGTTCAGATTGATATAGCCAATCTTTCGCTACCTCTTGATCCCATTCATAATACAGTAGTGCTTTCCGGTGAAATCTTGGCCGAACAATCCATCCTAAAACAATGATTCCTACTACTAGTAGTAATAAAGTGATAGGAATGACAAACTTAAAAATAAGCGCATATTTTTCATAAAACGGAGCATCTTGAATATGGAATGTTATGTTTTTCTTTACTTCTTGTAATTTTGAATCCTGCATTACGATGGTAGCTTCTACGGTGCCGGTATCTGTAAAATTAAATGTGTCGGAGTAATAGGGACGAGGATAAACATAGATCTGATTTCCATGTTGCTTTATTTCATAATTGATTGATTGTTTAGATGTGACACCCGTAGATTTTAATAGTTTTTTTACAGCTTCTTCTGTCATCGGCTTACCATCTAACTGTGGCTGCAAAACAAATGGTTTACTATTCTCTAAATTTGTCACTTTTTCTTCATAATCTTTTGTAACAGTTTGAAGTGATAATTTTGGTTTCTCAGCTGTTTCAATTTTAAATTCTTTCGTCTGTCTATAAAACCCCTTTATATTCATATGAACTTTCCCGCGTACTAACCCTTTACCAAGCTTAGTTTCGTAATAAAACACATGCCTTTTATCATCCCACTTCATTGGATATTGTTTTCCGTCTATTTCTACTTCTGCCTGAAAGTAAGAAGACTGAACTGGCAACTCCGTAGGCTTCGCTTCAATAACAGCAGTAACACCTTCGTACATTTCCTCTACATTTTTTTGACTACTATCATCTTTGTCATAAGTAGAAACCGTATAATTAAGCGCCGGTTCAACTAGTACTTGTAGTCCTTCTTTCTCAATGTCCTGGTCCACTTCTATCGTATAAGTTCCCGGTTTAATAACTTCCTGATTTTCCGTACTTATATGAACTATATTTCCGAACAATTTTGCTTCTCCTGGTGCATGTATGGAAAAAGAAGATTGTAATTGTAATGGTTTAGAAATTTGTGTGACCTGATAATCGGGCAGAGAAGGCGATTGTCGTACAAGCGTCATACGCTTTAATGGAAACGGTGTTGTAATCTCTACTCTTTTCCCCACTACTTTCGTTTTTACAATCGATTCAACAGAGGAGAATGGATCACGATTTGCAACTAATGCTGCCACTTGATTTACACTTTTTACAATGCCATCTTCTCCGCTTGACGGCATAGTAACACCATTTATCTCTTTCTTCCATATTTCTTTGAACGTGTTTAATTGTTCTTTTTCTTGTTGTCCTAAATCTTCTTCCATCGTAATTAAGACTGGGTGTAACGATATCTTTTTTGCATCCATTTCTTTCTTAAACTGGGCTAATTTCTGCAAAATTTGTTCTTTTCCGCCAACCTTATCTTTCTCTAAATCATTAAATGCCCCGTCAGTTAATACAATAAGCCAAAATTCACGTTTTCCATCTATATCTGCTTCCTTTTTTATAGATTGCATCGCCGTTTCTACCGCGCTAAATGGAGTATTTAAATACGTTTTCCACGCTCCAATTCCCTCAATTTCTGTTTGCCTTTTATCCTTCGTTAACGAAATGTTTAATGGATCATTCGGCTTACTCATTGGAACGTAAGAAAATTTATCTTTTTCATCTAATAGCGCAACTAAACTTTGCAAAGCATAATTGGCATATTTCCAGCGATCGTTATTTCTCATGCTGCCCGAATCGTCATATACAAGTGAAACGACCCTTTCCTTTGCCTCCTCTCCTTTTGCAAAAGCTGATAAAGGTAAACATATAAATAGAAACAACATGAACGTGGCACAAATTCGAATTTTCATGATGAGGCTTCGCCACCTTTGTAGACAAATTCCTATGTTTAAATTTATGAGAGGAAACAAGATATATGACTTGTATTTTAGGACAACTAACCCACCATAACTTTATTATGTAAACAGATCATACACTGGGTAATATTCCTTCTAGCATTCTCTATCCAATTATATAAGTAAAAAAGCCTGTTTAAGCTCCACGCTTAAAACAGACTTTTCCTACTTTTTATTTTAAAAACACATAACAAAAAGTTTGATTTTTGACTTAACACATCACTTCAATTGTAAATCCACCAGGTGCTTCAACGTAAAACGTATACGCATGGACATGCTTAGGAGGCTCCACGAAAAATCCATCTTCCTTCAATCTTTGATTTATCTTATCTACTTGTTCTTCACTTTCTTGTGGAAATCCTATATGAAATGTTTTTGGATACTGAACTTCTTTTCCTTTCATTAAAGTTAGTATAAATCCATCATTATCACGCATAACTGCAAAGGCATTCCCCCTTGTTCCACTACAAATCAAACCAAAATACCTCTCTAAAAACACTCTAGATGCTGTTACATCTGTAACTGTTAAATTAAGATGTTTAATTCCCAATCCTTCACCTTCTTTCTCAATTTTCTAACATTTTACCATATAAAGTGAAACTTGAATCAGTCGGATTTTTGTTCATCCCCCACTGATTATTAGCCCTCACCAATCGGGATTTTACGGGCCGCAGGGCCCCCACCTAACTTCTTTGCTTCCGCTGAATTTTGAGGTGGGGGTCTTACTGCCCACAAATAGCGGGACAAATAAAAAACACGCCTTTCACAGCGTGTTTCATTGCTTTACATACACTTCAACAATCGGATTCTCTTTATTATCCGCATGCAAGCGTATATTCGCTTCACTTGTATTATAAATACTAGCTAATAACATTATCGTTAACACATTAGGTATCTTCGCATCACTTCCGTATTTTCTCTCAAGCCCTTCCTTATATTCAAAATCTAAATCCCCCTGCACATATGTATACACTTCAAAACCATCTTCTAAATTGCAAACTACTGTATCAATAATATCTGCCCCTACTTGCTTCTTCATTTCCTCTCGCAACGCTTCAATAAATTCTTCCCACGGTACTTCGTATGTCTGAAACTGATCTGTAGATTTCATGCCTTTTCCTCCTTATATATCCTCTTCTTATATTTCCCCTTTCCTATAACAATTATGATAGATAGGACATTCATACAAGCCGCACTTGTCCCCCTTACATATCGTATTACTGTAATGCGGAAGGAGGAAAGAACATGCATAGACAAAAATGTTATGATACATGCCGACGTTATTTCGGAAAAGTTGTTCGGATTGAAGACCGTGATGGCCGTATACATTTAGGTAAAATAATCGATTTGACACAAAGCTCTGTATGGATCGAACCGGTGCAACAGCGCTCATCTTTTGATTCAGGATTCGGATACTATGATGCTTATGCAAACGGTGGTTGTGACCTTTGCGGCGGCCTTAGCAGATGTGATAGTTGCGGATTTGGATGCGGTGGTGGATTCAGCAGTTGCGGATGTGGTGGCCGTGGTTGCGGTAGTTGTGGTGGCGGCGGCTGGGGTGGCGGCGGTTGTGGCTGGGGTGTTGAACTCGGATTTGGTTTCATCTTCGGAATTACATTAGCTGCATTATTTTTCATTTAACATAGTAAAGAGTTGGCTACCTTTAGCCAACTCTTTTTCTTTATTTTTCACATATAAAAATACGATGCCCTAAAATGTGTTGGTACATAAGCCGTACATTTTCATGCTGTACCCACGCCTCATATAACTCATTCGGAATATGTGAGGATACATTCCACTCTGGCTCTTCTACATAGCCAGAGATCGTTTCTGCAATCGTGCCACCGCCAGCAATTGTAATTCTTTTAAAATTTGCTTTCTGAAATAATTGTACCCACTCATTCTCAGTTAATAGTTCTTTCATGCCATATAATTGGGCGATTTTTTCTTCCTCACCCTTATCAATGTGCCTATCAATAATCATTTCAATGACAACAAGCTTACCGTCCTGCTGTAATACACGGTAACACTCCGAGATAACCCTTTCTTTCTCTGTAAAAGCGATGATTGATTCTCCAAGTACGAACTCAAATGAGTTATTCAAACAAGGTAATTGCTCTACACTTCCTTCAATTAATTGTATATCTAACCCTTCAAACAACCATCTATCTTTTGCCTTTTGAATCATAATTTCATTCTTTTCAACAGTTGTTACTTTATAACCAAATTCCCTTGTCATATATGCCGCTGTTTTTCCCGTACCGCAACCTATTTCAAGGACATTCGCTCCATATTTAAAAGGCAGTTGTGCTAACAATTGTTTTGTTAACGTAAAACCACCAGGATGAGCACTTCCTATTCCGTAATACGCTAGGAAATCAATGTATGTGTTTCGCTTCATAGGACTCTCCTTCAAGTTTTCTATAATACATATATTCATCCTCAAAAAAATAGTGCACAGAAAAAAAAGCATTTTCAAGTACAATGTTGCAACTTGAAAACGCTTTTTTTTACTATTTCTCTTCTACATACGCCCATTTGAAACTATATTCCGGACTAATATTATGTTTTACAATTCCCTTTACATTTGGTTTCATAACATACGATCTACCACTTTGATATAAAGGTACGAGCGCTACATCTTCTTCAAGTAACAGTTTTTCTGCTTTCCCTAGCTCTGTCCAACGTTTTTTTGCATCAGCCATCCATTCCGTCTTACTTTTATTAATAATGTCATCATATTTTGAATTTGAATAGCTCATCTGATTCTGTGAATTTTTCGTTTCAAACATATCAAGATATGTCATTGGATCCGCATAATCTGGATTCCAGCCGCCATATGAGAAATCATAATCTTGGTCTGATTCTAATTTTAGTTTTTGCTTAAATGGCTGAAGTTTAATATTTACTGTTACACCCTTTAAATTCTTTTCAATTTGATCTTTTACATACTCCCCAACCTTTTTCGCATTACCAGTATCATAATTTAATAGCTCTATTGTCACTTGATCTTTTCCAAGTTCTTTTTTCGCAGCTTCCCAGGCTGCTGCTGCCTTTTTAGAGTCTTGTTTTAAACCATTTTTAAACGTTTCTGCGAAATCTTTACCGTCTGGTCCAGCTGCTAAACCTTTTGGTACTAAATAATCCACTGGTTTTGAACCATCATTTAAAATGACATTCGTTAAAGCTTTCTTATCGATTGATAATGCAATTGCTTCACGTAATTTTTTACTCTTTAACGGTGTATCTTGCCCACCACGTTTTTGATTTAGACGTAAGTAAAAAGTACTTGTTTCTGAATATGCACCAAACTCTTCTTTATTATTTCTATACTTATCAACAAATTCACCTGATAAAAGTGTAAAATCAATCGCACCTGTATCATATAAATTTACTCTTGTAGCTGGTTCTTTTACTACACTATAGTTGATTTCTTCTAGTTTTACAGTCTTTTTATCCCAATACTGATCATTTTTCTTTAATTTCCAACCTTGTTCATGCTTCCAATCAGTAAGTACAAACGGTCCATTATAAACTGTCGTATCAGACTCTAAACCGTATTTATCTCCTTTTTCTTTTACGAACTTTTCATTTAATGGATAGTATGACGCGAATGCCATTAAATTTAAGAAATATGGTACTGGTCTCTCTAGTTCAACTTCCAGCGTATAATCATCTACCGCTTTTACACCTAATGTAGAAACTTCTGCTTTCCCTTGATTTATTGCCTCTGCATTTTTAAGATAGTAAGCAATAAACGCATATTCTGCAGCTGTTTTTGGATCTACTAGACGTTGCCATGCAAATACGAAATCTTTCGCTGTTACAGGATCACCGTTTGACCATTTTGCATCTTTTCGTAATGTGAATGTATATTTTTTGCCATCCTCGCTTTTCGTACTAGATTCTGCCGCCGCTGGAATTGGCTTGTTATCTTTATCTAGACGATATAACCCTTCCATCGTGTTTCCTAAAATTTGAGAACCTAACGTATCTGTATTTTTAGAAGTATCCATCGTCGGAATTTCATTCGTTTCTGTACGATTCATTACTTGCTGTGCCGCATATTTAATATCGGATTTTTTCTCTTCCCCGCCACTATTAGACGTCGTAGTCGTTTTCTTCTCCCCACCAGAAGATCCAGAACATGCTGTTAACGCCACACTCATTGCTAATACTGGCGCTACAACCGCCGTAAACTTTTTCATCTTTTTCTTCATTTTTGTACCCTCCCCAATTATATGTACGAAACTAACTTTGAGAGACTTTCTTTCGATTTATTTATTAGAAAATTCTTACTAATTATTATTCTACTATTTTCTTCTGATTTGTAAAGTGTTTTTATGAATATTCTGAATAATTAATCTAATAATCACAATAACTATTACTATACGAATTCTCCCACATCTACTATATGTAAGTGCCACTTTTCTTATTCTTCTCTATTTAATTTAATAGTAAAAGAGCGTTCTAAAAGTCATTTATCTACCTTTAAAACGCTCCTTTTTATTATTTCCCTTCTGTTACATAAGCCCACTTAAAGCTATATTCTGGACTAATATTGTGTTTCACAATTCCTTTAACATTCGGTTTCATTACATACGCTCTTCCTGTTTGATATAAAGGAACGAGCCCAGCATCTTCTTCAAGGAATAGTTTTTCAGCTTTTCCTAACGTTTCCCAACGCTTCTTCGCATCACCCATTAATTCATTACCTGCTTTTGATACCATATCATCATATTTGGCATTTGAGTAACTCATTTGGTTATACGGGCTCTTCGACTCAAACATATCAATAAACGTCATTGGATCCGCGTAGTCTGGACTCCAACCTGCATAAGAGATTTCATAATCTTGTGCAGTCTCTAATTTTAATTTTTGTTTAAACGGCTGAATCTTTGTATTAATCGTTACACCTTTTAAGTTTTTCTCAATTTGATCTTTAACATAATCAGCAATCTTTTTCGCAGTTCCATCATCATAACTTAGTAATTCAATTGTCACTTGATCTTTTCCAAGTTCTTTTTTCGCTGCTTCCCAAGCTGCTGCACCTTTTTTCGGGTCATATTTCAAACCATTTTTAAATGTATCTTGGTAATCTTTACCGTCAGGCCCTGTCGCAAGCCCTTTTGGAACCAATTGATCAGTTGCTTTTGATCCATTATTTAAAATTACATTTGCCAATCCCTTTTTATCAACTGATAATGCAATTGCTTCACGAAGCTTTTTGCTCTTTAACGGTGTATCTTGTCCGTTACGCTTTTGATTTAAACGTAAGAAGAATGTACTTGCTTCTGAATACTCACCGTACTCATCTTTGTTCGATTTATATTTATCTACAAATTCTCCTGATAGTAATGTAAAGTCAATTGATCCTGTATCATATAAGTTTACTTTCGTCGCAACTTCTTTTACTACACTATAATTAATTTCTTCTAATTTCACAGTTTTATTATCCCAATATTTATCATTTTTCTTTAGCTGCCATCCTTGTTCATGTTTCCAAGAAGACATAACGAATGGCCCGTTATACACTGTCGTGTCAGCTTCTAAACCGTATTTATCTCCTTTTTCTTTTACGAATTTTTCATTTAGTGGATAGTATGACGGGAATGCTAATAAGTTTAAGAAATACGGTACTGGTTTTTCTAATTCTACTTCTAGCGTATAATCATCTACCGCTTTTGCGCCTAATTCTGTTAGTGGTTTTTCACCTTTATTAATTGCCTCTGCATTTTTAATATAGTAGGCAATAAACGCATATTCTGCAGCTGTATTTTTATCAAGTAAGCGCTGCCATGCGAATACGAAATCTTTCGCTGTTACAGGATCACCGTTTGACCATTTTGCATCTTTACGTAGTTTAAATGTATATTTTTTGCCATCCTCGCTTTTCGTACTAGATTCTGCCGCAGCCGGGATTGGCTTATTATCTTTGAGGGTGTTGCAAAACTAAAATAAATATGCAATGTTATGAATCAGAAAAACTAGCTGAACATGCAATAGATAGCG
>NZ_JBNPJZ010000033.1:0-23353 GCF_050312695.1 Bacillus sp. AF62 | reverse complement strand
ATACTATCATTCTTCCAGGAAAACGGGTTTCTTTATGCATTCATTTTTGGATATTTATGAGTTTTGCAACACCCTCCTATTATTAATGAACCAGACGAAGATGTAGCCACAAACTACAAACTGATTAATAAACTTGTAACTAGCTTCTTCGATCAAAATTTAAAAGGCAAAAGCGAAAATCATTTAGAAGAAATTCAAAAACAACACCCTGAACTTCATCTCATTAAACACAAATAACTATTTTCCTAGTTATGTAACCCCTCTTTATGCTTGAGGGGTTTCCACTTTAACACAATTATAAAAAGGCCCCATTACTGGGGCTCTTAAAAAATAATAAGAATAAATGAATTAAAACAAATAACAGACAACTAAAATATATACGCTTTATATTATACAATCTATATATTTATGTAAAATCACATAAATATATAGATTATTATACGCTATACTAAAATAGGAGTCGACAATCGTTATTTTCTTCTTATTTTTAAAGCAATATGGATATACCTTCTTAACTCATTTGGATTGTACAAGCAAAAGAAGACATCTTACTAGATGTCTTCTTTTCTTATATTTTTATGAATTTCTTTGAGCAGATGCTCTCCAAGCACGAAAAGATGTTGGGTGTCCAGAATGAGCTCTTTGCTTTGCAGCAGCAACAGCTGGTTTTTCTTCAATAGTCTTTGGTTTTTCTTTCACAATTGCTGATTTTTCTTCAAGAGTATTCACAGCTGTTTGTATTTTTTCCAACTGCTCTTTTAAGGCTTGCTGTTCAATCTTTAAATCCGTAAGTAAACGTAAAATCATCTCAGAATTAGCCATAAGATCCTCCTCCCCCCAATACACAGAATAAAATACAATATGTAGCAGACGAAATACCGGTGACAAAAATAAGGTCGTCAACTCTTTTTAACTTCCAAAGTTCTTTTATTTTTTTAAGGACCTGCTCCATTCATCCTTAAAAACATAAATTAAATTAAATCCATTAATAAATGGTCTTTATGGAAGGAGGAGTTAATATGGGCTATGGAGGTAGTTGTGGTGGAGGCTGTGGTTTCGGCGGCGGATTTGCCTTACTTGTTGTGCTCTTCATCTTATTAATCATCGTTGGCGCTAGCTGTTGGGGCGGCGGATTCGGCTGCTAAGGAGAGGCACTCTTGAGAGTGTCTTTTTTTTTGATATGTGACTCATATACATATTGCTCATAATTTCCGTTCTGGGGATAGTATAATATTAGCTCAGCATGTCAGCTTCCCCCTAATTATTAGTTGGTTCAAATCGATATAATTCTTTTAAATATAGGTTAAAACTATATTTCTCAATGAATAAAACAACTTAACATGGTAAAATAATATTTGGATGGGAGTCCAATATATTATTAAAATTAAGATGGTTCAAGTCGAAGGAAGGCACCTTAGGGTGTCTTTTCTTTATGAAAAATATCTACAACCTTTTCTTTATGACTTCTAACATCAACAAAGGGTGATACAAACTATTACATATGTTTGTACCACCCTTTATTGATGCGTTTAGACTTCACAGGTGCTGAAGTTTTAGACTTCTCCCTTAGTGTACCCATATTATTAGAACATCCTGTAATCTGTAGACAAAATGTAGCTAATAAAAAAAATATTAATAATTTCTTCAATAAATCCTCCTACATACATAAAACACCATATGTTACAAAGCAAACATAACATCAACTCTTCATAAAAACAATATAATCCTTGGTCCTTAAGCTATCTCTTAACATAGGAGTACTTCTACATATTGATCAAGCTAAGATTTTAAAATATCCCCTACTTAAGGAATTTGTAAGTATCAAGTAAGAAAAACGAGAACTTTGTTTCGTATAATCAAAATATAAAGTGAAGGAAGAAAGATTATTTCTGGGATTAATATGCATGTGACAAGAGAAGAAATCTACGTTTTTTTAGAATAATAATATGAGTATGTCCAAGTTTTGGAGATTGCTTGCAAATATTTTTAAGTTTTCGCACCAGAACCCTAATTACCCTACCTGTTTTTTACCATCACATATTGGAGGTTAAAACATGAATAAAAAAAAGAAAATACAAAGATCAGTACTTACCTTTACCCTACTCTTTTCTTTAGGCGTTTCATCTTTCCCGCTTACAACAACTATTCACGCAGATACACGTGAGAAACAATCTGCTGAAAAGAAACTAGTCTCTTTAACGGAGCGTACATCATTATTTTTTGAATATCTCCAGCAAGGTAAGTATGCAGAGGCACTCCAGTTGACGTCTACTGCTTTTCAATCTAAGTTTACAGCAACCACATTACAAAACTGGTGGACAAAAAGTGGCTGGAGCGGGATAAAAAGCATGGGAACCCCCGTGATAAAAGAACGAAACTTGGTCCATCAGACGGTAGAAATTCCAGCAGCTACCGAAGGAACTACCATACCGCTACTCCTTAAATTCACACCTGGCGGGAAAGTAGATGAAATTGGAGAAAGGCCACCCGAGGAATCTTTTACCATCTCCCATCCTAGCTATGATCAACCTGACTCCTATCAAGAACGTGAAATCGTCATTGGAAATTCTACCTATCCGTTACCAGCCACATTAACAGTTCCGAAACATAAGCCTGGTGAAAAGCTGCCCGTAGTTGTTCTTGTTCATGGTGCTGGCATCCATGATCGCGATAGCACATATATGGGAACAAAAATCTTACGAGACATTGCGGTGGGCCTTTCATCCAACGGAATTGCAGTGTTGCGCTATGAAAAACGCACCTTAGAACATGCATTAAAGATGAGTGCAGAACCCGTTACGTTAGACCGTGACACTACAGATGATGCTATCTATGCAGCAAAATCAGCAGCGCAGCAGGAAGGCATTGATCCAAATAATATTTTCATTCTTGGACATAGCCTAGGAGCCGGCACAATGCCACGTATACTGAGCAAAGCGCCTTCCTCACTTATCCGAGGAAGTATCTTACTCGCACCACCTGCACGCCCTTTGACTGACATTGCCATTGATCAGTATGAATACCTTGGGGCGTCAAAGCAAGAAATCGATGAACTAAAAAGACAGGCTGCTTTTATTCAGGATCCTACTTTCAATCCTGACCATCCTCCAGCTGGCTACAATTTTGGGTCACCTCATTTTATGTATGATGTTTCTAGGTGGCGTCCAGTTGAAGAGGCAAAATCACGAAAAGAGCCTTTACTCATTTTGCAAGGAGCACGCGATTATCAAGTAACAGTAAAAAATGAATATACAAAATGGCAAGAAGGGCTTGCAAACCGCGGGAATGTTCAGTTCAAAAAATACCCGAAATTGAATCATTTCTTCACGGAGGGTGACGGAGAATTAAGTCTTCCTAGTGAATACGAAATCCCTGCTAACGTTCCCGAATACGTCATCCAGGACATTATTACATGGGTTAACGAGACAAAAAAATAAGAAAACATCAAAAGCCTTCATGCAATCATCATTGCGTGAAGGCTTTTTGAAACTTGTGATTCAGACATATCTATTATAATTATATTTTTCTACGCACTAAATAAAAAACTAAGGACCCCATCATAACAGGTGCAACGAAATAAAAGAAATATGAAAAAGAAAAAGTAAAAAGAAAAAGAAATGGTATAAGTGTATAGATAACTGCTAGTCCTATAAATAAAGGAATTCCAAATTGAAACTCTCTACATCGTTTAATTTTCCTATATAAGACTTCTCCAATTAGACAAGCTATAAGAGCTGGTATACTACCATAAGTGACGATAGTTTTTATGAACCCCTGTAAAACGTCCGGGTGAATAAAGCTAGGATTAAAAATATATGAAATTAAGAACCATCCAAAAATAAAAGCAAACAGACTTGCAGCATAACTAACTACAAATTTTATTAAAGTAAGCAACGTAATCATCCTCACAATTCCCTAATATTATCTTCATTTTATCATTTTCTCTTAAAAAGATTCCAAAAGGATATACTTGCCCTTCAGCTTTCTTTTTTAACGCTTGTTCAAGACGTATTTTTTGATGTTATTTTGTATAAAAAACTTTTGGGAGCAACCTGTTCGAAAAATTGATAAAGAATAAGCGATTGAAGGATGAAAACAGAAGACTACAAGGAAAACTGTATAAACAAATATAATGAAACAAGGCTCTTACTTTGTAGTGGTATCCACGAAGTAAAAGCCTTGTTTTTTCTACTCATTTTTTATATCAGTCTTGATTTTCCGATGGGAAGGCACAGAAAATCTACTACAGAAGGTGTGATACCTCTAGGATTAACAAATTCTTTAAATTTCTGTATATCCCTCTACTTTTGGAATGTGCCTCTAATTCAGCGCGAACTTGTATTGTATCCGGATCCATTTTTTCTAAAGCATGTTCAGAATATTTACGAACATTGATTTCAAGTTTTTAAAACTCATTTATTGTAACTGTAAAATGTGGCTTGAATTTTACTTCGATTGTTTTGTTTTCTACGCCACCTTGGACATATAATGAGTCATTACGGGTATAGATTCGTTTCGCCGAATGCATCTTGGTTTCAAAGATGCGTTTATTTTTATAATACAAATTTAATTCAACAGTTTCCTCGTAATAACACATAATCATTACTAATTCAAAGCCTAATTTATCTATTTTATTATATCTATATGCACCTGCACCTGGAATAAAATAATCTTCTGGTTCACTCTCGAATATTTCTAATAATTCATATTCATCATATTGTATATTCAATTTAACAACTCCTTACGTGAATGGGCTCAATCCACTTTATTTATAATATTCACGATTTATTAGGTACAACGGATACAACATCGCCATTATCATTCAATACGACTCTAACATCTTTCCCATCGTATTGCCATAGACCAGGTTTATTTCCAGGTTTTTTAGTAGCATGCTTAATTGTTTCTTCTACTACACTTGGTGTTACACCACGTGGATCAACTTTTTTTAATTCCTCCATGTATTCTTTTGATCCGAATGTGTAACCATTCCTTTCAGCTCTTTCACGTGCACGCTTTGTAAGTTCTGCTCGAACCTGAATTGTATCAGGTGCCATTCTTTCAAGTGCATGTTCAGTATACTTACGCCCATCAATGACGCCGCCACCTCTTGGCATACTCCATCCAATCTCTTCAGTTACCTTTGATACTTTTCCTAAATCCTTCGCTTTTTGCTCTAACTCTCCATATTTACCAAATACTCGACCAATAACTTTAGGAGTGCCACCTACAACTGTAGAAACAGTTCCCCATACATAATCATTCGGCTCATATTTTCTGTCTGTGAAAAATTCTCTTCCGTTATAAAGTTGCAGACCTTGTTTAATTTGCCCAATAACTGGCATAAAATCAAGTGACATGGACCCAAGTTCATTCGTACGCTTCTGTTCTTCCAGATATTCTTTCATTTTTTCAGGTGGTACACCAAAATCCTTAAGACGATTTGTTAAACCGTCCATGTTTCCGACATTTTTAGCTACGTTAGATGTATCAATTTTATATCCCGCAATCTTATTAGCGGAATCTAAAAGGTGGTTCGTAGCGTCGATACCTGACATGATATCTGTGTGAAGAGTTGGGAAGGCTTGTTGCGCTTCTTTAATGTGTGTAGAAACACTTCTTGTTAAGTCTTCGACCATCAAAGCTTGCTTATGTAAAGATTTAGCTGCTGTATCTACTGATTTAGCAAATTTATCTACACTTTTATTAAAGGTGTGTAAATCTTTAGCCATGGATTTATATGCGGGTATCCTACCCTTGAAATCTTCATGCCAATCTTTTATTTCTGTTGCAGTATCCTTTAATCCATTTGCTTGTTTTTTTAATTCATCTTTCGGTAAGGAATCTATGAATCCTTTTATCGGTTGAACATATGCTTCATCTATTTCTACAGGAAAACCATAAGCCGCGTCTAGTTGTGCGGCAAAAATCTGTGCATATTGGTCCATGAATTCTGCCACGAGTTCTACTACTTGTTTTTTCGTTTCTGGTATCAAATCTTTAGCAGCTTGTACATTGTTAATCATTGTACCAGAGTCTTTTGTTGCTTTATCTAAAACCATAATACTATCTTTTAATAACATAAACTTATGGATTTTACTAAAATCATCCTCCATCATTTGCAAGTTCGTGAGGATAGATTGATATTTTACTTGTACATTTGGGTCAGCTTCTTTTGCGTTTATGTTATCAACTAAGCTTTGTATATGAGATCCTTTTAAAGTCGTTAGGAACTGATTCAAACTTTGTGTCAATTCGCTAGATTCTAGTATAGCCGTATCGATATTCTTCGCTTGATTAGCATCAGCTAAGCGTTTTGAGTGTTTTTGTATTAATTCTAGTCCGAATTTCAAATCGTTTACATCTTGACGAATCGCATCCATTTTATTGGATAAAGATTGATCAAACACAACTACAAATAGTTTTTTTACAACGTATGTCTTCCCGTTATAATTTACTCTAAACCATAACGGATCATCTTCTCCCACTACTTCAAGAACTTCATCGTCTCCAACTTGAATAGGATTATATCCTTTTAAAACTGTTCTTGAACCGTATATATTATGATCAAATGAATTAATTTTTACCCAGCCTTTGACCATCTTTCCTGTTCTGTCGAATTGAAACTGTTTACCTTTATAAGTTACATCACCTTTTTGAATTGCCCCTTCATCGTTTGCGAAGTACCAATGTGTAGCCTGCGGGAACCAGCCTTTTTGGGCTGCACCAGTTGTTCTATTAAAATAATAGTCCTTCCCGTCAACGGTATTCCATCCCACAGCTAGATTACCATTTTTATCGAAGAGATAGGTATCATCTCCTGAACGTAATAATCCAGTATGTTTCACGCCTGGTTTGTCATAATAGTATTTCTTTTCTCCATCTACAACCCAGCCAACCGATTCATTGTTTTTTATACCTGTTGTTGCCATAATTGTCCTATATAAGAACATAGAAAATTGCTCTCTTGTGACAAATCCATTTGGATTAAAATTGCCATCACCAGTACCATTTGTGATTTTATTTCCAGCTAATATTTTGACATATTCGTTAGCCCAATAACCTTTCATATCCGTAAAGTCAAAATTCCCTTGCGGTTTTAAATCGAATGTTCTGACAAGCACTGCAGCCATTTCAGCACGCGTCATATTATTTTTCGGATTGAATTGTTTCTCTACATTTACGCTAAATATGCCCCGTGCAGTAAGTGCCAAAATTTCCTTTTTAAAATTGCTGTCACCAATATCAACAAATGGATTATTTGTACTATCTTGCGGTTTTAAATATCGATACAAGAAAGCAGCAAGATGTTCGCGAATAATAGGATCCGTAGCACCGAAATATCCATTTCCGTATCCTGTTATAATCTTATTTTCAGCCATATACATCATTTCTTTATATGCCCAGTGGGTTTTAGGAACGTCAATAAAAGATGATGAATTCACTTGACCATTTTGTTCTGCATACGCTGTTCCTACTGTACTGAATAATAAAATACATATCACAGAACTTAAAAATAATTTCTTAATTGTATTCATAATAGATCTCCTATTCAATTTTTAAAAATATAATTGCAAAATCAGCACTTATTTTATCCTTCATTTACGGCGTTTTATATAATTATCAAATTTCTATTCATACTAATATTTCGCATAAGGACAACCTAAGTCATTCTGTCTAAACAATAATTAGTTCATAAGATGTTTCATGTTTTAAATGTAGTAGCCCGTTTATGGAACCTTCTTAATAAACAGTAAAACCAAGTTTTTTAATTTGAAAATCCCTTAGTCTAAAATTCGCATTATGTTGAAGAGATCCATAATAATACTAATCTCCTTTCTCTTTGACGCGGCCTATTTGATTTAAAACTTCGACTTCCTCTGTAAACATTGGTGCATAGGTAGAAAGTAATTAAAATAATGATAATATAAGTCCTATGGTTTTCTTCATACTCGCATCTCCTTATCAATTCGCAAAAAACTTTTTAATTATATATTAGGTTTAATTACTATTAAAATAAAAAAATATAAATATGCATAATTGCATATTTACCTTCTCAATAGAGTGTACTCTATTGAGAAGGTTACAAGTTATTGATTTTAAAGGATTTAGAGTTTCTCAAATACACTTATCAAAATCGAAGCGTGGTATTTAATTTCAGAGTGGCCCTTGAAACCCATAATCGTTTCCGTACCCCTATAATGCTATTCATTTTTTTATACATTCCTATCCTGGCGTGGGTTGCAGAGTTTCCGTTTTTTACTGAATTAACCGAAAAAATCACGCTAAGCAAAAAATATAATAAGCTGTCGATATAGACAGCCCTTTACATAATTATCGTTATTGGAATCAAAATAAGCTTACACATCCAAGCTGTTGATAATAGCTAATATTTGATGATCTGTCCATTTGCCATTAATCCTTATATTTTCTTTCGCTATACCTTCTTTTTTAAATCCCACTTTTTCTAATACACGAATAGATGCTAAATTATCAAGCATCGCTCCTGCTTCAATTCTATGTAACTTTAATTCCCTAAAAGCAAAATCTACAACAAGTTGAAGAGCCTCTGTTGTATAACCCTTTGCATTATGCTCCTTATCTAAAGTAAATCCCGTATAACAGCTTTGGAGGTCTCCCCTAACAATTTGAGTTAATGAAATGTCTCCAATCAGTTTATCATTTTCTCTTAAAAAGATTCCGAAAGGGTATACTTGCCCTTCAGCTGTCTTTTTTAGAGCTTGTTCAAGACGTATTTTTTGATGTTCTTCTGTATAAAAAACTTCTGGGAGCAACGGGCAAACTCGTTGAAAAAATTCGCGATTTCTAATATGTAAGTTAGCTAACTCGTTAGCATCAGCAGTTTTATAAAACCGAATATAAATGTGCTTCCCTACTAGTTTCATAACATCCCTCCAACATTTTTATATGTCTAATGAGGAAAAAATATACCGTATACTATATACAGTTGGATATTATCAGGAATCATTTTGCACGAAAGAAAAGACACTCTATATGAGTGCCTTTTCCAATAGTTTTTAGCAGAAGCAAGAAGCTCCAACGATGATTAATAAAATGAATAACACAACTAATAAAGCAAAGCCTCCAGAAAAGCCACAACCGCCACAACTACCACCATAGCCCATAATAGTTCCTCCTTTAGATAAGAGGGGAAAACTAAGGTTCACTCATGTATTTTAATGGATTCGTTTCATCTTATGTTTTTCCGCATTGATTGAGCAGGTCCTTTCGAAAACTATTTACATATTAACTATATTTTTAAAAATAAATAATTTAACTATAACAATAAATAGATAAATTAATATAATGTATTAATTCTAAAAGAAGGGAGGATTTGCCATGCAATTAGTTTGTTTTAAAATAGTAAGTGGTCAGTATTTCTCATTTGTAGAAGGTATTCAAATTCCCGTACCAATTCCAGCAGTTGCTGCAGCTTTATTAATTGGTTTAGGAGTAATTCCACTTTGTTCTTAATGTAAGGAATTCGGATCATTCCTATCTTTCCATTGGAAAAGCCTCAAGTATATGAATACTCGAGGCTTTTCTTATAATTGAGAAAGACACTTTAACGTGGCTGAAGATCTCCTGATTTAACTAATGCGGCCGTTACATCATCACCGAAAGTATTGAAACAGAATACTTTCTCGTCTACCTTATCCATTACTGTAGCTTCACCTATCTTGCCACCTTGAAGTTTAATAAAATAGTTATGTTCTTCTAAAATTTTACTAAAATCTCTATTTGCCCATCTTTCAGTAATTGCTAATAGCTCTTCTTTATTCTTGAAATTGTTTCCGTTTAGAATGTTTCTTACTTTCTCTGCATTCTTTTTGGACATAGGGGTTGCTCCCTTTCCTTCACACGCTTTTACTTTTTGATGAGTCATGCTATGCATAGCTGAAATCACTTCTTCTTCAGTAGAAGTTACTGTAATGTGAAGTTGTGCATTTGAGCCTTTCACTTCTGCTTCATTCGATAGTGTGTCTTCTTTATTAACCTCTGCAAAAACATGGTCCTCACTCTCAAGCGGGACTTCAGCAAACTGTAACATTCCATAAGTCATACCAGTTGCAAGTACTACTACACCTATAATAGATGCTAGCCAATACGTTAGCTTTTTGTCCATCTTCATTTCCCCTGTCTTCGTTTAAATATCTTAACTAAAGAGTACCATATTTAATTCCTTTTTATTGAAGTGTCTCTAATTTTTACTATAAAAAACGTATAAATCATTTAATACCAATATAACAACTTCACAATCATGACTATGCCTATTCTCATAACAGGATCTATATACGATGTCACTAAATCATCTGGTGAACTATTAGTTATTAGTACGGCTTTGCATCCTTATTCTCAAAAAGGATAAATATTGTACATACCAATTCTTATGTATGAAGACAACTAAAACAAGTGTTACGAAAAAATATAAAAAAGACATCTTTTCTAGGAAAAGATGTCTTTTTTATATAAACCTTAATGTTCGTTCTGTAAAACCCTCGCTGCCTTTACTCCTTCTTTCTCTTCTTTTAAGAATAACGATACGATAAATGCAACAATAATAAAGATTAACCCAAGTGCAAATGCACCTTGGAATCCTGACGTTAAACCGTTTAACTTCTCTACTGGATCCAGTGGATTTGCGGAGCTTTCCATATACTTAGTTGTTCCTGAAGACATTTTCGAAATAAAGATAGCTGTACCAATTGCACCAGCTACTTGTTGCAACGTACTAAATAGTGCTGTTCCGTGCGGATATAAATCTGGTGTTAATTGATTTAAACCGTATGTTTGTGCTGTCATGACAAACATGAGTCCAACCATTAATACGCTATGCATGACAATAATTTGTACCATTGATGTATCAGGAGTAATGCCTTTAAATAAGAACATTGCAATTCCTACTAAGACAATGCCGGGAACGATAATAACTTTCGGACTAAATTTATCAAATAGTTTACCTGCGATTGGTCCCATTATGGCGCTAATAACACTTCCCGGAAGCATGATAATTCCTGATTTAAAAGCTGTAACGAGTAAAACGGTTTGCAGGAACATCGGTAATAAAGTCATCGTTGAAAATAACGACATCATCACAATGACAATTAATCCAACTGATAATGTAAACATCGGAACTTTAAATGCTCGTAATTCTAAAATTGGATTCTCAATTTTCAATTGTCGAACGGCAAAAATACATAATGAGATAAGCCCAACAATTAAAGTGCCATACACTTTTGCATCGGACCATCCTAAATCACCCGATGCACTAAAGCTATACACAAGCCCGCCAAATCCTAATGTCGATAAAAGGATAGATGGGTAATCTACTTTTGGCCTTGTTAACTCTGAAACATTTTGAATGTACCTCATCCCAATCATAATTGAAATGATCACGATTGGAATAACAATATAGAATAACCAGCGCCAATTTAATGAATCCACAATTACTCCAGATAATGTAGGGCCAATTGCCGGAGCTGCCATCATCACGAGTGCAATTAATCCCATTGTCGCACCACGTTTTTCAGGTGGACAAATGATTAAAATCGTATTCATTAATAACGGTGTAATTAACCCCGTCGCTACAGCTTGGACGATACGGCCAATTAATAAAACAGAAAATGTCGGTGCGAATCCCGCAATTAATGTACCGACTAAAAACGTTACCATAGCGATCAAAAACATTTGTCTCGTTGTGAGCCATTGCTGAAGTAACGCTGTAATTGGAACTAAAACCCCAACTACTAACATATATGCTGTAGAAAGCCATTGAATCGTTGAAGCTGTTACGTCAAATTCTTTCATTAATACCGTTAACGCATTACCAAGTAATGTTTCATTTAATAATGCAACCATTGCCCCTAAAAGTAACGCAATTAAAATGGGGGTATGTTTCAAATTAGAAGTATCAACTTTGCCACTTGCAGGGCTCTTAGTTGTCATATTCATTTACAGATTCTCCTCCTGTTTCTTACTTAAAAAACTTTAAATACACCAGAACACATGTAATATAATATACATATGTAGATTAAAAAGGGAGAATCAATTTTCAGCCACTGTATATTTAATCTACAAAAAAGGAGAATTGTAGATGAATGATAATGAAAAACAACTTGATTTACGTATTAGACGTACACATAAATTACTGTGGGATTCCTTATTTGAATTAATGACGCAATCAAAACAGAAATATAGTACGATCACAATTAACCAAATATGTGACCGCGCAATGGTACACCGAACAACCTTTTATAAACATTTTGAAGATAAAGATGCTTTATTAACATTTGGATTTAAACGATACGGCAAGATGATTGCTGAAATACCGGTTTCAGATCGATTAAGTAAACCATTTCAAGTAATGGAACAATTTCTACATCATGAAGAAATCGGTAAAATATTAGAAACACAAATGTCTGATGAACAATTTATTAACCGGACACAGCATTTAAGTCACGAAACGAGAAAACAAGAAATAGAAGCGTTAAATCAACTTTGCAAAAATCATACGATGCCCAGTGATTTAATCATTGAATTTTATTCAGGGGCAATCACCTCATTAAGCGCATGGTGGTTTAAAAGTGAAAGAAAAGTTTCTGCTGCTGAAATGGATAGGTATCTCCATCAACTTATTAATCGGGATATTTTTCAGTTTGAAAAGGAATAAGACTACACCTTTTCAATCATGCAATAAAGTGAAACTTTAATCAGCCCTCACCAATCGGACTTTTACGGACAGCCCGACCCCCACCTAACTTCTTTGCTTCCACTGAATTTTGAGGTGGGGGTCTTACTGCCCGTTAAAGCGGGATCAAATTGACCACAAAATAGGAATATGATATATTTTCCGTAGAATACTATATAAGTGTAACAGCGAATAAATTGGCATATAATAAAAAGAAGAGATGCGCTAACATCTCTTCCTTAACTGCTACCGTATAGGGTGGTGGTTATTATACGTTATTATTTTTTACGAAACCCACCCTTTTGCTTCCTACGGCGCGGAGTGGGTTTTTTGTTGTCCTTACCCAGAAGTTGCTTCCGCAAAAAATACGCTGAAACTTCACGTACATCGTACGTCTTGATTCTGTACTGTCTGTTCCGCTACCAGATACGTAAATGAACGTCATGTTTGGATTTAACTCCGCTAATGTTTTCGCGGCGGATAACATTAAATCAATGAAATAAAACGTCGATAAATTTAAGTTACAAATATTCAGAATTAATATTAAAATGAATAATGGGGATAGGGGTATGGGCTTATAAAATTTATACATAACGAGGGAATAGAAATGAAACTACAATTAAAAGCGGATTTAATGTTACTACTAGTTACATTTTTTTGGGGTGCATCCATCCTACTTACAAAGCTTGGACTTGATGGCATAGAAGAATATAATTTAATCGCATTACGATTTATTATCGCTTTTCTTTTATCAGGTTTAATATTTTACAAACATTTATTTAAGATCGATTTTAAAACTGTAAAATATGCATTTATACTCGCTTCTGTCTTATTTATCGTTTACATTTTCGCGACTTTCGGTACAAAGTATACAAGTGTTTCTAATGCTGGTTTCTTACTATGTCTCACAGTCATTTTCATTCCGATATTATCAGCTATATTTTTAAAACACATTCCAGAAAAGAAAGTTATAGTAGGAATCATTTTAACGATAATAGGAATCGGCTTATTAACATTAACTAGCGAATTCAAAATCGGTAACGGCGATATATTTTGCATACTGTCTGCCCTGTTTTATGCGATCCACGTCATCATTACTGGAAGCGTAACGAAACATGTGAATTCCATTGCACTTGGAGTAGTGCAACTCGGTTTCGTCGGCCTATTTAGTCTTATTTTCTCATTCATTATAGAAACACCAAAACTTCCTAGCACGATCGACTCATGGCTAATCATATTAGCTTTAAGCATATTTTGCACCGCAGTCGCATTCATCGTGCAAGTAATTGCCCAGCAATACACTACACCTACCCATACAGGTCTTATTTTTTCATTAGAACCTGTCTTTTCCGCAGGCTTTGCCTTCGTTTTCACAGGCGAAACACTGACAGGAAAAGGATACTTAGGGGCTACGCTTATATTATTGAGTGTGTTAATTGCTGAGTTGGATTTTAAGAGTTTGTTGAGGCCTAATTATAAGAAGAATATAGAGTAAACATTTCAATATAATCAATAAACATACCCCAGAAAAATATGAGTTTATATTATTTTCATTCTCTTCACTTAGATTTTCTTTTTAGATGCTATCTTCAAACAAGGTAGCATCTAAAAAATGTTAAAAGGAATCTCTCCTTAGTATCTTCTTATACTCGATGTAGTTTGCATACTTGACCTTTTCTACGTTCTTTAATTACTTACTGAATATAGTCATACAGATTTTTCGCTAACAATAAACAAGTTACTGTAATGAAAAGGGCACGAACATACCCGCTTCCTTTTTTTATAGCAAATTTGGAGCCAACAATCCCTCCAGCAATTTGAGCAATCCCCATTATAAAACCATATGCATAGTTTACTTGCCCTACATACATAAACATCAACAATGCACCAACATTACTTCCTAAATTAAGAAGCTTCGCATTACCTGCTGCTTTTAAAAAATCATATCCAATAAATAAAAGAGAAAACATTAAAAACGAGCCTGTTCCAGGACCTAGAAATCCATCATAAAAACCAATAGCAAAAATAAAAAAGGTAAAAATAATGACGTGTCGACCAGACAATTTCTTATGAGTGGAAATACTACCCCAATCCTTTTTGAATATCGTATAAATAGCGACCGCACCAAGCATAATCAACATCAATGGCTTCAGTACTTCTGGATTCATTAAATGAACGGTCCATGCCCCTATTATGGAACCTATGAAAGTGAGCGGAACTAATTTAAACGCCGATTTCAAATCAAGATTACCAGAACGATAAAACACAATATTACTAGTTGCACTTCCCATTGTCGACGCTAGTTTATTCGTAGCTACTGCACTTGCTGGATTCAGTCCTGTAAATAATAAAGCTGGTAAAGCAATGAGTCCACCACCACCTACAACTGAATCAATAAATGCAGCTACAAATCCAAAAACAATCAAAATCATTAATACAGATGGGTCTAAATAAAAATCCATACTATTAACCTCCCCTTTAGTCACTATTCGAATAGTAACTAATAATTTGCTAAATGTAAACAGTTATTGTAACGTTGAAATATAAAGTGAAACTTTAATCAGTGGGGCCACTGATTATTAGTTGAACCAATCGGGCTTTTACGGGCAGCCCGACCCCCACCTAACTTCTTTGCTTCCGCTGAATTTTGAGGTGGGAGTCTTACTGCCCGTTAAAGCGGGATAAAAGCAAACATCGGAGGACGAAAAAAGTGGACTACATAGTGCAACAGCTTAAAAAAATTGGTTTCAATGAATATGAAGCTAAATCTTATGTATCTCTTGTTAAACAAGGGCCTGTCACAGCCTACCAAGTGAGTAAAGATTCGGGTGTCCCAAGAGCGCGAATTTATGAGATTTTAGGTAACCTTGTAGAAAAAGGAATTGTCATGAAGGAAGAAATAAATGACACCACTCGCTATTCACCTCTACCTGTTGAAATCTTTTTACAGAAGGCGCAATCAGAATGGCAGTCTACTTATGAAGGAATCAGTGATTCATTAAAAACACTAGAAACTTCCGAGGAAAAAACGGATAATCGAGTGATTACTTTAAAAGACAATAAAACAATCATTAGCTATTGTCAGGCATTAATAAAAAAAGCAGAACGACGTATTGTCATTTCAATGTGGGATGAGATGTATGAAGCGTTAAAAGAAGATCTATCTGAAGTAGCTGATAAAGTTACAATACAAGGTATTACCCTACATGTTGAAAATCCCATTAAAAATCTAGAAGCCCATCGCATAACACCTTATACAGAAACCTTGTCTACAGAACATTGGTTTATTGTATCGATAGATTCTAAAGAGATGATTTATGGACCATCACTTGAAGAGCGTAATATTGCTTTTTATACAGATGACCCCGTTCATATATACTTATTAGAGGATTATGTATGGCATGATGTTTTAGTAAATCGACTTGTCCGACGTAGCCAAGATGATTTGCAGCAATGGATTACTGCAGAGAGAAAATCTTTCTTTATGGGGAAATGAGGAATATATTCAAGAGCAAACCAAAAGATTTGCGTATTAAACCTAACAACTTCTCCGTACAAAAATAGTCGACTATTATATAGTAAATATTCGGCTATTTTTGTATAAATTTATACAGACGCTGCCATTACCCCAGCGATTAATGAGATAAACGCTTCTCCCACTCTTTCACCTTTTCAATTGTTACATCTAATTTTTTAGCTATTTCTTCTACACTCATTCCTTTAAAAAGCATTCCAGCTGCCGAAAGTGCTTTATCAATTTCTTCTTGCTTCTCTTGTTCATATAAACGACCTACTTTTGTCATCCGTAACCACTCCTTTACCTTTTTCGCGTAGTCTTCATCAATAAATTTATCTGTAGCTACAAGAATCCCAGCAATAACTTGAATTTGTTCTTGCTCATCGGAGATACACTTTGCTACTTCTATCGTTTTTTCAATTAAAATTTGTCTTTTCTCTCTACTATGCATAAGTGGTACAAGTATTAATTTCATGGT
The DNA here is from genome assembly GCF_050312695.1 of Bacillus sp. AF62. Taxonomy (NCBI): domain Bacteria; kingdom Bacillati; phylum Bacillota; class Bacilli; order Caryophanales; family Bacillaceae; genus Bacillus; species Bacillus sp. AF62. The sequence goes on along the minus strand of NZ_JBNPJZ010000033.1, from coordinate 6,649 downwards.
TTCTTCATCCGTCAAAGATTTTCCTTCTTCCATTTTTCTAATAATCTTTTGAAGAATGGCATCACCATTGTATTCATTTAGTAAAACCGCTTTAGAATTTAAACGTATACTACATACATCTATTTCTTCTATAGGATTCATTACCTCACTTGTATAAATAACTACGATTCGAATATCCGGTAACTCTTTCCTCTTATTATAGTAACGATACATAATTTGATTCGCATAATCCATATACTTCAAATGGTTTTCGAGGAAACGGGTATTACTTTCATACTCTAACATTAAAATTGAACCATCTTCCATTTCAAATAAAGTATCTGAGCGCCTTTGATCTGCACGAACTCTCGAAAATTCATTTAGCAACAATTCTTTTATTCTTGGATAACCTTTTAACCCATATGCTTCAAGCCCTTTATCCCTATAACATTCACTTAAAAACTTCATCAGAATATCTTTATTATGATAAGAAATATCATTCCCTGCCAATAGCTAATCCCCCTTAACTATTAATTACCATTTTCTTTATTATATAACTTATAAAATTAGCGTTACAACTTTGGTTCACATGCACATGCTATTTTCAAAACACCTTCCTCTCACTACTTCTCCCTCTCCACAAACCGCCCAAACTCCTTCAAAAACCTCAGCTTAAAACTCCCCACAGGCCCATTCCGGTGCTTCGCCACATGAATCTCCGTCATCTCTTTCTGCACTGTTTCCTTATCGTAATAATCCTCTCGATACATAAGCATAATGACATCCGCATCTTGCTCAATTTGTCCGGTCTCTCTTAAATCTGATAAAAGCGGACGCTTATCTTGCCGCGACTCTACAGAACGAGATAACTGTGATAACGCTACTACACAAACATTTAATTCACGTGCTAATAACTTAAGCTTACGAGAAATCTCACTAATCTCTTGAAATCTATTACCCTTATGCTTCGGATCGCCCGTAATGAGCTGCAAATAATCTACAATGACTAAAAGCTTTTTATCACCGTGTTTCCGCTTTAACTTACGGGTTTGCATCCAAATATCTTGCACCGTAACACCTGCATTGTCGTAAATCTCAAATGGCAACTCACCAATCTCCGCAAACGCCTTACTTACCTTCTCCCAATCTTCCATCGCAAAACGATGCTTCGGATTTTTCAGCCTACCTCCTGACACTTCACCTACGCAAGATGCCATCCTTTTTAACAATTGCTTACTACTCATCTCTAACGAAAACAATCCAACCGCCGCTCCAGACTTCGCCGCATGCAATCCAACATTAAGCGCAAACGCAGTCTTCCCCATAGAAGGACGCGCACCAAGAACGACAAAATCACCTTCCTGCAATCCGCACGTCATTTTATTTAACGATGTATAACCAGTCTCAATACCAGTAATCTCCTTCACATCTTGATGAAGCTCTTCATATAAATCAACTAGCGCATCCTTCAAATCAAACTCACATACAGAGTCTTTCTCCTCTAACTCACAAAGTGCCGTAATCGTCTCACCGATAACTTTCTCACTCTTCTCCGCAATAAGACGCTCTCCCATCTTGTGCCCGAGAACACCAGCCTGATACATTTTCCAGGCACCTCGAACAAGCCCCTCATAATAAGAGAAGTTGGCAGTTGTAGGCACACCATCCATTAACCCTATAAAATACTCCATTCCCCCGATTCCCTCTAAAAACTTCGGATCTACCCGAGAAATGAACGTCACAAGATCAATCGGTTGCCCCTCTCCTTCCATCTTTCGCATTAACTGAAATATAGACTTATGTACTGGCATAGAAAAATACTGCTCCGTCAAACGGCACTCCTTAATAAGCTCTCCATCAATTAATAGAGAACCTAACACCGTCTTCTCCGCCTCCACATTTTGAATACTCATGGCCGCCACCCGCGCTCCGCTAAAAAGCGCTGCAACTCTTCCTCTGACGGCGCATTCTTCTCCCACTCCTCACACCTCGCCAAAAACTCCTCCGTCTCCCCCGTACTAACAGACAACTCCTTCTTCCGAAACTTAGCCGTATCCGCCTCAACCTCACACACTTTCGTAAACCCTTTCCCGTGCCATCCTCTCAAAATCCCCTTCACATAAGCAATCGTCCGCTTATTATTCTCAAACGCAATTTGAAGCGCCTTCAGCACAAGCTCCTCTGACAAATCTTCCATCCACGCACTCAGTTCCTCCACCGCAAAAGGAGACAAACTACCGAAATGTTGCTCATAAAAAGAAAACACACGACTTCCCTTTTCTTCCTCTACAACCTCTTCTTCCTCTGTCTCCTCACAAATCGGCTCAACATCATCCACAGCCAAATCATCAGGCATACCGAAATGTGCTAAAAGCATCGGAACATTCAGCTCTTCCTCAGTGCACTTCTGAAGAAACATATGTACAAACTCCTTATTCTTCACACCCTTAAGCTCACGAAGTACACACTTCTCCACATTCGTATTCGTCACAGGATTATAACGAAGCCAATTTAAAACGAATAACTCCCGTGTATCCGCATCATAAAGAATCTTCCCATAATCAACAAAGCGCTGCACAAGCTTATCAACAGTCTCCCGGTTATAACCAGTCTCCATCTCAGCTAATCGCTTCGGAAAAGGAAAAATCCCACACTGCGTCGTCTTCGAACAAGTTAATAAGTAAACATAAAAATACCGCTCCTCCGGCGTCAAATCCAAAACAAAATCATCCTGCCAAAAATTCACCTGCACATTACGATACACCGCCATCCTAATTCCTCCCGTCTCCGTTCAAAATAAAAACCTCTTCATAATATATATGGGAGGTTAGTCGGGTTTTTGGCGTGTTATTTTAAATTTTTTTTGACTACTACTACGGTGTTTGTTGTTGTTTTTGTTTTGTTATGTTTTTTCTTAGTGATTTATTACTTGGTAGGGGCTTAGGAGGGGGTAGTTATCGGGTTTTGTTTTTGCTTCGATATATTCTGTTAGTTCTTCTTGTGTTTTCTTTCAGATTTCTGTTATGTATTCTTCTTCAGATAGGATTCTTGTTGTGGGGTTTTTCCGTTAGCTTTTATTATTTGCGGGATTTTATTTCGGATTAGTTTGTTATAGGTTGGCATGGGATTTTCCCGCTAATCATTTGATTATGTCTTAGATCCATTAGCACTAATGGATCTACAGAAACCACTACTCTTTTTAGCTAATTTTAAATACATCTATAAAATAAATTATTGTAAAACCAAATATAATTTCATCTTAAAAATCCACATCCCATGGTATAATCATCCATATGATTTTATATTTAATTCCTTATATTCTAGTGATATATAAACAAGAGACAGAATACATACTATTTGCTTAGATTAGATAAAGATAATTACCGATAAATTTAATTTAAAAATCCCAGACACGCATTATAATGAATAAGCTCTAGTCTATGTTCTATCACCGACTGAAAATGAAGATATACACAATAAACACCCCATTGTAGTCAATTAAATATAGAACCCTTTTAGGAAGTTATCGTCAAAACATAATTCGTATTTAATGGTACTACAATTGGTATACATGGAATTGACAAGACTTTAAAACATAGGTTAATCCCTAGATTAAGGTAAAAATTTATATAATTATAACTAAAGGAGAATTACACTATGAACCAAGCAACCAATATAACTCAAACAATAGAATTTACTGTTGAAAATGGAATATTGACTGAAACTATTATAGAAAAAGGACAAAAAATACAATTTCATAAATTTACTACTTACTGTAAAGACGTACAAGGGACTAGTAAAGAAGCTAACCCTCGTAAACAAGACATCTCTAAAAAAAATAAGGTAGCTAATAAAATTCGTGAAACATTGCTTGATCCTGAAATTTCATTTCACACACGTAATAAGGGCATAACATATTTTGCGGAAGACATAGAGATACAGGATCTTGGAAATGGTACTTCTACGGTTAAAATTTTCTTTGCTGATCCGTCCTCTCAAGGAAGTGTAGATGGTGGTCATACTGAACTTGTAATATTAGATGAGATCGGAAACTATCCAGAGTGGAAAAAGGTTAATATTGAGGTCATGACTGGAATTAAAAGCCCATTTACTCACGTTTCAATTGCGGAATCTCGTAACACTGGAACTCAAGTAACTGCCGAAACATTAGATGAACTAAGTGGTATGCATGATATTTTGAAGAATCACCTTTCTAATACATCATTTGGTGATCGTGTTTCCTATAAACAGAACGAGCATAAAGAGGATGGGAAAAATCTAACGATTACACTAATAAAAAAGTTTTATGAGACATTCAATATTCGCGATTATGCTGATAAAGATCCTAAAGGAGTCTACAGCTCTAATCAAGGTGTTATTAATAAATATCGTAAAGAATATGAAGAACATGGAAATACTACAGGAAATGTTTATGAAAAAATGAAATATATTTCACCTGATATATTTAAATTAACATATTATATTCACAAAAACTTTAAAGACTTATATAACAAACATGGAAAAGGAAACTTTCTTGCCAATAAATGCGCTGATTTTAAAGAAGGCTCCCGCAAAGAATTGGTACTATTCGGTCAAACCGATGAATATTTAGATTACAAGGTGCCAAACGGACTTTTATTTCTTGCTCTATCTGGTTTCCGCCAATTTTTAGCAGAGGACAAGCATGGTTATTATGCTTGGAAGTTTGATATTTTTGAAAGCGAGAAGCAAGAAGAGTTATTAAAAGTAATTTTTGAAATCCTTGCATCTGGAATGAGAAATCATGATAATAATCCTCAATCAGTAGGTAAGGATGCAATGCTATGGCAATTAGTTAGAACACAAGTACTTATGAAGGCTTACATGAGTCAGTGGTTATGATAATTATTTTAATAAACATACTTAGGTGAAAAATGAGTCATCCTTTTTTACAAGGATGACTCATTTTTCTATAATTAATACCAATGCAGAATTAAAAAAGCATAGGCATCTTTTCCTGCTTTTAATAAGAATATATTAGTTTTCTTTTTACGGCCCTTATAACTACTTACTCTCTGTATTTATTTTTTCATTAGCATGCAATGTTAATGAAAAAATAAATAGTGGCTATCTGCCACATAAAAATACAAACCTGCTCGTCTATTATAAACGCTAACTTAGATTTACACATTAAGACTTGAAAAAAGATGTTGTAAACGCCAGAATAAACTTTACATTCTCCACCCAATTTATTTGGAGGGGCAGATATGATACCCTTTCAGTAATAGCTGGTGGTGACAAATGTATAATCTTAACTCAATTTTCCAAACTAAAACCAATAACTTCACATTCGAATATAAAAATAAAAAATTTTTTATTAACAAGAGGATTATAATTACTATAATGATTTCATGCCAAAAAGAGCAAAAATCAAAAACTTAAAAGGTTATATACTTTTTTATAAAGAAATCCAAAAATATTATTGAAATTTCTACTAATTTATCAATTATAATATTACGTTAAATACTTACTACACATGATTCATATCAAACTTAACAAAAATCAACGCATAGTAAGTACAAACTATAATAAATATTATATACATAAAAATTTTTATTGAAGCTCAAAAATCATCGTTTTGAGCTATACTTCCGCTAGAATTCCTTTAAATCAACAGCCTGTCCATTCAATCCATCTAAATTTAATTTATATATAATCTCACTAATATGAGTAGGTAATTGTCCACCTATAAAACTTTCTGGTACAATTTTTGGAAATCGCTCATCAACTTTATATTTCATTACTTCAAGTAGACGATATGACTTTGTACGCACTTCACTCCCCATCGGATAATGTAGTTTTTCAAGTGCTTGTTCAATTTCTGACTCTTCTACATCTAACTCTAATAATTTGGTAATTATATCTTGAATCGATATACCGCATACAGCAGGTTCAAAGCGATAAAATAATAAGTATTCCGCTTTTAACTGATATTGACTATTAACCGTAATTTGTGAGCCATAGCGTGCTATAGTAGATTTCACCTCATAACAACCATCATTACAATTAAAATCAACAGAACCACCAAACGGCCCTACCCAAGATACATCCTTTCCTTGTTTTAACAAATAATAATAACTGAGCATTTCCGCTAGGACACTATAGGCTGCTTTTTCAGCATTCGTATTACCCATTAGTTCTTTCATTGCATGCCACCAGGAAATTGGGTTCTTTTGGATTTCTTGATACGATTCTGCATCAAGTACCTTTTCTAAAAAACTAGCGCAAATAAATGCAAAATCATCGTATAACTTTGAATGATTAGATACAAGCATTAATAGATGGCGTTCCTCACCACCAATTATATATTCTTTCGTATAATAAGAGATACTGTTAAATCTCTCATTGACATGTCTATCTCTTGGTATTTCTATGGCAACCCCTTGCATACCATCAATTTTCACAATCCAATAATACTGTTCTTTTAATGTAATTGCACGTTTTACAGAAGTCCGAAAATAAGCGAATCCTTCTCTAATTTTTTGTATTGTCTCCATATTTTATATTATTTTCTCCATTTCCGCTAAGATCACTCAAAAAATACTCATACAAATCTGAGGGTGTTGCAAAACTAAAATAAATATGCAATGTTATGAATCAGAAAAACTAGCTGAACATGCAATAGATAGCG
>NZ_JBNPJZ010000127.1:0-24932 GCF_050312695.1 Bacillus sp. AF62 | reverse complement strand
CTGGAGATACAGGACCTACTGGAGATACAGGACCTACTGGAGATACAGGACCTACTGGAGATACAGGACCTACTGGAATTACAGGACCTACTGGAATTACAGGACCTACTGGGTTTAGTAATGATTTTTTATTTGGTGTTTTAGGAACTACAAGTTCTACTTTAAATGTTAATGATCCTGTACCATTTGATACTATTAACACAAATTCAGGAACAAATATATCACTTGATACTGAAACAGGTATACTTTCCTTATCTGGTATTCATATATATTTAGTTATGTATTCTGTTGTGGCTACAACTACAAATAAAGAATATCAATTGTATTTTAATTCAGCTCCAGTTCCCGGAACTCATACCATTGGAACAAATAATACAAATGTAAATCATTGTTCTTCCGCAATCATTAACGTTTCCTCTACTGGTTCTTTTCCATTAGAAGTCCGAAATCTAACTACTGGTACTATTATGCGTGGCGATGCTTGTGAAATAACAGTTATTACTTTAGTGTAAATACATGAGATAGCATCGAAAATAGATGCTATCTCATTATCAATTTTCTATTTCCATACGAATGATTTCGAATTTTTCACGGCTGATATCACTTGGATAAGACATACACTCATCTCCTGTTTTTGCATACATCCTAACATGTTTACGAGACTATAAACAGGCTCTAATATAAAAATCAAACAACTATCCTCTACTTCAATTCTTATCCCTACAAGAGGGGATCCTAAAATAATTAGTAAATAGAACAACAAAATAGCCAGTGTACTCTCCGACGGTAATCTTCATTCTCCTACCATTCACTATGTATACCTAAAATTAAAGCTTCACGATTTAATACATTTATTGATTTAAAAAACCATTTAAATCAATATAATCAACTTGACCACACAACAGATATATACGCAGCTCATATTTTAAATTAAGATAGGGCAAAAGTGAGATACATGATTATTTTCAATGCTAATATAATTTCGCCCTATATTTTTTATTAGGATAAAAGCACAGCAATTATCGGGCGAGGTTTTATGGCATGACAAGAAGCCAAGACCCTCTCTAGAAAATGCTCGGCAGCCTTAAAATCTCGTCTACGGTTTAACTAAAAATCAATCGTATTTCTTTTGGAATCGATTGCGTCATATAAGTACATCTTTTCTCCTTTGATTTTGATGTATGTTTCATCCACTCGCCAAGAATCATTGGTTAATTTTAAATGTGTTCGAATCCGCTCATTTCATTCTGATCCATATGGAGGAACCTATCGCATAAGGGTTGTATACGCTAAAGGGAACGTTCGTTCCTGAGGTATTCCCACTAAATCACGAAGACTTAAGTTGTACCGTAGGTACCAACGTACGGTTAGCAAAATAATATCTGGTTGGTAATGCTTCCGTTTGAATATATTTTTCCACATACGGATCATACACCTTTTTTAAGTAGTCGTACCAGTATAGTCTAGTTTGAAAGAATACTTTCAAGTCGTTTCAAATCGTTTCAATTTTTCGCACCAGAACCAATTCTCCTCATACGAAAAATACCCTATAAAATAGACTGTTTTCGTATGTCTATTTATAGAGTATAAGTTTACACTGTATCTACTTTTTTCAACTCATTTAAATATGAGGTGGTACAGTAAAACTGGAACACAGTATAGAGATAAATTATTCTATATAAGAGGTGTTTCAGATGAAAAAACAGCATGATGAAACGTTAAAAAAACAATGTGTTGAATTGGTAATCAAAGAAGGGCGTACAATCTCCAGTATTCAAAGAGAATTTGATCTAGGACATGGGACTCTTAATTCATAGATAAAAAAATATTCTTCTCCACTTTTAGATAGTAAGAGAACTGATACGGCAGAACTACGTTCTTTACGAAGAGAAATCCAGGCATTAAAAAAGGAAAATAAATTTTAAAAAAAGGCGGCAACCTTCTTTGCCAAAAACCAAAACTAACACGTTTTCAGTTTATTAAACACTATCACCACATATTTGGAATGGGCTGGCTTTGCTATCGATTATAAGTGTCTGTTAGTGGTTTTTACGACTATTTTCATCGTAAAGCCACTGAAGGTCAGAAAAAACGTAAAAAGACAGCGGCTTATATTGTCATGTAATTTAAATTTTAAAAGGTAGAATGGGATATCGAAAACTGTACAGTTACCTTATAAATAGAGATGTTAGGGTGAGCTTATCTCAAGTAAGACCAGCTTTATGTCGAGCTGGATTAAAGTCAAAAGTTGTCACGTATTATAAAAAAAGAAAGCAAGACCATCCTATATTTCCAAATGTACTTGAGCGTTCCTTTAAACCTGGTAAGAAAGACGTTCCAACAGTTGTATGTGATATTACAGAATTTCGTTTAGTAAATAGATTGAAAGTATATTTTTGTGCTGCATTAGATATTAGCACCCGGCGGGTGCTTGGTTATTCTTTGGATACTCATCAAGAGGCGCAACTAGTAAAGGATACAATTCAGCAAATTAGAAATGTTTATGGAAGTCACAAAAGGATTTTATTTCATAGTGATTAAGGATCCCAGTTTACCAGTTATACAGTTACTAATTTTTGTAAGCAACAAAAAATGGAATGACCCCGTATCAGTATTCAAAATCCATTGCGTAATCTATTCCATGTTCCAGTTTTTCTTAACCAGGTCATATTAATTTTTTAAAACTTTTTACTATGGCTATTCACACGAATATATATTACCACTTTTCTTTCAACACTATATTCCACCCACTGGTTTAAACCATACTAATTTCTTTAAATGTTCATTAGATTCCGTAAAGTATAGACAGTGTATCTTGTAATTATACTGAAACCATTCCCACTATCTAACTTTCTCAATGAAAATAACTATTTTTCCCATGGAAAACATTTCAAACAATCTATTTTATTTGTATGATTGAAACTATATTATTTACGTTTCGTAATGACACTTTTTAGTATTTGCGGACAACGGAAAAATAATACGCTTCAAAATTAAAGAAACACGTCGAAACTTTGTTGATATCTTACAAAGTTTCGACCCAAAAATTAACTATGATTATAGTAATCTATCTAAAGTTGAGAGAGGAGTTTATACTCCTTCTTTAGAGTTACTCAATAAAATTTCTCAGGTCTATAATCTAGAAATAAGTGATTTAATTGTTCCAATAAATTCAGTAAACAAAAAAGTAATAGATATTTTAGATATTAATGGTTCGCAATTACATAAAGTCATGTTAAAAGATGAAGGTATTTCCAAGGAAGAATCAGAATTTCCAGTGCAAAATTTTATGATTATGCGCAAAACCATAAAAAATACAAATAACATCTGATAGCCAACATGTTTATATGTTTCTATAGAAGATACATTGACATCATATTTATTATTATCTAAAAAACAAGGAACTGATTAACATGATGCAAAGATGCATTACCTTCTAACTCTTTTATAAAAATAGGCATACAGCGCCCTTTAATTTCTATTTCCTTCTTATAAACAGGTTTAGGTTCTAAATAAGTGATTATAAAAACCTCAGGATTCTTAATCGGAAAATAATAAAATAACACGCGTTTTTGATTCAATGCTAGAGCATAAAATTCTTTTAGTTTATTTCTTAAATCCTGATCCCCTATATATTTTGCTGTATCCACTGTTTTTCCAATTAAATCCTCTCGATTTTGACAAATTAAAGCAAGCAATTCTGGACAAATATCTGTAAAAACAAATTCATTACCTATTTTTTTGAGCGTAAAATATATCTCTGAATATGCATCTTCATATTTTTTAAAAGTATCTTCAAATATACAATATAAAGTCGTTTTAAGTTCGATACGCTCTCACTCCATTATTATGATATTTACAAAACACAAACATTGGTAACAGGTACGCTTTTTAAACAAACCATACTTTCTACTGAAAATCAGAGTGTTATTTCTCAATTCTACATACTTATCATTTGTATTGAGAAACTATCTGTTGTTTTTCTACACAAATAACAGATAAGGACATGTTTTTCATTTTATATTGGTATTATCGTGATTAATTCTATCTAATGATAGAATTAATCACTTTTAAAACAACTCATTGTAATGAATGAGTTGTTTTAAAAACCATATATTTTATAGTTTATCAATATTTAGGTGTATTATACCAAAATTCACTCCTAAATAATATACATTTACATTTTTCTTCTTTATCAATTAAGCAAAAAATAAATAAAATTTATTTTTTGCTTCCCAATAATACTTTCATTTCGGCAATTTTTAATTATATCTCCATTATTTAAATTTTCAAACACATCGCAGCATTCCTTGATTAGTTGCTAATGATATTTAATCTATTAACAACTTTTCTTTAATCTGTATATTTAACACTAAAAATATACTCTAATTATAAAATTATAACACTTTCTACTTAGGGGTATAACTATAACAACCATTTTTGTTATAGCTACAACCATTTTTGTTATAGCTACAACCATTTTTGTTATAGCTACAACCATTTTTGTTATAGTTACAACCATTTTTGTTATAGCTACAACCATTTTTGTTATAGTTACAACCATTTTTGTTATAGTTACAACCATTTTTGTTATAGTTACTAACCATTTTTGTTATAGTTACTAACCATTTTTGTTATAGTTACATCTCATAAACGCTTAATTAACAATGCTCACTCCTTACTTAAAACATATATATAAAACATATATATAAAACATATATAAAACTGAGACAATTAATCTCATGAAAATCTATTAATTGTCTCAGTTTGAGACAATTAATAGATTTTCATGAGATTAATATAGCGATAAAATATTATTAAATATCTATACTCATTAATAAAGAAGGAGCTTTGTTGAATATCAACAAATAAACATAATATGTTTTTAAAACGACAATATGAATTATTAAAATTAATTTCTTCTGAAAAAAAATGGTTTTCTGCAAAAGAAATAGCTGTACATTTAAATTGTTCAATAAAAACCATCCACAGGGATATTTCACAAATTCAATACTCTTTACCTAAAGGATGGTCAATTCAACTTGTAAAGAATAAAGGTATATATTTAACTAAACCACTAAATACATCGATAACCACCATTGAAACAATATATTTCAAACATTCATTATTATTTCAAACACTAAACATTTTATTATATAGTAAAATACAAACTGTGGAACAACTTTCTAATAAATTATATATACAAAATACTAAAATGCGTTCAATATTGATTGATGTAGAACATTATTTAAAACGTTATAAATTAATATTGAAAAAAAGACCTCTACGCATTGAGGGAAATGAAATAAACATCATCCTAATGTATTATGAATTATACTTAAAATCTTATAACTCTCACGAATGGCCATTTAATACACTTCAACAATCAATTTTTAATCATTTTTTACTTGAAGTGGAAAAAATTTTAAATATTAAATTTTATAAAGAAAGTATTAGAAAACTTTCTATTTTTATTGCACTATATTTAATACGAAAAAAACATGGATTCCATATTCCATTAGAAAAGAAAATAATCAAAAAAATAGAACAATCCTTTACCTACACAAAACTAAAACCTATTATAGTCAATACATTAGAAATCTTTAATCTCAAAATACACAATGAAGATATTAGCATTATTATTATTGCCATAAATCATACTGAATATTATTTTGAAAAAAAAGAAATCATGAAAGAAAATTGTTTATCATTCATTTTGAAAGAAAATAAAACTTTACACATTCATGTACAAGATCTTATTCAACTACTAGAAAAAACTTTTAAAATGCAATTAAGCTCTGATGATAAATTTATTTGTTCTATAATTTGTACCATAAAACCTCATGTTTACAAATCAAAAATATTTATAGAAAAAACTTTTATAAAACCTACTACAGTATATATTAAAAATAATCATCCCGAAACTTTTAATACTTTAAACAAAATAATTACTCAATGGCTTCAAAACTTAAATATAGAACATCATGTAAGTGAAAATGCTATCGCTGATTTAACAATGCATATTGAAGCTATTAATTTGCAACGTTTAAAAAATAAAAAAATAATAATATTATTTCTTAATAGTGGTGAGAGTTGGGAAAGATATCTTATAGCTTTTTTAAATTCTTATTTTAGAAGAAAATTAGAATTTATCAGCGTTTCAAAAGAAAATTTATTAAATGATTATTCAAACTGCACAAATATTTCTTGTATTATTACCGATACAATAATTACAACTCCAATAAAATCTATACCTATGATTTTTATTTCAACAGTTCCTACAAAACGAGATTTAGAGGAATTATCAAAAATAATATAGAAAAACTAAATTCCAAATAAAATTTAGTTTTTCAGACCATACTAGTATATAGTTCATATAAATATATACTAGTATGGTTCTTTATAAATTTAATAGAAAGGATGCATTTACATGTCTGTAAAACAAGAATTACAGATTAAAGAATATAATATTGTTTCAAAATCTAATCTATTAATAGAAGCAAATTCTAGTTTGAATCTTATTGAACAAAAAATATTACTTTGTTTAGCAAGTAACATTGAACCAAATGATAAAAATTTTAAAACATATACATTTCCTATAAAAAAATTCCATGATTTATTAGGTCTAAACGGTTCCACAAAATACACCGAATTAAGCAAGATCACCAAAAATTTATTAGCAAAAGTTGTTGAAATTCATACTGGTGAAGAACTTATTCAAACTTCCTGGCTATCTTCTGCAATATATAATAAAAAAAAAGGAACTATTGATATGCGCTTTGACCCATTATTAAAACCTTTTTTATTAGAATTAAGTAATAAGTTTACTAGTTATCGTTTAGGAAATATTATAAAATTGAAAAGTATATATTCTATACGTATGTATGAACTATTAAAACAATATGAAATAGTAAAAGAACGAACCCTTCTTCTTCAGACCTTAAGATATTATGTAGATGCTATAAATATTTATCCTAATTATGCAAATTTCAAGCAACGTATTTTAAAACCCGTTCAAAAAGAATTACGTGCTAGTACAGATATCTCTTTTGAATTTAAAGAAATTAAAAAAGGAAGAAAAGTATATAAGATTAAATTTTATATACTTAGTGAAAAAAATAAAACATATGAACTTAACTATACAAAAATAAATCAACCTCATAGTCTAGAATATTTTGAAATGAAAATAAAAGAATTAGAAAAGCATTATAATCAAAAAATTCACCCTAAAACATTAAAGAAATGGGAAAAACATAAAGATATTACATTAAATATAATTAATTATACTGAACAGCGTAAAGATATTGAATCACCAATTGCTTATATTGAATACATGTTAAATAAACATATTGAGGAAAAAGAACGTAACAAAATATCAGCAGAAATTGAAAATAATTTTAAAGAAGTTCTAAATAAAGTTATAGAAAAATTCTCTACATCAACTGGAACTATTGCAACCTTTCTAGTTAAAGATGCTTTTTTTTCTCAAATTGATGGTTCTTTTTCAAATGAATTAGCTCAAGAAATTTGGGAAACACATGAAGAAAAAGTTATGCAGAAAATTTATTCTGCTATAGAAAAAAATAGAAGAAAAACAAGACATAAATATTAATTTAAACTGTAGTTTAAATATAAATAATTAATAAATATTTATTGCTGGATAATAAGCTCTTTTTTAAAAATATCATGAAATAAGTAAATGCAAACATTATCATAATAGGTACCTTCATTCCATATTATTTTGATTGAGGAAGCAAATTAGCTCCCTCAATCAAAATAATACAAAATAGTGACATAAAAACATATTCTAAAAACAACAATTGAAACACTTTTCACATATCCTACGTCAATTCTGTTTGTATTCCCTCTGCATTTATCTTCCATTCTCTCCTATCCTTCTTTTTTTCTTAATAATAATCATAGTATTAGAAGAAATATAATTTTGTTTATAAAATTTATCCCTCGATCAGAAACAACAAGTCTTTTAATATTTAATACAAACATATATTTTGATTTAACTAGAGACAGTTTTAGGTTGATGTTTACACGAGAATAAATTGAAATTTTTAAATTACAATCCTTTCGGAACGAGAAATTCCGATGGCTTTAAACAGGAGATGAAAATAATATTGGATATGGAGTACTACAACAATTCTTCAAGATTTGTGGCAGTTTTGTAAGTTGGATAAATAATTACACCCCTTCTGCAATAGGTTCCTCCATATGGATCAGAATGAAATAAGCGGATTCGAACACATTTAAAATTAACCAATGATTCTTGGAGAGTGGATGAAACATACATCAAAATCAAAAGATGTACTTATATCGCGCAATAGATTCCAAAAGAAATACGATTAATTTTCATTTAAGCCGTAAACGAGATGTGAAGGCAGCAAAGTGTATACTACACGGTACACCACTTCATGTGAAAAATATGTAAACAATAGTATGGAACAAAATCATCGGTTTATCAAAAAAAGAATTTGAAATATGCTCCGATTGAAATCAGTGCTGATAGCTACAAAAATGTTGCTGGAGTAAAAGCTATGCATATGATTAAAAAGGACAAACTTTCCAAGGGAAGAAGTCTGTCTAAAAGCAGATATATCTTATCAATGAAATCCTTTGTTTAACAGCATACAGTTCAATTCCACCAGGAATTTTTTTCTTTTTTATGTTTTTTTACTATATCGTCGACAATGATGATGAGCTTACAATATATCGCATATACAGTACTTATCAAGGGAATCTCCTAGATAGGTATATGTTTATATAACATACTTTTCTTTTCTGTTATGACTTTTATAAGTGGACATTTTTTATGTTTTCAAAAAACATTTTTTTGGTATAGTGAAAAATATACTTTTTATTGTATTTGACCTTTTTATAAAAATGATTGTTACTATTAATATTTCACTTACTTAATTTTTTATGCGAAAGTGTACGTTTCACACTTACATTTCCATCAATAAAAGTCCATTTGTATTTCAAATGCGTTTCACTTCGAAACGATATAGTGATTTCATTCCGATTAAAACAACATTTATTATAGAACAATACTATACGAAAGAATATGTATTGTATATTTACCAGTTAGTACAGTTACAACAGATGGAGGCACATGTATTGCACTATATAAATAAGCTTTTAAAAATATGCTGCATTTTGTTTTCGATTTTTCTTTTTCTTTTTCTTGTCGTTTTATTCACTACGAATTATGGGAAGGAATTACGTGTTACGGTGGCGGAAAGTATTCTTACTTCTCAACATCCTCAATTTGCAAAATACACGTTTTTGTCAAAGAAAGAATTAGAACAATTAACAAATCAAATTTATAACCCTGTATGGAACAATAATGATTTAAGTTCGAATGAGAATTTAACAGCTATTCAAATAAAGGAGAGGAAACTTGCGCCATTAAAGATTGATGTAGAAAAAATTGTGAGTAACGGTCGTTCTAAATTTCCTTTTCAAGGATATCTAGTAACTGTTAGTAACCCTTTTAATGTTAAACTGGTTTCCCAGAAAGGCTCACAAGGAGAAGGAAAAGGAGAAAAAATTGGTGTTATGGCAAAGCGAAACCATGCCTTGCTTGCTGTTAATGCAAGCGGATTTAATGATGAAACAGGTAGAGGTGGCGGAGATATAGCTACGGGTATCGTTATTGAAAATGGGAAAACGGTGGATACCAATCATGATTCTAATACTGCTGCATTTGTTTCTGCTCTTACAAAAGAGGGCATTATGCTTACAGGAAAGTACTCTACTCAATATTTATTGGATAAACACGTAGTCTCTGCTGCTGGATTCATGCCACAATTAATTGTAAACGGGAAAAAAATGATTACAGGTGGAGATGGTGGATGGGGATCAGCACCACGAACAGTGATGGCCCAAAAAAAAGATGGCACAATCTTATTCTTAGTAATAGATGGTCGCCAAGCACATAGTATAGGAGCTACACTAAGAGAATGCCAAGATATTCTTTATGAACAAGGTGCAATCAATGCAATGGCAATGGATGGAGGATCTTCTTCTACCTTATATTTATGTGGAGAAATCAAAAATTCGCCCTCTACCTTGTCTCATGAAGATCGTTTTTTACCGAATGCATGGATTGTTACAGTAAATCCGAACCAGCAAGTGGAAATTACAGTAGATGGAAAGCGAGTAGAATCTAAGGACTAAATAAAATTTTATATCTATTTATAAGTACGTAAGTACTGTATTGAACGGACATAATTCGTATCAGAAAGGCTGGTTATTCTTTATGCGGAAATTTTTAAAAAGAAGTATCCTAATCCTATGTATATGCGGATGCATAATAAGTACTTATAAAATAGTATATAATTCGTTTTTTTCTACATCTCATGTAAAAAAGGTACAATTGGTTAGCAATCAACCCATTGTATCCTTGCGAAAAATAATACCGGAACACTATAATGGAAAGACTAGAAAAATCATATATTTAACATTTGATGATGGACCTGGTAAATATACAAATCAATTATTAGATATACTAAAAGAAAATAAAATAAAAGCCACTTTTTTCTTAATTGGCTCACATGCTCAGCAATATTCGGATGTAGTAAAACGTGAATATAAAGAAGGGAATTATGTAGGGTTACACAGTATGACTCATGAGTACAAACCTTTGTACGTACAACGAAAATATGTAGAAGAAATGAAAGAAACACAACAAATTGTGCATAACATCATTGGCACCAGTCCAACTTTAACACGCCCTCCTTATGGTTCAAAACCAGGACTTACCGAGGATATTCAACAGCAATTACTGCAAAGTGGTTTACATGTTTGGGATTGGACAATTGATTCAAATGATTGGAAATTGAATGGATTACCTTTAGAGAAATCGGCCCCTCAAATTGTACAGACAATACTATCGCAAGCCACAGAAAATATAGAGGTTATTCTCATGCATGACATTCACCCTCAAACTGTGGCAGCCATGCCTGCCATTATTAAGGGATTAAAAAATAAAGGATACGATTTTGAAGTATATCAGGAAAATCAACATTTTCCAATGAATTTTTGGCATAATAAACAGTTATAAGGGTTCTATTGCGTTCTGGTGTAAACCTGAATTGGAACGTTTAATGGTTTTACAAGTAAATCCTTCGAAATCTAAAATACAATTACAGATATTCAGTGTAATTGTTTGTATTATATTCATAGTAACCCTATATTATTATGTATAATTTGACAAGATTAGAGGGCTGCACCTTCTCTTTTGCTTGTATATGGCATGAATCGTTTCGACTTCTTTCAAGGGACGAGAAGCATGGCGAAGATTTTGAAATCCTGTGGATGTAACAAAACTTTGTTTGAGATGTCTATGACCTTGTTCGATGAGGTTATTGAAGTTGATTCACAATGCAATGTTTCGTATGCAAATAAAAAATCATTATATTGCACCAAAACCATTTTTAAAATTAAGCTAAACTTGGTAATATGAACCTAATTATTGATAAACTTGAAATTTAAGAAGAAGATTTATCAATAAGCAAATTTTCTTAGTAAGGTTACTCCTATTTTCTCAATACAAAATATAAGAAAAATATGTAAAATAAGAAGTACTATTAATTTATTATCTATAAAATATGCTGTCGCTTCAACGAAAGGGCATGTTTTTAGGTTTACCATATCGGACTCAAGCTAGTTTTACATTCTGTATTTGAAGACTTTTCCAAGAGTATGAAAATGCACAACCTAAGATATATTTCATATTTCAAAAATTAGAAGATGATTTTGTTTCTACAGATATTTGTCCAGAATTACTAAATTTAATTTTTCAAAAATGAGACGATTTGGTTGGGAAATCTGTAGATACCGCTCTTCATATAAGAGATAAAGCGATAAGAGAACAGCTCTATACGTTAGCGTGGAATCAAAAAAGTTTTATACTATTATTTCCTAGATAAAAAACCAGACATTTTTATAATTACTTATCTAGAGGCTCAAAATAATCATAATCAGGGTAAAATAGTAATTGGACATTGTATGCCTGTCTATAAAAAAGATTTATGCCCTCCTTTGCGACATGTAGATCAATTTCTTTCTTTTTAAGAAAAAGGGTTTTTATATGTTCCTTTGTATTTCTGCTCTGTTCATGTTTCAGCGAAACGATGTTATTCATCGAAATCTTTCCTTTTTATCTTTTTGATTGTTTGACGCATAATTTTTAGCGTTTGTATTAAAAACTCAAGTTCTTCTTTTGAACTTTCTTCTTCGTTTAGGGTGAAAATATAACATTCTAACAATTCTATATCCTCTATATCTAAAATTTTTTTACTTGCTACATTCGAAGGAACAATTAAATCGCATCTTTCCATATTGTATACGGTAGCTATTTTATGAAGTAAATCTAATGTGGGGGTATACACTCCTCTTTCAATTTTAGACAAATTACTATAATCATAATTAATTTTCACAGCTAAACTCCGTAGGGTATCGCCAAACCTCTTCTGCGTTTCTTTAATATTGAAGTGCATTCTTATCCCTCCTATTAATTTTGAGTGAACACTTATTTACTATATTTTAGAAAATGTGTAGTTTTATATATAGTTACATTAATAGACTTGATTTTGGGACCATCTTTATAGGGAAGTTATTCGGATAATTTAAAGTGTAAGTATACATTGAATACTTACACTTTATGTAGATGAGTAGTTAGGAATGTGGCAAAGAATTGTTAATATTAGTACATGGATATTGGAGCTACATTTATAACGAATATGCCCAATGATATAATTGGTATGTATTGGGTTTGTTGTTACATATGCAAAGCTAACCAACATCTAATAGGAAGAATCTTCAAGTTATTATTTTTATCATGAAAAATATTCTGATTTTTTAAAACACTTAACCTGTAAAAGGATATTTTTCTTTTATTGAGAAATTTAAATGTGGTACAACCGTATGGGTATCAGCTTAAGAACATTAATCATTATAAATAGCTTCATTCTTTCTCATTGATTATTAAGAATGAATGATATGGGGTAATAAAAATATCTTAGGTTGATGGACATGGATGCTTGCAGGAGTAGAAGCCATGTATATGATAAAAAAAGAACAGATTGATTTACAAGATCAGTCTGTTTAAAATTCAAAACAATTCATTCATCAATTATTTGGATTAACAGGGTACAGGACAATTCCGTAGGAATCCACATTGTTCTTTGATATATCCTTTATTTGCACCAGAACGGTCTGTAGATGGTAGTAGATTGCATGATACTTGTTTATTTGCAATGATTTGTCAACGATATACACATACGAAAAAACATGGGTGTATATTCACAAAGGAATCATGGTATAAATGACTTCTGCTTTAAATTTCAAAAAAATTGTTCGGTTACGAACGGTGTTCATTGGTTAGAAAAACTTGCATCAGTACCACAATGTCTCTTGATAACGGACAATTCCCTCCTGTGCAAAAGGTTTTTTCTATGCGAATATAATTATACTGGAGTAATTTAAAGGGAGGTAATCCGATGATTCATGTAATTTTTGATGTAGGTGAAGTAATTATCGAATCTATTATAAGTTTACTGTAGGTTGATTCTTTTGTTAGTGATAATTATAAAGTTATAGATAGCTTTTGACATTTACTATACATTGAATAACCACAAAAACAACACCTTCATTCCTTAAGGGTGTTGTTTTTGTGGTTGCATTTGATTATATAACAAATGATTTTTTACTTTTATATGTTTATTCATTTGCTGAAATAATTTCAAAAGGGGGTTTTCTATCGTATAAAAAGGGGGGCTACCGGTGGTTCAATCCAAAACATATCTCGTTGCACCCAAGATTTTTCAGCATCTATCCCTTTATATTCCCAAAATTTCTTTGTCCAACTACCCTGATCTAATGAATTTCTAAAAAAGATTCCGATTCCTATAGAGTTATCTGTTGATGATTTATAGATTTTATGATTTGTTCTATCGTCACTACTTAAATAAACTGAACTTATCAATTGATCAGAGGCCCAATACTGCTCTCCTCCTGCATTAGCTTGCATAAATTTAATCCGTATCCAATCAACAGACTGAATAATTTCATCTGTTCTATTTTTATTCTCAAAAATAATAGGTGTCCCATTCTCCGTTGGAGCATGCGCAAAAAGAACATAATCATCTAACTTACGCCACCTTTATGGGGTAGGTGTTTATCTTTGACATAATAGGGCGTGTTATATTGCAACCTTTCTCCACTTTTTGTTACAGGCGCGGAATTGTCTGTAGCTAACGTCGTTATAGGATATGAAGCTATAGCATTTACAAAAGCACATACACGAGTTACCTTTCTCGTTTCAGTTCAACAGTTAAACTGATGCAGCGTGAACATGATGAATGAGTATAGAAGAGCCAAAACAACCGTATCATTACTAAACTACCATTTTGTGTTGTGCCCACGATACGGAAGAAAGATTTTTTAAAACATAAAAGTAGAAAAACGTTTCAAAGAGTTAGTTCAAGAGGTATGTATCGAACTGGATATTGTTATTGTTGTGATGGAATGTGATAAAGACCACGTTCACTTGTTCTTGAATACCCTTCCAACACTCAGTCCTGCTGATACAATGGCAAAAATCAAAGGAGTGACATCAAAGCGTTTAAGAGAAGAGTTTCCTCATCTCGCACATTTGCCAAGTCTGTGGACTCGTTCCTATTTTGTTTCTACTGCTGGGAATGTATCATGTGAGACAATACAACATTATGTAGAAAGTCAAAAAACAAGGGGATGCAACTTGTGACACAAACCATGACGGTCAAAGTTAAATTGCTTCCGACAAAAGAACAAATCAGGTTATTGGAACAAAGTAGTCACGAGTACATTAAACTCATTCATACAATTGTATCTGATGATGACAAAGTTCGTTTCTTTGAAAATGGTAGGAAAAACAAATATATGAAACGTAAGTTTCGAAGTGTTCGTAGGAAGCTAGGAGAAGCTAAAAAACTAAATGCCCTTCGGCAACTTGATGATAAGGAACAAAGGTGGATGCAAGACCAAGACCACAAAATGAGTCGTGAAATCGTTGATTTTGCAACGGATAATACTATCTCTGTCATTCGATTGGAACAACTAACGAACATGAGACAGACGGCACGGATAAGCCATAAAAACGAAAAAAATCTACACACTTGGTCATTCTATCGTCTCGCACACTTCGTCGAGTACAAAGCAAGGTTAGTTGGTATACAGGTTGAATATGTGAACCCTTCTTATACAAGTCAAACATGTCCAAAATGCACTGAAAAGAACAAGGCACAGGATAGAAAATATAAGTGTCAATGTGGATTTGAGAAACATCGCGATATCGTTGGAGCGATGAACATTCGCTACGCAACTGTGGTTGGCGGTAATAGTCAATCAGCCTAAGAACCTATATGGTCTGTCTTAGGAGGGGGGATGGCACACCCTCATCTTGAAAGCTGTTCAAAACAGAAATGGACTGCGAACGTTTAGTCGTTCAAGAATCCCATCCGTTACACCGTAAGGTGTAGGATTTGCAGCTTTAGCCGTGGGAGTGTCAAGAATAGAGAAGTATGTTTTTGAAATACCGTTATATAATAATATTAAATAGCGAAATGTAGCATTGTCTAATTATAAATAAAAGAGCCTGTTTATTTCACAGTTATACTGGTACTTACATATAGTACAGAGAGACAATCTTTATCAATTGTTTCATAATACCCCTCCATTCACTTTATAAGAGCGTAAAAACAAACATTTCTATTGTGATAGAAGTGTTTGTTTTTTATAATAATAGAAAAATTACATACTGTACCATACAGTATAGAAATTTCAGTGTGATATATATTAAATGTAATGTTGATTTCTGGTATTACATGTACAAAGTATTCGATGTTTGTTATAAAATTATTTTGTTTATAATCATTTAAAAAAGTATCTAGATTTTTATAACTAATCATATTATTTCCATATAATATTAAATATAAAGTTCCTTACTTATATATATTTCCCCTCATTATTTGTTTAATCAATACTAGCAATCTTATAAGTTCCATCTAATAATATGTATTTATATTATATTGCCCCATGTAGACCCTTGAGTATTACAAATTTTTTTGCTTCTAAAATCAGATTATTATTATACCAGGGTAAATGTTTACATGTAAAATGATGGGCAACTCTTACTGCGTATAAAAACCATTTGTAAAGAATTTTTTATTGTAAACAGCAAAGGTTGTATCAATATCAGCTTTATAAAATTGTAGATTTTTATATTCTTGTAAAGGAGAAGTCCAAAATTGCGCCTTGCATTCTATAATTGTTATATTGCGTTTTTTAACAATTGGAATTTGCATCATAATAAATATCGGTTCTGGTGCAAAAAAAGAAACGTTTTGAAAATGGTCTTTCAAACGTGTCCATACTGGTACTACTACTTAAAAAGGGTGTGTGATCAGTATGGAAAAAGAGAATATATTCAAATGGAAGTATTACCAGCCCGATATTATTTTGCTAACAGTACGTTGGTGCCTACGGTACAACTTAAGTCTTCGTGATTTAGTAGGAATGATGGAGGGACGGAGGTTGTTTTTAGCTCATACAATAATTATGCGATGGGGGCATCCATATGGACCAGAATGAAATAAGCAGATTCGAACACATTTGAAATCAACCAATGATTCTTGGCGAGTGGATGAAACATACATCAAAATCAAAGGAGAAAAGATGTACTTATATCGTGCGATCGATTCCGAAGGAAACACGATTGATTTTTATTTAAGTCGTAAACGAGATGCGAAGGCTGCCAAGCATTTTCTAAAGAAAGCCTTGGCTTCTTGTCATGCCACAAAGCCTCGTTCGATAACTGCTGATGGAGATAAGGCCTATCCTGTTGCGATACGTGAACGAAAGGAAGAAAAATGTATACCACATGGTATACCACTTCGTGTGAAAAAATATGTAAACAATATCATTGAGCAAGATCATCGATTTATCAAAAAATGGATTCGGAATATGCTGGGATTGAAATCCTTGCAAACAGCTACAAAAATGATTGCTGGAATAGAAGCTATGCATATGATCAAAAAAGGACAAACCCTCCAAGGGGAGAAGTCTGTCCAAAAGCAAATGTATCTTATCAATGAAACCTTTGGTTTAACAGCATAAATTTCAATTCCGTTAGGAATCGTTTGTTCATTTTTCATAAACCCACTATTTTTGCACCAGAGCCAATAAAAAATAATTAATAGAAACGAGCTCATCATTTTTATTTTACCCACACATAGGCTTTATTTGCTTTTTAATGAGATGTTTTCCCTTTACTGTTGTGCGCTTTATATTGTGGCGAGCCATTGACATACACCCCTGATGAACCTTTGTTTTTCAACAACCTATTATTTTTTTTATTTTAAATACTCATAACACCATTTACGCTCATCTAACCATGCTGTAAACTTATCCATTCTTCTAGACGGGTAGCCATTCGTTACAGAATGGCCAATACCATCTTTACAAGCACCAATTTTTCCGTCAACACCTACATCCACCATTGCTTGAGCTAAAACTTGTACATTACTAAATCCCTCACCTTCAATTGAAGCCCCTACATTTTATCCTGTAAGAGACAACATAATAGATTTAGAAATTTTAGCAACATTACATTTTGTCATGTGTGATTCGTTATCGATGGAACCTAATTTGATAAGAATAGCTGATGCTTTAGGCACTTTTAATATCGCTAAATCTGTACGTTGTTTCGCACCACGATTAAGCCATCCAATGTCTTTTGACCGTTGCGCTGAAATGTTAGCAGCTAGATTTTTTGATTATAATACAAAACTTCAACTCCCTGTTCATTCCCAACACTTGCATTAAGATAAAAAGAAATAGCTAAATCTACATCATGAGAATTACTATTAGGAACAATATTATTTGAATTTTACGCTTGAGTGCTTCCTACTTCATCCGTATGGTCATAAACTTGCCCTAGAGCTTTTAACTTAGTTACTACAGCATCTTTAGTTTGTCTATCCATAATGCGCTCTTTTCGATTTCTATAATTAGCACCTTGTACAATCTTTGTAAAAACTTATGGGATTAGGGTTCCTATACAATTAACATTTTCTATAAGAAAAAGCAATTTATTACCCATAAAGAAGAAAATTGTTGATTCACGAAAAATGCTGTTACTTCCTACCGCTATATCTAATGGAGCTGCCGCTCCAACTAAAAGAGAAAGCCTCACCTTTTTGTTGATGTCTTTGAAACCAATATTCCTTTTTAATTTTCCTTTATATCCTACTGCAATCATGCTAGTTAAATAATCAATAACTGCCATCGTCACTAAAATTTTCACTGTTATATCCCATGCTCCTAATAAATACCCACTACAGCCACTAAATGTAGCTATAAATATTTTAATTAAAATATCAATACAATCCATCTTTTTATCTTCTTATTTATAACAAAAAAGAGAGACGCTTGTCCGTCCCTATCTCAAGAAGTAATTTAATTTTAAGATTATTAAATCATTTCTTTTAATATTAAGCTCAAAACTGACATAATGAGTGCACTAATAATAATTCGTAAAATCCAAGTTGTATTCATGCTAATCTTTTCTAATTTTGTATTAATTGTGACGATGTCTTTCTCATTAATTATTGTGCGAGTTTCTAAATTACGAATATCTCGCATAATTTCTTTGTGTTCTGCTTTTAAACTGTTGATTTTTACATATACATCTTCCAATACATTCACATCCTTTTAAAATCTTAATAAGGAAATTTCTACATAATATGAGACAACCTTATTTATGGTGAATGCACCATATAAAATTCCGTACAAAAGCCGTATTTTATACAAAATAAACAATCATGACTTTACAGTCCCACCCATATATGAAAAGGGGTAGGACTATTTATTTTCCAAGCTTTCCATACTGGTTATTTAGATGGATACTTTAGTATGTGGCTTTTTATGGTGGATTTACCCCGTACAATAAACTGTAAGAAATAATTTGGTGCACACCCCTTTGTTGACAGATTCATTCTGATCACGAACAGAAAAATGTTGAAACTCCAATTATTTCGATTATCCATCTCATATCTATTTGGGAGGTTCATACATTGGAAACTTTACATTCTCATTGTGCTGGACTTGATGTCCATCAGAAAGAAATTGTTGTTTGTATTTATATTGGAAATTCTGAGACAGAACTTACAAAGGAAATTTGTACATTTCCTACTTTCACAAAATATTTATTTGAAATGCTTCAATGGCTCGAAGAGCTGCATATTACCCATCTTGCGATGGAAAGCATAGGTATCTATTGGAAACCTGTTTTCAACATTTTAGAAGATTATTTTGATATTACCCTTGAAAACGCACAAAGAATTAAGAATGTACCAGGGCGTAAGACAGATGTAGCCGATGCCGAATGGATTGCCAAGCTCCTTCAGTATGGACTCATTGAAAAAAGTTTTGTACCTCCAGCAGATATTCGAGAACTTCGAGGTTTAACATGTTTACGTAAAAAAATGATTGGCAATATGACTGCTGAAAAAAATCGTATTCAAAAAACATTAGAGTGTTCCAATATTAAACTAGGTGCTATTATCTCTGATGTATTCGGTGTATCTGGTCGTAAACTACTGACTTGACTTGTGGAACAAGGATATGTTAACTCACATGAAGTAGAAGAAAATATTCATGGAAGGCATCCCAGATTACAGAATCCTTGTTTGGAACTTTAAATTCACATCAAATTTTTCTTATTCGTCAATCTTGGAATCACATCTTATTTCTCGAAGAATCCATTCAACAAATAGAAGAAAAAATTGATGAACATCTTTCACCTTATCCAGAACAAGTTGAACTCCTTTTAACAATTCCAGGAGTGAAAAAGCATGCTGTCGCAAGCATTATTGCAGAAATCGGTGTCGAAATGAGACAATTTCCATCGGCTCAACACCTTGCTTCATGGGCAGGCTTATCACCTGAAAATCATGAAAGTACAGGCAAGAAAAAAGCACTCGAACAACAAAAGGTAATCCACACATTCAATCCATGCTTTATGAAGTAGCATGGGCCATCTCGAGAACTCGTCATACATGGTTATCAGGAAAATATTGGTCTCTTGCTACACGAAGAGGTAAAAAGAAAGCACTTATGGCCATTGCACATAAAGTTATTAAAATTATCTATCACATATTAGATCAACGATCTGATTTTATTGAATATTCAAAAGCTTTTTCGTAGCTAATCCATTCAAGTTCATATTTCTTTCGCTACTGTTAAAAAATTTAATAACATGTGGCTTATTTTTCTATGCCTTTTTTTAAATCATCATACATATACTAAGATTTCTTCCCTCTACAGTACATATGAAATTTGGAATGATAACTGCAGTCTTTTTACAGAAAATAGCTATTTATCACCTCTATTTTATTCCAAAAAAATTTCGAATCCTTTTATTCATTCCACTACTTCCAGCCACCATTATTTTTCAACTGTGAAATAACCCACTATCTCTTCAAGCTCTATTTCTAAATGTTCTAATTATAGAAATCAAGTTCTTTCTTTCCTAACGCTACTCTAAATGTAGTAATTGTTAGGTTCTGGTGCAAAAACAGTGGGATATGAAAAAAAGAAAAAGATTCCTGGTGGAATTGAACTGTATGCTGTTAAACTAAAAATTTATGAATAAGATATATCTGTTTTTAGACAGATTTCTGCCCTCAGAGAATGACAAGAAGCCAAAGAAGTCAAGATCCTCTCTAGAAAACTCTTGGCAGCCTTCGTATCTCGTTTACGGCTTAAATAAAAAGCAATCGTATTTTCGATTGCGCGATATAAGTATATCTTTTCTCCTTGGATTTTGATGTATGTTTCATCCACTCGCCAAGAATCATTGGTTGATTTCAAATGTGTTCGAATCTGCTTATTTCATTCTGGTCCATATTGATGAACCCAGCGCATAATGGTTGTATGAGCTAAAAACAACCTCCGTCCCTCCATCATTCCTACTAAATTACGAAGACTTAAGTTGTACCGCAGGTACCAACGTACGGTTAATAGAATGATATCAGGCTGATAATGTTTCCATTTGAATATATTTTCTTGTGCCATACTGATCACACAACTTTTTTAAGTAGTCGTACCAGTATAGTCCGGTTTGAGAGACCATTTTCAAAGCGTTTCACTTTTTTGCACCAGAATCGTAAAAAAGAGATACGGGAGTAAGGAATAAGTAAATATAAAAATAAGCTTCTTTTTAAGAAATAATAATAAATTGTAAAGTAATCGGAGTATTAATGATGGGTAAATCTTCTGTTAAAAAAAGTAGTTCCCCTTTACAAACAGTGTAAGTAGCAAGAGGTTGTATCACGCCATTTACAAATAAATTAAAGTAAGAAACTTCATCAGGAGACAAAATGGTGGAACTATTATATTCAGTTAAACGATCTTCATTCGTGTATCTATGTTGTTTTTCTTTTGCAATGGTATGATACATTAAATTTGATACACGATAAAAAGAAGGATATATGATATCTAGTGGCCGTTTAGGATCACAATTATTCCATTTTTTATACATAGATAATCCTTTCTACTCATACAGTATGATAAATAATTTTATGTAAAAAAAGTAGAAAAGAGAATAAATTACAGAAAATAGTATAAGAGATATTAGATTTTGTAGAAACAAATAATAGAATCTAGAAAAATAGCTTTCCACTTTTCTAGTCAGGTGGAAAGCTATTTTTTTCATATTTTGACAAGCTGTGGTGAGATAAGCCTGTATTTGGTCAGACTTCAGCCCCAAAAATCGTGTATATCGATAGCCATACAGTTCTTTGGTGTCCGCAAAGCTTCTTTCTATAGTTGAACAGCGTACTTTCTATAACTTTTTCTCTGTAGCTGTTAGCTTGTTTTTTCTAGAGATATCTTTATATTTCTTACATATATGAGGAGTGATAACTTTTTATTTTTTTGAAAAGCACACTTCACGTAGTGGACAAATAGCGCAGTCTTCTAACTTCGATTTATATTGACGGTATCCTTCACGATCCGTTGTCACATACTCTAAAATACAGCCCATCCGGCAAACAAATGCATTCATTTCTTCTACATATTTAAATTGGCTTTTCGGTACTTCTTTATTTCGTTTTCAAAATCGTCGATCCCCCATCACCATAAATATATTTCTCTCCGATAATTTCTTACAGATATACCTTGTAAAATAGCCTGCATCAAGAAGTACAGCTTCTACTTTAAATCCGAATTCGTCAATTTGAGCTTGTAGCCATACTAAATATAGATCGGGATTTGCTATATTTTCAGTCGTTACATAAGTATCTGTAATAATATTGTACTTCGCATCAGTCGTACGATGGTCTAAGAAATGAAAATCGTTCGGTTTTCCATCTCTCATTACAAGTCCACTATCTGGATTTGTAGTACTTATCCGATTTTCTTTGTGGGTTTTAAGGCTTTTTTTCGTGTACCTCATGTTCTTCGATTGCCGCAGCTTCTAGTTTATATATATAATTTTGCCTTTTCTTTTTTGTATTTATGTACAAACTTATTTTTATTAGCATTGGCCTTAATGTGCGTAGAATCTGTCATCAGCGCATGTCCTCCCACCATCCGGTGCTCTGTCGCTGGCCTCACAATCTCATCAAAAATTTCTTCGAAAATATTTGTATGAATAAAGCAAGTACGACGATTCGAACTAATTATAGAATGATCTGGAATAGTATCTGATAGAGAAAACCCTAAAAACCAACGGTAGGCGATATTCGTTTTAATCTCTTTTTCCAATTGACGCTCCGAACGAATACCGTAAAAATATCCAATAAACATTATTTTAAATAAAACGATAGGATGGATTGACGGACTTCCATTGTTTTCACAGTAATAAGGGCGTAACTTCTCTTCAATAAAATCAGAGCTAATTGTCGCTTCAATCGCACGAAGGAAATGATCTTGTGAAACCAACTCTTCTACAGAAACAGATACACGTTCATCACGATGATTTTTTTAAACACTCAGTATAAAAAATCTCTCCTTTACCTCTTTTTATCAGTGTTGACACATAAAAAAGGTTCAGACACAAAAAACAGGCTGTGGAGAAGACTTTCTCCACAGCCTGGGAATAATCCCTAGATTAAGACTAGGGATTATTGAGTAAATTAGATGCATTTAAAGAAACAGTTAGAGGGATACACACAGAAGGATTGAACCTCAATTGCTAATGTAACATTGTATATATATATGAATAAAATTGTCTGAAAAATGGATATTTTTGATGTTGAAACTAGTTTAAATGATAGGCAGTATAGGTAAGTCATAAAAATCCATTTCAAGTTTCTCATTTTTTTAAGAAAACCTGTAATTATGTATTAGATATCAAGAAAATTCAGATAACCTGTTCGGTTGAGAAATAAAGCAACATTTATTATACTGATGCATGCATAGATACAATCATTTTTCAATTCACTAAAGGGGGCCTTTAAAAGAAGAAGTATGTGGTAGGTCTTAGCATAAGTATGATTCTTTTTTCGTTAGCAAACACTATTCAGGCAGATTCGATTAGTAATTCTAATACAACAAGGCAAACTATACACTTAAATTCTATGAACAATTTAGGAATGCTCCTACTATTCATGATAAAAAATACGGCTTCCATAGTTATGAAAATCCAAATTCCTATAAAACTTTTACATTTCGAGCGAAACATAGAGGTTATTATTATCTAAATATTCATACATCTGAGCGTGAAGGTCATTATAAGCTAAACTAATGGCTCACAGACCAAAACCCACAACCAGATATACCTTAATAGAGATAAGAATGAATTTCTTACATACGGGGAGGAATTGGGATGTCAATTACAATTGCAGTTTTAACATTTATTGGGGGCGTTGCTCCATTAATAGCACAATTGTTAAAAGCATTACTATAGGTTACGAGATGTATCCTATATTGTAAAAGTGATAAGATGTTTACTAGTATTTATTTCATTTGCCCCTTTGGGGCTTTTTTATATAAAAATAAACACCACAAATGTGCTGTTTATGAGAAAATCATTCTTTAAATTCTAGAGGGTGTTGCACAACTAAAATAAATATGCGAGGTTATGAATCAGAAAAACTAGCTGAACATGCAGTAGATAGCGGTTTTGACCATACCAACGAGGTTGTTCCCACACTTTATTTTTAAGGTACTAAACTGTTTTTCAATTTTTCCACGTTCCTTCATCAACTGTTTTCCAAAGATGGTTTGTATAAAATGAGACAATACATGCTGATGTGTATTGTCTCATTTTTTTACTATTCTGAGGGTTGATTGGATTTATGGCAAAGATGTCACATATTCATGAAACTTCATACATATGCTGACTATCATAAGCCACATCTGCCACGGAAAACAGGGCATTTTGATCTTGTATATCTTAAAGTAATACAGGAGCCATTTTGCTATCCTGTACGTTCACCGTTGTAAATGTACAGGACAATATAACACCTTCTGGTGTCGTACAGACATGAGCTTTGTAGGGGGCTGGTGCAAAAACAGCGGGATATGAAAAAAAAAGAATTTCTGGTGGAATTACACTGTATGCTGTTAAACTAAGAGTTCATGAATAAGATATATTTGCTTTTGGACAGACTGCTGCCCTCGGAGAGTTTGTCCTTTTTTGATAAACTGATGATCTTGTTTGGTCCTGTTGCAAAGTTTGAAAAAACATAAACCGGCTTACAAAATACGGTTGTAGTTTAAGCAGTTCTGAATAATTTTTGTAATTCATTGTACGTCGAAAAAGAGAAGTCTGGAATGTGACTTCTCTTTTATTTGTATATAGCAGGAATTGTTTCGATTCCTTTCAATGTACGTGAAGCATGGCGAAGACTTTGAAATCCTGCGGATTTAAC
>NZ_JBNPJZ010000115.1:0-26118 GCF_050312695.1 Bacillus sp. AF62 | reverse complement strand
TGCGGTGTAAATCTCGATAGAGATTATAACGCAGCTACCAATATCAAAAATGAAGCAATACGCCTATTGGCGTTAGCTCGGCTGTCTTAGGACGAATTCGTTAGCTACCAAAAGTAACGACTAACCGAGAAGCCCCACTTCAAACAGTCCGTTAGGACGTTAAGTGGCGGGTAGTTCACAGAGGACTTGTACACTTTGATATATCCCATTTTTATAACCATATATTTTTTCTATGAAAAAGGTATAAAAAATTTATATCTACCAAAAATAGGGAATAAATAAACGGAAGAGGGGATTTTCTTGAAAAAAACGGGTATGGTTCGAAGAATGGATGAATTAGGGCGAGTGGTATTACCAAAAGAAATGCGCCGCTCGTTAGATTTAGTAACAAATACGCAAGTTGAAATGTTTGTAAGAGATGGAAATGTTCACATGAGAAAACAAGAACGTACTTGTTTTGTCACAGGAGAAAGCACTGAAAATCACTTAGAATTATATGATGGCCGTTTAATTTTAAGCCAAGAGGGCGCGCAAGATTTATTGACAACTTTACAAAAATGGATATAACAAATACCTTTTACCTATTCGACATGATACAGACGTCATAAAAAGAAGACAATACCCCATGTATTGTCTTCTTTTTATCTCTATCCAGCGCTGGAGGTATATGTATAAGGGTATCCGCTTCAGTACGTTTCCAACTTTGAATCGGAAGCCTTTCTTAATTTCTGTAACGCTCTTCTTTGTATTCTAGAAACATGCATCTGTGAAATCCCTACTAGATTTCCTGTGTCTTTTTGATTATATTGTTTGATAAACGTGTAATATAAAATCTCTTTTTCTTGTTTTGTGAGTAGAGGTAGTAATTTTTCTAGTGTTAAATATCGATCAACTTTTCCATATCCTTCCTCTTCAACTCCTACAAACTCCACCTTTGTGCCGATAGCTCCTTCTGAAGCTGTCTCTATTTCCGCATCTAGAGAGGTAGTTTGATAATGTTGCTTTGCCTCCATAAGTTCCAGTACTTCTTCTTCTGATAATTCCATATGGATGGCGATTTCTTGTATTTGAGGCGAACGCTGTAACGTACTCGTGAGAATTTCTATTGTTTTCTTTAATGTGGAACTTTTATCTTTGATTCGTCTTGGTACATGTACATCCCAGGTCTTATCCCGTAAATACTTTTTCATTTCTCCCATAATCGTGGGGATTAAAAAAGCTTCAAATTCTTTTTTCAGAGATGTATCATAGCGACGAATGGCTCCTAAAAGTCCCAGCATACCTATTTGCACAAAATCCTCATGAGAGGCATTTCCTTTTGAATATCGATACGCAAGAGAGTGTACGAGATTCGTATAATACAAGACAATGTCTTGCTGCGCTTGCTCGCATTGTTTGTTTTGACATTCCTGAATCAGATGAAGTACCTCTTCTTTAGTTTTCCGGATAGATGGAGTGCGTTCTTTCATCCTTTTCTCCCCACTCTCTCTGTAAATGTTTGGTGAGAAGAACCGTCATACCATGATTGTAACTGATTTCTACCGCATCCATTACACTATGCATGACATAAATGCCCAGCCCACTTTCAGGCAGCGCATCAATCGGATGAGATGGATTATAAGGTGCCATTCCTTGCTTACGTTCTCTAAAATTAAAACGTTCCCCGTGGTCGTCGATCATGATTTCTAATCGATCCGAAAATAGACCAAATCCAATGGTTATGTCTCCGGTTTCTTTGTCTAGATAGGCATGTTGTACGACATTTGTACATGCTTCACTTACTGCCATTTTTATATCTTCAATTTCATCATAAGAAAACTGCATCCGATTCGCGATACCTGATACAGTAAGCCGAATCATCCCCAGATAATCTGTTTTTGCAGGAATTTTCAATTCTATATAATCGGGCGGATATGGTTGCATCCTGTATTCACCTTTCTTTCCCATATTTCTGTAAAATTTTTGTGAACCCTGTTAAATCAAATAAACGCTGAATACGTGATGAGACACCTGTAACTTCTAGAAAACCATCTTGTTTGTGTACTTTTTTTAACAATCCCATACACACCCCAAGTCCTGTACTATCCATATAAGTTACGCGAGACACATCCAATACAATGTGAGAATGCCCTTGTTCTAAAATGGTATCTAGTTGTTTTTTCAATACTGGTGCATAATGCGCATCTAACTCTCCGGTTAAAACGAAAGTGTATGTGACTTTTTTTTCATCGGTATGTATCTCTACATGCATCTTCATTCCTCCTTACAAAGTGAAGTTTCCCTTTTACACTACCCCTTTCTATAAGTTATAAACCTATTTCTTTGTCAAAATTGTATCGTATTCTAAGACATA
Source organism: Bacillus sp. AF62 (assembly GCF_050312695.1). NCBI lineage: Bacteria > Bacillati > Bacillota > Bacilli > Caryophanales > Bacillaceae > Bacillus > Bacillus sp. AF62. The sequence goes on along the minus strand of NZ_JBNPJZ010000115.1, from coordinate 23,765 downwards.
AAGAATACAAGTCATTTTCATTACAATGTACGCTTGTATGTAGTTTCCTGCTATACTCATAAAAAATAGGAAAGGAGCCTACATTTTTATGAGTATTATAATTGTTGATGATCAGAGAGCGAATGTATTTGTTATTGAAAAGATATTACAACAAGCCGGATATCGAGATACAGTGAAACTCTCTTCTGCCCAAGAATTATTTCACTATCTTCATTTACAAGCTTCTACATCAGAACTTTCTTCTATTGAGTTGATTTTGCTGGATGTGATGATGCCTGATATAGATGGGATTACAGCTTGCCGAACACTACAGGAATCTGAAATATATAAAAATATTCCGATTATTTTTATCACGGCTTTAGAAGATGTACAGAAAATGGCGCAGGCTTTAGATGCGGGCGGTGTAGATTATCTTACAAAACCAATTGATAAAATGGAATTACTAGCGCGTATTCGGGTCGCTTTACGTTTAAAAAGTGAATTAGATTGGCATGCCCATCAAGAAAAGCAGCTACGAAACGAATTAGAACTTGCTACAGTCGTGCAAAGAAATGTATTAAGTGCGCCCCTCCAAGAACAGAACATCACCATTCGTGCATCGTATATACCTTCTTCTCATCTAGCAGGAGATATGTACTATTGGCAAAAAATTGATGAACATAGGTACGGCATTATCTTATTTGATGTGATGGGACATGGCGTATCCGCTTCCCTCGTTTGCATGTTTATGTCTTCTGTTTTACGGGAGACCATACGAACTAAGGTAGATCCCGAGCTCGTCATAACAGATTTAAACCGATACATACATATGTTACATACTGAAAAAGATGATATCTCTTATTATTTAACTGCCATTTATCTTGTACTTGATACGCATGCAAAAACCGTCGAATATGTGAATGCAGGACACCCTGCTGGATATATGTGTAGAGATAGAAAAAGTGTTGTACCTCTTGATACAGGTTGCTGCGCATTAGGTTTTTTACCTGATATTTTGATTCAGAAAACTGTTCTTTCATTTGAAACAGAAGTGCAAATCATGCTCGTCACAGATGGAGTCATTGAAACTCTCGATCCATTGGAACAAGAAGCAGAAAAAATCTTACAAGGTCATTGTAAGCCGAAATGGAACGATCTTGATGCTGAACTGAAATCGATTTTATCGAAAGAACAGAAACAAGAACAAACAGATGATATGTGTATGGTGATGATCCAAGCACAAGCAACATAAAAAAAGGAATTCTCAGTTGGAGAATTCCTTTTCCCACTATTTTTTAATATCAATATATTGTTCAAATAAAGGGCATATGGCCGAAAATCAAAACCTATGTTCCAGTAAGAAAGCAACTTTTACGTTTGCGCTCTATCTTGCGTACATGGATATTGTCTCATCTAATCCTTTTTTATTTTGTTAGCCACACGCGCATAACAGAAAATAATTGTTGTAAGTTGACAGGTTTACTTACATAATCATTAGCTCCTGCTTGCAAGCACTTTTGCTTATCATGATTCATTGCTTTTGCGGTAAGTGCAATGATGGGCAAATGTATGTGCTTTCTACTCTGACGGATATGTTTCATGGTTTCAAATCCATCTATATGCGGCATCATAATATCCATTAACACTAAATCAATTGTTGTATTTTTTTCTAAAATATCCAAGCATGCTACCCCATCTTCAGCGGAAATCACCGTTATTCCTTGTTTCCCTAATGCCGACTGCAAAGCAAAACGATTTCGATGATCATCGTCCACAATGAGCACTTTTTTTCCTTGGAATAACATACTTTCCTGGTATCCCCTCGGAACAATTGGCACGTCTCCTATCTGTTCAGTGTTTTGCGAGGTGGCCACTTCTTCGTAAGTAATTTGTCCAGCATGTTCTTCTAGCATCTCTACGCCCTTTGGAATATTTGGTATATATACTGTGAAAATGCTTCCTTTCCCTTGTATACTGTGTACCGTGATCGAACCACCTAATAAGGTTACCAATTCTTTACTAATGGATAATCCTAAGCCTGTTCCACCATATTTTCTTGCAATAGCTCCATCTGCTTGATGAAAAGCGTCAAAAATCAGTTGCTGTTGTTCCTCTGATATGCCAATGCCCGTATCTTGACATGTAATAACGAGCCATGTATCACTCTTCTTTTCCATCTCTACTGTCATCTGTTCTTTTTGCATTTGTTCCACTTGCATGATTACAGAACCCTGTTCTGTAAATTTGAATGCATTGGATAACATATTCTTAATAATTTGTTGTAGGCGCTTTTCATCTGTATAGAATAAATCTGGAACAGGTTTTTGTAGGAGAATCTGAAAATCTATTTGTTTTTGCTGGGCAATGGGTGTAAAATGACGTTCCAATTGTGTACATAGCTCTTGTATACTCATTTCGCCACATATCATTTCTAATTTTTTTGCTTCTATTTTAGATAGGTCTAAGACATCATTAATCAATCCTAATAAATCTGTGCCAGCTGAATAAATAATGTGTGCAAATTCTTGCTCTTCTTCTGATAATGTCTCATTCTTATTTTCTAGTAGCATTTCTGATAAAATCAGAATACTATTGAGTGGCGTTCGTAATTCATGAGACATATTAGCGAGAAATTCCGATTTGTACTGTGAACTTGCTTGCAGTTGTTTGGTTTGCAATTCTAATTCTTTCTTCGTTTGTTGTAAATCTCTTGCTTTCTCTTCCGCCTCTTTGGTTCGTTCTTCTAATTGGTTATTTACCGCCTGTAATTCTTCGGACTGAATCTGAAGCTCTTCCGATTGCGTTTGCAATTCTTCTGTCATTTTCTGAGATTGAACCAGCATATGTTGTACGTCCATGCGACGTTGCACACTATGAATCGCACTTCCAAAAGAATGCGTGGTTTCTTTCAAGAGTTGCTTTTGTAAATCTGTAAACACTTGTAAACTTGCTAATTCTACAACAGCAATGACTTCCTCATCAAAGACAATTGGAACCACGATTAAACTATGCGGGCGCCACTCTCCTAAACCAGAGGTAATAGGAGAGCATGAATCCGAACAATCTTGCAAAAGAAACACACGTTTTTCTTTTGCAGCTTGCCCTACCAATCCTTCCTTTTCTTGAAATATCTTCTGTTCACCTTTAAAAGGTCTGTCAGCAAATCTGCCTCTTTGTACGTATTGTATCCCTTCTGTCCCTTGTTCTTGCACATATACAAGTCCGAAGAATGCACCCATTTTTTCTGTTATACCTGCTAAAAATCTTTCTGTCAGTTCCTGGAGCGAAGAAACACCTTGATATCTTATCATCATATCTGCTACATTCGTTTGTAGCCATTCTCTTTGTTCTACGTTATCTAATAATGCATTTGTAGCTTCTCCTAATTCTCTAATTTCATCATTTGTGCTCACATGAATCCGCTGATTAAATCTGCCTTTGTCCGATGTAATTCCTCGTATGGCACAAATTACATGTTGTACAGTTCGTACAATAGAGTTTGACAGAAGAATAGCAAGGGTAATAGATAGAAAACAGCTAAAAAATAGTAACCCTGATAATCCCAATTTTAACGTTTGATTTTTTTCCTGTAAGTTGTTCGTTCTTGCTTTTGTTAATTCTTCTTCTGTATTTCGAAAGGTATTCATCTTCTCTCGCAGTGTCTGTAAATCGATATATCCTGGTTTCATGTCAAGTAACTCGTGTCCAGATTGACCTTGTTGGTTTTGAGATTGCTGCAAACGAGGTATCTCTACTGTTTTGGTCCAATGTGTGATAGCTGTTTGGACTTCATTTAATGTTTTTTGTTGCCGCGGATTATCTGCCAACAGCGAGTACAGTTCCATATAAGCGCTTTTCCACTTTCTCTCCGCTTGTTGATAGGAGGAAATATATATTTGATCTCCTGAAATGATAGATCCTCGCACATTATTTTCCATTTCTATTAGTTGACTCTCAATTTCATGGGTCAAGTTATGCACTTTAAAATCATGCTTCACAATGTAAGTCTGAGATTGTTCGATGGATGTGATTTGTTGGTTCAGTAATATAAATGAAAGTATAACAAATAGCATAATAATGACCAAGCTTAAACAAATTTTGGTACGAAGTCCTATTTTCATCTTTGCGTACATGGTTCCGTTCCTTTCTATGTCTCTGTATATTTTAGCTTGATGTACCTTTCTTTTTACCTTACTGTTTGTTTTCAGAAATCGCAATACAAAGAACATGTCTTCTTCTTTATAAAGAGATTTTTTAGGTTTATATTACCAAAATAGGGGTATATCTTCTTACAGATATACGATAAGGGAGGAAAACTTTAAAGATGCGACAGAGTATTGGTATATTCCGAACAGAATGCGCTGCAGTACAAGCGATTGAAGCCTTGCAACACAAAGAATATCCTCTATCTCATATTTCGGTTATTGCTAAGCAAGAAGAACAGATAACAAACATGGAACAACAACTTGGAGCTGGAATAACAGAATTATCCGCATCGGTGGTGAAAGATAAAGTAGCCACAGGAAGTGCGTTAGGTGCATTAGCAGGAGGGATTACGGGGGCGGGGTTGGTGGCTCTTTCCGGCATCGGTCTCATTTTGGCAGCTGGTCCTGTTGCAACTGCTTTAGGAGGAGCTGGGATATTTGGCGGTGCCGGAAGTTTAATCGGTGCGATGATTGGTCTACAAGATATAGAAAAGTCTATTCAGCCTTATCTAGCTGATATACAAAAAGGACATATTCTTCTGAGGATAGAAGCAACGAAAGGCAAAAGACAAGAAGTAGGACACTTATTTTCAAAGTATGGTGCATGTTATCAATGCAGTCCCCATACATAAGACTATAATTTTTCTCCTTTTATTCATACAGGTATAGGAAAAAGAAAGCTTACACTTCACATGTACTGGCGCGACCTCGGAGTCGCAAGGATATAAGAGAGGTAGGGCTTATATCAAGAAGTGTGATTTTTATTTACACGAAAAGCACTCTTACTTGAAAGAGTGCTTTTCGTTTTTTATAAATCTTTTTTGATTTTGTCCAACCAAAAAAGATTTACATTAAATAGTTTGACTTATTTTACAATTTACATGACCGATAAACAGAAAATTTATGCTGTAGAAAGGGATACTTGTATCGTAAATAAAAAAATTTTGAAAATATAGGTTTAACTTTTCTCAAATGAGTGTATTACCTATTACATAACGATGAAATATCAATTGAAAGAAAAACATTCTAAAGGAGGACGTAGAAAATGGAGATACATGAAAGAAAGCCAGTTGTTTATGAATGTCAAAATGAGCAAGAGGTTGTAACGCAAGTCAAACAATTAGAAACGCAAGGGATCCTGCAAGATGACATGTACGTATTAACACATGAAAAACATCGAACAAAACGAATTGCGGATGATACAAACACCAATACAATCGGCGTAAAAGAACAGGGTCTAGGTACAAGTATTGCTAACTTCTTTTCCAAAAAAGGAGACGAACTTCGCAATCAAATGGAAGAAATCGGGCTCTCAAAAGAAGAAGCAAGCATATATGAAGAAAAACTTGATCGAGGAATTATTTTACTTCTTGTTACTACTGAAATTCCTGATGCACGTGATATGCAACTGCAAAACTATCATTCTTTATAACACTTCCGCTATTACAGATTAAGAGAATGTCATACCAGTAAATAGAAAATGAAACATTTTAAATAAAAGGAGGAAAATAAAATGACAAAATCAGATAGCGGAAGGAAAGAAAAATCAGAAGGTACGTTAGACAACGTAAAAGGGAAAGTGAAAGAAAAAGTGGGAGAATGGACAGACAACCCTAAATTAGAAGCAAAAGGTATCTGGGAGCAAACAAAGGGTTCAGTGAAAAAAGGCGTAGGGCAGGTAAAAGAAGCATGGCATGAAAAAGAAAAAAATAAACAGTAAATAAAAAGCATTTCCCTCCTTCATGCAGGCGGGAAATGCTCCCTATAGAGGAAAACAGAGGAGGAATCACAATATGGGACTTATCATTACATGTGTTGTGGGTGGATTAATTGGTGCATTGGCAGGTATGATTACGGGAAAAGATTTTCCAGCAGGTATTATAGGGAATATTGTAGCAGGTTTAATGGGATCTTGGGTCGGCACAAAGTTATTTGGGACTTGGGGACCTGAGTGGGGAGATATTTTTATCTTACCAGCTTTACTCGGAGCCATTGTGTTTGTTCTTTGTATGACACTTTTATTACGAGTGGTTAGAAATGCATAAGTAGAATAAAAACCGTCTTGTAACGTAAACAATATATAAATTGGAAAGGATGAGAAGGATGAAACAAACTATCTTGAAATATGCCGTGCTTGGGATTGCGACAGGCGTCACGATTTCTTTATTCAAAAAAGAAAATAGAGCAACTGTACAAACGACAGGAAAGAACTTAAAAAACAAATGGGATGAATGGAGTCAAGAAGACTCTCGAAAAGAAACACTCGAAAAAGTTGCAGCAACAAGTAAGCAGTTCTCTACTACAGCCGCTAACGTAGTAAAACAAATCTTACCACAGTTATTGACGGCTGCGCCCACTGTTATTTCTACCATAAAAGGGATGACAGGCAAAGAAAGTAAAGAAAAGAGGGATGAGAACCAAGAATCCCAAACAAGTGAGCAAAATAAAAAACAGGCGGAAGAAAAGAAGGAAAAAGAATCCGATAAGCAAACGGACGAAAAGGAAAGTGCCTAAATTCGAATACACCAATAAAAAGGAGGGGACAAAAGGGATGAAATCACCTTATGCAATTGATTTAGGAATTGGTTTTACGAAACGAGCGTATCGAAAACATGTAAATTCGCCGACGACGATTAAAAGTGAGGCTTCCACCTTAGCGCCTGTACCTATTGAGGATGAAAGTGAGAATTTGACAAAGGTAAGTTTTATGGATGTAGATTTCGCTTACTATATGGGAGAAGAAGCGCACCAATCTGAGGCGTCCTTTCTTCCTCCATTTGAAGAAGACATCGAACATTATTATGAAAGTGATCGATTCAAACAACAATTATTTGGATGTATTGCAAAGGACTATCAAGAAAATATTGTCCTCCCTTTAGTGGTGACAGGGCTTTCTCTTTCTTGTTTTGGAAAACAACATGAACAATTACAAAAGATTATCAAAAAGGAAACAAGTGTGCAACTAGACGGAAAGTTTATTACGATTACAGTGGAAAATGCCTTACTCCTTCCCCAGCCGATTGCTTTACATGCTTATTTTGTAGAAGAAAGTATTATACAAGAACGCGAGCGTGTTTTAATTATTGATGGAGGATTTCGTACACTCGAAATAACAGATATGAAACAACAGCTCATTTTAAATCGTTATGAAACGGAATTAGGATGTAGGAAGCCTTTAAAAAAAATCGAGAACATATTGAGAGAACATGTAGGGGAAAGTCCTACTCTTCACCTACACAACCTACCAGATATATTAGATAAAGGATATATCTGTAAGGAAGAAATACATTGTTTACAGACCAGTCCGATTTCTGCCTTGGTTCAAAAAGAATTGAATGCGCATTTTCAGGAGATTTTAGATGTTGTACAAGAACAATTTCTGTTCCATCAATATGACAAGATTATTTGGACAGGTGGAGTGGTGGACATGCATAAAAAAAGAATTCAGGAAAAACAGGGGGCATACCCTTCTATCCATATCCTAGAACCAGCAAAAGAAGCGGCACTTCATGGCTACTATATCTTGGGATGTCGAGTATTTGAAGACATTGTACAACAACCTGTGTAAGCTGTTCATCTAAAAAGAACAGAAAGGAGAGTACGGAAATGAAAAATCAAAACGAGACGCCTTTATTAGATAAAAATGAATTTCTGAGTTATATAGGGGGAACGCTCGTTATGACAGCATTTCTCGTATATGTTATGGAATTTGTATAAGAAAGAATGACTGACTGATTTACACTATTAATAGTCTGAAAATTAAAAATAAAAGAGGTGTGTACCATTGCATCTATTTTGTAGGAATCAAGCATATCTATAGAAGGTCTCTCTATATAAAGAGACGGCCTTCTATCTGATTTAACTTTTTACATGTATTTCGTTGCATTCGATTGCTGTAAGATTTTTTCTTCCAAGAGTTGTTTTTCACCATATAACAATAACTCATCACCCTCTTGTAAGATAAGGTCCCTCAGATTCGAACGAAGATTTCGTTCACCTCTTGTAACAAAGAGGACTTGAATATCTTTTTTTAAGGGAAATAAGGTAGATACCTTCTGATTTCGCCAGATGGAATGTTCATCTATTTTCCATAGCATAAGATGGTCTGTCGGATCTCGTAAGAAAACCTGATGGACAGGTAAATCTTTTATTTCTACTGTTTTTTTCGTTTTTTGTTGTAATTTCTTCTTGAGATACCTTTGGGTAACGGGAATTTGTAATAAAATATATAGAATCAATATGATACCAGCAATATAAAATATATGTATTGTTATCACATATCGAGAAAGAATGGTACTAAGAGAAGAGATAATAACAGCAAATGAAAAAATACCAAATAAAATTAAAAACATACTAAGTTTTCTTCGAACAGGATGACCTAAAAGTAATTCAGATTCCTCAGTAGTAAAACCTGTTCCTGTCATAAGAGAAAGCACTTGAAAACGAGAAATGGACCTTTTTACACCTGTTAAGGTAAATAAAATGGCATGTATTTCAATAATCAGGATGACAATGCTTAGATAGAGAAACATAAAAAAGAAATTCATGTATATGCTCCTTCCTTTTATATAATGTGAAATGATTTCTCAAAATAATTCATCTCATGTAACAAGAGCTTTTCTTTATTATTCCATCAAACCTAAATGACAAATGAAAGCAATGAAAGGAGAAATCAGATGAAATGTCTACACACTTCAAAATGGAATTGGTATCACGCTCGATCTAGCGAACTCGAACAACTTTCTGTGACATTCTCTTCTGATATATTATCTTATTTTTCTAAATTTGTAGAGGAAATTCATTCCCCCTGTGAAAATAGGGTATTTGTTCAAATGATACCACCTAGTCAACCTTGTGTATATGGCTCGCTCTTATATGAGCAAAACCAAGAAGATGCTACGATACAAAAATCCCTCCATTATTTTGTTACAAATGAAATACTCATCACCGTTGAGCAAGAAAAGGAGGAAGATCTTCCAGCTATCATACATGCTTGTTCTTTACGTATAACAGATTGTAAATGCTCAGCTGAAGGGTTTTGCACTTTGTTATCAGCCTATATGTCTCACTATCTACAAGAAGTAGATTGTTTTGAAAAACACTTCCGAAGCATATTATGGAATTTTTATCATCATAATAATATATCGGTGTTAGAAAATATTTATCATATTCGCCACGAACTATTTATGAGCACACATGCATTCCGCTTAATACAGGAAGTCTTACAATCTGTAGAAGAAGCATGGTTAGGAAACGTAACCCAAACATCTCGTTATCAACAGACACATATAAAACTACAACGTGGATTATTACTTACAAAAGAATATCAACAAGAATTAGATACCATGATTCATTTACAAGAAGTTGTTTCTTCTCACCGCGGCAATGAGATTATGAAGGCCCTTACCGTACTGACAGCTGTAAGTACACCTTTGACAGCCCTAGGTGCATTATGGGGCATGAATTTCAAGCATATGCCAGAACTAGAATGGCAGTATGGTTATGTGCTTGCGCTCTTAGCTATTATTCTCACAACAGGAGGTATGTATTTCTATATGCGGTTCAAGGAATGGACCGGGGATTTATTACGTGTAAAGAAAAAGAAATCCTTTTTCAAATCTGATTAACCTTATGTAACATGTAGAACGAATGAAATAGTCAAAGATAGTCATCCCAATAAAGGAGGTGAACCTTCTATTTTCTTTTTGAAATAGAAGAAGATGATGAATATCCTTTCCCTTATCTTCATTTTTGTTCTCATACTGATTTCAGCATTTTTTGTGGCAGCAGAATTTTCCATTGTAAAAGTCAGAAAAAGCCGGATGGATGAATTAATAACAGAAGGGCATAGAAAGGTAGAAGCTGCAAAGACCATTCTTTCTCAATTAGATATTTATTTATCCACCTGTCAGCTTGGGATTACTCTGACTTCTTTAGGAATCGGATGGTTAGGAGAACCAACTGTAGAACGGCTTTTGCATCCTTTCTTTCAGTTGTTTCCCATTTCAGAAAGTATCGCCCATACTATTTCTTTTTGTACCGCCTTTCTCTTTATTACCTTTTTTCATGTCGTGCTAGGCGAACTCGTACCCAAATCATTTGCCATTCAAAAATCTGAAACCATTACTCTTTTATTTGCTAAGCCACTTATGGGCTTTCACCGAGTAATGTCTCCATTTATTTGGTTTTTAAATACAAGTGCATCGTTTGTCACAAAGGGGTTGGGAATGAATATGACGAACGCGGATGAAAAAGCACATTCAGAAGAAGAGCTCAGACTGCTTGTGAGTCAAAGTTATCAAAATGGTGAAATTAATGCGGCAGAATATCGATATGTCAATAATATTTTTACATTTGATAATCGACTCGTACAACATATTATGATTCCTCGCAATGAAATGGTATGTGTGTCCCTCCAATCTACAGAGGAGGAAAATAGAAGCAGAATGCTTCATTCCCAGTTCACACGCTATCCAGTGATAGAAAACAGCAAAGATAAGATAGTAGGGATGATTCATCTCAAAGATCTATTTCAACAGGAATATCAGGGGGAAAGACAGCCACTCCGTTCTTATATACAGCCTTTGATTCCTATTTTTGAAAAAACACCCATTCAGCAAGCTTTATTGCGTTTACAACAAAAAAGGACACAAATGGCCCTGGTTGTGGACGAATATGGTGGAACAGCAGGCCTTATCACAATGGAAGACATCTTAGAAGAAATTGTAGGTGAAATCCAAGACGAATTTGATACAGAAGAACCGCCAATGATTCACCGCTGTACGCCAGAACTTTTTTCATTAAATGGCAAAGCCCTTCTTGCTGAAGTCAATGAACAGCTTGGCCTTTCGATTCCTCATCATGGGGTGGATACGCTTGGAGGCTGGATTCTTTCGAGCACAGTAGAATTACCTGTCCATCCAGGGTATACAATTGAACAAGAACATTTTCGCTTTAAAGTTCTAGAAGTACAGGGCAATCAAATTAAAAGAGTGGCAGCCATACAATCCACTGTCTCCATGGAAAAATAATTTCTTCCTGTAAGCAGAATCATCTATTAAACGATAAAAAGAATCTTCTTATAGTTATGGTAGAAGATTCTTTTATTATTTTCTATTGTTTCATGTATTGGATACTGACTTTAGGCATAGTTGCGCTTAAATGGATATTATTATCGCGATATTCAATCGACAAGAGGGATAGATATAGATTCTAATGAACAATTGTATTTTCTATGTAAAAGAAAACGAGGAAAGACCAAATAATCATTGAGCGAATGGAGAAAAAATAGCCACTTCATCGTCTTAATTACAAATGAAAGGAAGAGATACATCATGAACTTCTATGGAATCACCTATTTAAAAAATCTACAGCATTCTGATTATTCCTTACAATATGTAGGGGTTTTCACGATGCTGTTTCTTCTTTTTTTCCTTTGTAGTATATATACCTACACACGTATGCAAACCAAATATCGCGATATAAGTATACTAGTCTTACTTGTGCTTATATTTTTCATAGGCATTCAATATTCTTCTTATCAAAAAGATGAACACAGACGTTCTCCTCAGCTTCTTCATTTTATCTATCAATTTGCGAAAAATCAGAAGTTAAATAAAGAGGAGGTTTTTGTGAACTCCACAAAGCTAATAGATGGTTTAATTATTAAAACACCAAATGAGTTTTATTGTGTATATTTTAATCCAGATAAAAGTGCATATAAGGTAGAAAAAGTATTTATAAGAAATGTAGCAGAAACAAGATACAAATAACGAGTAGGTGAAATACAAATGGAATTGTATTATCCAGTTATGATTAAACTGGGGTTAGGATTATTATGCTTAATCTTTCAAATTCATGGATTAGGGAAAAATCTGTCTCCCGCTTCTGCAATGGACCAGGTGCAAGACTATGTGTTAGGTGGTATCATCGGTGGCGTTATTTATAATGATTCTATACAACCACTTCAATTTTTTCTCATTCTCATTATATGGACGATATTCGTTTTAACCATAACATTTCTTAAAAATAACAATCGGTATTGTAGGAGATTCATAGATGGTAAACCTATTCTCCTCATTACGAATGGACAATTACATGTACGAGAGTGTCTACGATGTGGAATTTCAGCAAATGAATTGATGTTTAAGCTCAGGGCTAATGGTGTGTATGAATTAAAAATAGTAAAAAGGGCAGTTTTAGAGCTCAATGGGCAACTGACAATTATTAAATATGGCGATGTTTGTATGCATTATCCTCTTATTTTTGATGGACAAGCAAATGATGATGTTTTAGAACTAATAGAGAAAGACATGGATTGGTTGCAGAAACGCATTCAGGAAGAGGGCTATACCCATATATCCGATATTTATTTAGGAGAATATCATTCAGAGGAGCTTCGTTGTTATGGCTATCATGAAAAAACAGATGCCATTTCGAAAGTTGAAAGCAAGTTACATAAGATCATACATAAAAAATAGTATATCTTGTGTATCTCCTAGTCAGCTTAGTTCAAAAAAAGAATAGGTTACAACATTATGCCCTTTTGCAAACAAAAAAAGAACCTACTTTAGATTAAATAAAGAACTTTTTCCTATAAAATCATTCAATTCTATGAAGAAACTTTGTTGGATACTTGCCTAAAATATTCATTTTGATTCGGGCACTTTATTCGTATCTTTTTTCGCTTGAGAAAATATAGTAGTTCCCAAGTTGTTTTGACGTTAACACAACAGCTATACTTCGTTTTAGGAGGTGTGGTTTTCAATAAAAATATAAAATAAAACAATTTTTATTTATTGCTAAACAATAAATATCGTGTTATGTTTACATACACACTTTCTATAATAATGTAGGAGGATATTCATGATCAAAAAAATATGGAAAAAACTTAGATGGATTATAATCGGTGCAATGGTTAGTTATGTTGTGTATCTTACGGTAGTCATTTTAGCAGCATTCGCTATACCATTCCCTACTAATGAACAATTAAAAGAAGCGGAAAAGGTCGTGAAGCAATATATATACGAAAACCAGGGCGTAGAACTCCTAAATATATCTAGCGGGCCAACAGCTGAGATGTTTGATCATACCATTCATGTTTCGGGGAATGCCAAAGGAAATCCGAACCAAAAATTTCGTGTGAATTTGGACCAAGTAAAGAGTACAACAGACAAGGTAACGCGAAAATCCATACATGAAATTTGTATAGCGAATGGTAGAGAAGATACGTATCAATGTGAAAAAGTAAAGATAGAGGAATAGTTATCCTATTTTGGGATTCTATCATGTAAATCATTCTTGCTTGTATGATTTACTAGTCTTCATTCGAGACAGATAATCTGACATAAATACGTGGAACATTTTGTACAATATGGTCGCACGATGAAAATAAAGCACCACAAATTTTTATTTGTGATGCTTTATTTTGTGTGATTCTGTTTATGTGAACAGAAGACTCTATCAATATATTTTGTGTGATTTCTCTCTATTCAATACCTACTGCATCAAAAGCTTGCTTAATAGATTGAACTTCTGCCGCATCTGCCCCATATAAATCTGCTGCTGACTGGATACAAGACGCTTTTGCTTGTGAAAACGTTGTTGAAGCTGTGAAATATTTCGTATTGGCACGATAAAAAATATCTCCCATTTTTTCTTTTCCAATCCCTATTACCTGTGTGTCAAAATGTTGGCCACCCTCCGCTAGTAAATAAGCAGCTTTATTAACAATACCGCTATTAGTATGAACAAACTTACTCTGGTCTTCTCCTGTATATCGTTTAGAGTAATGATCAGGATCCCCGTATTGGGTCGGATCACTTAAAGAGCGAACGGCTTTATCCGGCTGTATAAACAAATCCTCACCTATTAAATAATTGGAATGTTCTCCCTGATAATATTCTACTAATGTTCCAAAAATATCAGAAAGTGCTTCATTGAGTGCACCTGATTCATCTTGATACAGTAATTTTGAAGTACTATCTGTTACGGCATGGGTAATTTCATGTCCAACCACATCAATGGAGGCTGTGAAAGAACGGGTTGATTCATCACCATCGCCATACACCATTTGACGTAATTCGGGACTCCAAAACGCATTTTCATATTGTTGTCCGAAACGAACAGTAGATACAATCTTAGCGCCACTATTATCATAGGAATTTCGTTTGTGTACTTTTTTGTAATAATCATAGACAGTGCCCGCAAATACATGTGCATCTACTGCGGCACGTGAGGTTGTTGATAAAAATTCGTTCGTTTGATTCGTAACCAATACACCAGGAAGAAGAGAAGTATCTGCTTCGGTTCCTTGATTCTCAGCATCATAGGTATAGATTCCTTGTCCTCGCGTCATATCAACGAATTGATACTGATCCTTTTCTTTTAGTAACTGTAATGTTCTAATGTTACCAAAAGAATCTTTACCTGTCCCAGTAGCCGGACTGCCTTGTATATTGGTTTCATGTTGCAAAGCATGTGATACGTCCAATTGATCCAAAATGTTCCCTGTGTTCGGGTCTATAAAGTAATCATAACTAATTGGCTTAGGTGATAGCACCGCGGCATGAACATGATAGGCATAGTATGGTTTTTGTCCTTTTCTATAAATGACGAGTTCAGATGTAGGGGGCGCTACATACTGAGCCGAGGAATGGAGGTGTTTATTTACAATCTCAATAGCTTGCTGAAAGGAAACATTTTGTTGTAATACAGGTAATGTATCGTCTAAATGAGAGGCCACAGCCCCTGATAGAATGGTAAGAACTCCTTCATTCGTAATATGCGCTACTTGAGTAGAGCCCCAAACAGGTAGCCCTTGATACATTTGTTGTAAACGAATAACAGTCGTTCCATCGATATCATTTTCCTTCTTTAGTATGCGGAAAGAATCTTTGGCGGAATGATCTCCCAAATGAAAGATATGTTTTTGGGAATCTATATATTGGTACAAAATGTCTTCTTCGTTTTTAGAAGAAGGTGTCGTTAACTCTCCAGATAAGAATTCCAGCGATCCTTCCTTTTTTCCATACTTTTCATTTGCAATAATATTTTTTGTATCTGCCGAACTAACAATAGGCATATAAATCGCCAGTAGAAATGTGCTACTTAAAACAAATAGATATCGAGATAATTTCAACATATCCACCCCTTAGAATTCGTAATTTTCTGTCTTTTTATCATATTAAAAGGGATTGTATCTATTTGTAAAGGGAATTGAAATCTTGTAAGGTTGAGAAAATGTGATAGAAAATAATATACGGAGAATCATAAAGTGCGCTTCCATTGTCCGGAAACGCAAGTTTTTTGTATTCTTTCTTACTCACTTGTCTAGCAGTATAGAATAGAAACTGGTGTCTGCTGGCGATCGCTCTTATAGGCCTATTATTTCCTAGCTTATTCCATACTCTTCAATTCTTCTTCATTTATGTATAACCATACATAAAATGTATCCAAAACGGAAGAATCCCCTTCCTATTCTCGTCATTGCTTAAATTGCAACTTAACGATACCTGGCATAGTCGCTTTAAATTGGAAGGTATGAATACCTGGTTTTCCAACAGGACCATCTGTTGTTTGGCCGGAAGGCCTCACCATACATGCCCATCAACTTAAGGATAGACACAATATTAACTTTTGTTCATTTGAACTTAAACTTCCCCCGCAAGGGAGCCAGTTATTAAATTTCAGCACGCCAAATAACCCCTAACGGGTTTCATTTTTTTTATGCAACTTTCTTTCGCTTGCAACATCCACTATACTCATAGATAACACCCATGATATCAAAGTGACCTGGTCAAGAAAAACTGGAACATGAAATAGATTACGCAATTGATTTTGAATATTGATACGGAGTCATTACATTTCATGATGAGTGTGGGCGAATGGAATGATAATACATATAAATAAATTCAGCTATTAACTGCGTTACTTGAGCGAGAGAAATCAGTTTTTCCCCATGCAAACATTCACGTTTAAATATGCTAAAAAATGATTCAATCACAGCGTTATCCCAACAGTTTCCCTTGCGGGACATACTTTGTTGAATCCTTTGTTGCTTACAAAAATCAGTAACTGTATAGCTGGTAAACTGGGATCCTTGATCACTATGAAATAAAATTTTTTTATGATTGCCATAAGCACGTTTTACTTGCTGAATTGTATCTTTTACTAGTTGCGCATCTTGGTGCGTATCCAAGGAATAACCAAGTACCCACCGGATGCTACTATCTAATGTAGCACAAAAATATACTTTCAATCCATTCATTAAACGAAATTCTGTAATATCACATACAACAGTCGGAACGTCTTTCCTACCCGGCTGAAAGGAACGCTCTAGTGTATTTGGGAATGTATCATGATCTTGCTTTCTTTTTTTATAATACGAGACAACTTTTGACTTTAATCCAAATCGACATAAAGCTTGTCTTACTTGAGATAAGCTCACCAGAACATCTCTATTTAGAAGATAACGGTACAGTTTTCGATAGTCCATTCTACCTTTCAAACGTTTAAATTGCATGACAATATAAGCCGCGGTCTCTTTACGTTTTCTCTGACCTTCAGTAGCTTTTCGATGAAAATAATCGTAAAATCCACTCACAGACACTTGTAATCGATCGCAAAGCCAGCGCACTCCAAATACTTGATTATATTGTTTGATAAACTGAAAACGTGTTAGTTTTGGTTTTTGGCAAAGAAGGTTGCCGCCTTTTTTAACGCCTGGATTTCTCTTCGTAAAGAACGTAGTTCTTGCATATCGGTTCCTTCATTATCTAAAAATGGAGAAGAATATTTTTTAATCCATGAATTAAGAGTTCCGTGTCCTAGATCAAATTCTCTTTGAATACTAGAGATTGTACGCCCTTCTTTGATTACCAATTCAACACATTGTTTTTTAAACGTTTCATCATACTGTTTTTTCATCTGAAACACCTCTTATATAGAATAATTTATCTCTATACTATGTTCCAGTTTTACTGTACCACCTCAGTGATAGTTGTGTTGAAAAAACAAGAGATTCTAGCTGTCTACCAAAAGGGACCTCAAGCTATTTGCGATTTTGTTCATCAATTAGAAAGTCAAATACAGAATTTAAAAGAGCGTATAGAGGTATTAGAAAATTGTTCAAAAAAACTCTACAAATAGTCATAAACCGCCTTCTACAGATGGTTTGCGTAAACCTATTATAAAAAATTTGCGCAAATCATCCCAGCGTCAAACCGGTGATCAGTTGGGTCACAAAGGACATATGCTTCATTTGACAACGACTCCGGACCATACGATTACCTATTCTCTTACGCATTGTACTTGTTGTCACACGTCCTTAAACCAAGCACCTGTAACAGGATACCGCATTCGCCAAGTGTATGATTTACCACCTATCCAAATAGAAGTGACGGAACATAAAGTGGTACAAAAAGAATGTCCACATTGCCATTCTATCCAAGAATCCCAGTTTCCTTCTACTGCCTCTCGTCCTGTTCAATATGGTCCAAATATAAAAAGGCTGATTCCCTATTTAACGCATTATCAGTGTCTTTCTTTAAAACGAACGAATTCTTTCAAGATTGTTTTGGGCATTCTATCAGTGAAGGAACGTTAGTCAATCATACACACAGTTTTTCGGCTCAATTGCAGCCCTTTCGCCAAGAAGTAAAAGACAAGATCTTTCAGTCTCCTGTTGTCCATTTTGATGAAACCGGTATGCGAGTAGAAAATAAAACACAATGGTTACATACTGCCAGTACACCGGAGGTGACATTACAACATATTCATCAAAAACGTGGAAAAGAAGCAATGGATGCGGGCGAAATACGAGATCTGCAAGGAATTATAGATAGTACGGGACAAAAATGGGCGCAACAGATGCAGAAATTTCTAACTTCTATTTGATCTAGTTTCTTTCTCTTATGGGAGTACTTTCTTTTTCATGTTTTCGAATGGGAAACATATATTTGGTATGCCTTTTTCCCTAACTAAGCTGAGTAGTTACTTATTTTCTTTATAATTTTTCACTCCAATTAGATCTGATTGACGGTAAATATGATAAGCTGGATAATGTGTATCCACATATAATTCTAACCCCATGGCCATGGCACGTATGCAAAAATGCCGGTCTTCCCCCCAAAATGATATATTGGGAATCTCTTTAAAGCACACCCCCGATTGTATTGCTTTTTGGCTAATTAAGGTGCATGCTCCAAGTCCTCCTACTTTATATACCCCTGGTTGTCTTAACATATTCAAAAATTCTTCGTTTTTTGTTCTCTCTTCTTCACTAGTTAATCTCGTTCTTTCCTTTTTTTTGTAAAAAGTATATGCATCGGTCATCCAGACTTGCGGTAGTTCTCTATCATTTGGACTCCATTTAGTCCAAAAAAGATTTGCAATAATGTCCTTTTCTGATTTAATCAATTGCTGTAAAGTGTTTGGATGAAGAATCAAATCAGAATCGATTAAAAATAAATAATCATACTGGTTTACTTTTGCATAATCAATTATTTTATCTTTCATTTCAGCTACTTTCGAAACTTGATTGTCGGACCAATAATGAGTGAATTCATCCTTACGATAAGATTCTGAGGGAGATTTTGGATTTTGTAAAATTGTAACGTCTGTATGATTACTATAAAATTGATTCAATATATTTTTGGACACCGGGTCCTCATTATCATCAAAAAAGATATAATGCACCACAAAGTTTTCTATGTTTAATTCTGTTAATGAAAAGAGAAATTCATTTAAAATAGAAGGGCTTTGATGAATAGGACTTCCAATTAATATATTTTTTTTCATTGTCATCCTCCTTGTTATCAAATAAATCATTATTTTCAATAAATTATATGGTTTCAGTACAAAAAAATACATATAAATTATGTTACAGATACCAATATTGTGTCTCCACTTTCATATTTTTGAAGAAGGAGTCTTCTGCCGTAAAATGGTAAAAACCCACAACTAAAGTAGTGGATTTTTGCAGTTCTTTTATCGCTTACGCTCTCTCGAAAACGGCGTGATAAATTTAGAAAAAAGCCAAATATCAGTAAAAATAATGGCATTCTTTTTTAGTAGTTTGTGTATATTTATTAAAGGGATAAGAGACTGTGGTATTGCCGTTGCTGTTCCATTACTACACACCCCCGTTTCATGTGTGAGTGTGACGTGAATTTCGTTTAGCGAAGGGATTGAAAGTATATTTTTGTGCTACATGAGATATTAGCACCCGATGGATCCTTTCCATACATCCATTGTATCTGAGAAATTCAACAGTATCGAAACAAATTCCGTAAGGAATCTTTTGATATACTTTACGTGTTACATTAGGGTGATTTAAAAACAGAAAGCTTTATCTAAACTATATTTTACGAGTGGAGGATTCAATTGATTACAAAACCTAGACTCATCCTAAGTATGGCAGTTAAAAATGAAGAGAATCGTTATCTACAGAGAGCGTTAGAACATCACATTCCATTTGTGGACCATGTGCTGATTATTGACGATGCGAGCACAGATGGGACAATAGAATTATGTAAAAAACTATTAAAAAATACGCCTCATACACTTATAGAAAATGAAAATTCCATGTTTACAAATGAGGTTCAGCTTCGTCAAAAACAATGGGATGAAACTGTAAAATTGAAACCAGAATGGATTTTAAATTTAGATGCAGACGAAATTTTTGATTGTAGTTTTGAACAAGAAATAGGAAATATTTTAACCCATAATCATTATGACGCGGTTTATTTTCGATTATATGATATGTGGTCAGAAACCCACTATAGAGATGACGATTACTGGCACGCTCATCATTATTATCGTCCATTTTTAATAAGATATCGTGATGAATTAACGTACAACTGGAAAAATACCCCTCTACATTGCGGGAGATTTCCTAATACTATTTATCAATTTCCTTCTATATATCATTCATCCAGAATAAAACATTACGGTTGGGCTCGAGAAAATGACCGTAAAAGAAAATATGAACGCTATAAAGAGCTAGATCCTGATGCCATATATGGATGTAAGGAACAATATGACTCCATATTAGATCCTAATCCCCATTTAGTGAAATGGGAAGACTAATGACTCTATTGCAATGTTTCTTAACAGATAGACGACAGTTAGTATGATTGCAGATGAACATTACAGCCCTTTCCGGACGGGAAATTCATCGTCTTTTGGGATGGGATGAAAGTGAGATTGGATACTTAAGATGCCACTAAAAATTGCACGGTTTGTGGCATCTTAAGTATCTTGAATTTATGTACAATCTGTTGGTAACTACTAGTATTTGTATATGGCAGAAAACTTAAAGGCTCTCACTATTTCTAAGCATAAAAAGACGAAAGGAAAAGTACTATGGCAAAAAAAATTATGATCGTTTTTGGAACTAGATCTGAAGCTATTAAACTGGTCCCTTTAATATACAAATTAAAACAATATACACAAATAAAATTAACAACTTGTTTAACAGCACAACATCGAGAAACGATCAATCAAGTATTAATCCATTTTAATGTTAATCCTGATTATGATTTAAATATTATGACTAAAAATCAACCTCTTACAGATTTATCAATTCATTTACTAACCAAAATGGATGAACTATTAAAAAAGATTAAACCAGACATAATTTTAGTACATGGTGATAGCTCAACAACTTTTATTGCGAGTTTAGCTGCTTTTTATAATTGTATTCCTGTAGGACAAGTTGAAGCCGGGTTACGAACCTTTGATAAATTTTCATCTTCTCTTGAAAAGCTTAACAAACAATTGACAGATATTATTGCAGATTTGCATTTTGCTCCAACTGAATTAGCTGCAAAAAACCTCATTAAAGAAAATAAGCCTACAAAATCTATATTTATAACTGGAAACACAATTATTGATACCTTAAACATGACTTTGGATAAAAATTATTATCATCCAGTCTTTAATAGTGTTAAAAATAAAAAACTCATTCTTTTAACTATCCATCGAAAGGAAAATTTAAATAAAATTGATGAGATTTTTAATGTTATTCAAAAAATAATTCATAAATTTCAAGATGTTATTATTCTTTATCCTGTTCCCTTGAACCCAGAAATTCAAAAAAAAGCAAAATTTTTTTTGGGTAATCAGGAGCGTATTATTTTTACCTCTCCCCTTTCAATCTATGATTTTCACAATTTAATAGCTAAGTCTTATTTAATATTAACGGATTCCAGAGGTATTCAAGAAAAGGCGCCTAGTTTGAATGTACCGGTTGTAATCCTTGGTAATGCTACAGAAAGACCTGAGGGTCTTGAAACAGGAGCTAGTGTTTTAGTTGGAACAAAACCTGATAATATTTACACTAAAGTTTATGATTTATTAACAAATCCAGTTGTTTATAAAGAAATGTCGAATGCAATTAATCCATATGGTAACGGAAATGCTTCGGAAAAAATAATCCGAATTATTCTAAAATATTTGGGGATTTGAAAACAATCTTCCAAACTTGGTCATACTGGTAATACAACTAAAAACAGGCGCGTGACGATCATTATGGAAAAAGAAAAGATGTTTCCATAATGATCACACACTTTTTATAGAATAGTACTATCAGTATATCAAAGATTTACAGATTCATTGCACAGGCTTTAGAGTTGTTGCACCAGAACCATAAAAATGATGTCATTATTTTTTTATAGTTTGTATATATTTTTTACAGATAAGGAAGACATCTTAATATGATTTTTAATTTACTTTTCTATCATTCTAAGTTTATCAGGATTGAATTCATCCCTATTATTCCCCAGTCGCTATTAAAGACTGAATTTTTTTCCAATCAGAAAGGTGGATTACTTGATGCAAGGTGTTTATATCGGAGATAATAAAATACTTACTTACATGGAGTGGAATGCTAATTTGATTGTTCCTTCAAATGACTTAAGCTTAACTCCATCTTTAGTAACAAACGGACATATAGAATTAGGATTGACTAACTTTTTTAGAAAAAACTTAAAACCTGGAAACACTGTTGTTGATATTGGGGCTAATATAGGATATTTTTCTGTACTAATAGGAATTTTAATTGGTCCAAAAGGAAAACTAATTGCTTATGAATCTAACCCTTATATCTATGCTTTTCTTATGGATAATCTTTCTATTAATTATCTACACGATCGGTCTAGTGTATATCAATGTGCTGTTTATTCTTCTTCTAAATTTTTACAATTTTATGCATCAAAAAGATTTATGGGAAATAGTTCCCTTATACAACATAGCAAAACTTATCATAAACATTATATTGATGAAATAGAAAAAGTCCAAGTAAAGGCTATAACATTAGATACACATCTTCAAAATATAACAGAAATTGATTTTTTAAAAATTGATATTGAAGGTGGAGAATACCACGCTTTCCTTGGTATGAAGGAATTGATTCAAAATAAAAAAATTAAAACCATTATTTTCGAATTAAACCCTGGTATGTTACAAGAGCAATATACACCATTTATTAAGTTATTAAGTAATTTAGAATCACAAAATGAAAATACGTTTTCCCTTTTATCTAAAGATGGTACTAAGGTTCCTACTAGTGTTGAAGCACTTACAAGTTTAAATGGTTATCCCTATGTAGTGATGGATTTAAGGACGTCATAAACCCCTCAGTAATTAGGTACCCATAGAAACTATTTTGATTTTGTTTCATTCAACTCCTCCTGCTTGAATTGGTGTAATCACATACTTTTCTGTTCCTATACATGTGGCTCCATCAACAGTTACCATTATTATGATTATTAGAAGTGGGATTAATATAAATAAGTAACCTCACTTCTTTTTTAGTGCCATAAGAACCGACACAGTTAAAATTGTGCTTATAATTACTAAATTTATAGCAAATCCAAGAACATCTAACACCCTCATCCCTACCTTTCAATTAAACCCCAATAATTGATTTGTATAAGAAAAATAACATTTTATATATCTAATCTATTAGGATGTGTTTTAAAATCCATTACAAAGGAATCTGAGAGGTCGTTTTTAACTTACTGCTGATTGAGAAGATAAAATTGTTACATCATCAACTTCCCAACTATTTTCGACTTTTACGAGATCTGTTTTAATGACCATCTTACTAACCGATGAAACTTCATTATATGTTGTCGTTACTTCAAATGTACTTATTGTAGTGATTTCATTTTTCGATTTCTGTTTATTAAAGATTTCAAGTTCATTTATGCTTGAGCGGATATCCGCACCTTTACTCGGTGGTTCCATGCCACTTGGGAATGTGCTTTTATACCCTTGTTCAGTCGTATATTGTTTAATATTTTGATATCTTTGAAGTGTATTATCATACGTGAAAAATGCTGTAATAAAATCCTTTGTCAATTCATTCGCTTTATTTCCCTCTGTATGCTTATTTCCCGAAAAAATTCTCCTTCCTCAAGCGTGTGAAGGGCGTAGCCCAACGGTAGGTGGGAGATGAATTTCGGTTTGGCATAGCCAAAAGGTTTTCCTTTTTATTTTGCCTCTGATATAATCAGTCTTATAAATGATAAAGGCTGGTATATAAATGAAATTAGATAGTAATAATCATTCAGTATT
>NZ_JBNPJZ010000088.1:0-186694 GCF_050312695.1 Bacillus sp. AF62 | reverse complement strand
ACCTTGCTTAGCGCTTTGTTGCTTATCCTGAGAGGAATCACCTTGCTTAGCGCTTTGTTGCTTATCCTGAGAGGAATCACCTTGCTTAGCGCTTTGTTGCTTATCCTGAGAGGAATTCTCTTGCTTAGCGCTTTGTTGCTTATCCTGAGAGGAATCCTCTTGTTTAGCACTTTGTTGCTTATCCTGAGAGGAATCTTTTTGCTCGTTATTTTTACCCTTATTATGTTTCATACTTCTAGTCTGTTCTTCGTTATCACCCTCTTGATTGTTAGAATGCTGCTCCCAGTTATCTGTTTCGTTTGCTTCTGGTGTATTTGATTTTTTTTTCTTACGTAACCAATTCCAAATCATATGTACGCCCTCTTTAATCTTGTAATATAGTGCTATTTTGTGGCTAATTTTGTATATTATTCATTTATTTATGAAAAGAAGAAGGAGATTAGTTTGCACAGAAAAAAGTCTTTAGTAAGCAGTTCATACTATAACGAGGAGAGGGAGAGTCTGTGCAAATTGTAAAAAAAGAGAAATTTGTTTTAAAAGAGTTTGCTTTTGAAAATGGCAGAGAAATTCCTGTTCAAATGGGATACGAGACATATGGTACGTTAAATAGAGAAAGGTCAAATGTGATTTTGGTTTGTCATTATTTTAGTGCAACAAGTCATGCGGCAGGAAAATATACAGTGCATGATGAGGAGTCTGGTTGGTGGGATGGGCTCATTGGACCTGGGAAAGCAATTGATACAAATAAGTATTTTGTTATATGTACGGATAACCTTTGTAATGTGCAGGCGAGGAATCCATATGTGATTACAACAGGACCGAAATCGATTAATCTAGAAACTGGAGAAGAATATGCTATGGATTTTCCGGTTTTTACATTTCTTGATGTAGCTCGTATGCAATATGAGTTAATAAAAGGTATGGGAATTTCAAGGTTACACGCTGTAATCGGACCGTCGGCGGGGGGAATGATTGCACAACAATGGGCGGTTCACTATCCACATATGGTAGAGCGGATGATTGGCGTTATTACGAACCCACAAAATCCAATTATTACGTCAGTAAACGTAGCGCAAAATGCGATTGAGGCAATTCAACTGGATCCAAGTTGGAAAGATGGAAAATATGGAGAAGAGCAGCCTATAAAGGGGCTTCATTTAGCGAGTAGAATGATGTTTATGAATGCGTTTGATGAGCATTTTTATGAAATGGCATTTCCTCGTAATAGTATCGAGATAGAACCTTATGAAAAGTTTTCTACATTAACATCATTTGAAAAAGAGATAAATACAGCGACATATAGAAGTATAGAGTTAGTAGATGCAAATTCATGGATGTATACTGCGAAGGCAGTTTTATTGCATGATATTGCACAGGGGTTTTCTTCACTAGAAGAATCTCTTTCTAACATAGAAGCGAATGTACTTATGATTCCGTGTAAACAAGATTTGCTTCAGCCGTCTCGTTATAATTATAAAATGGTAGATATTTTACAAAAACAAGGGAAGTATGCGGAAGTGTATGAGATAGAAAGTATAAATGGGCATATGGCAGGAGCATTTGATATTCATTTATTTGAAAAGAAAGTTTATGAATTTTTGAATCGGAAAGTATCTAGTTTTGTGTAGAAGACAAATGATGGGGAAAAGGTGCAATGTTTGTAGTAGGCACCTTTTTTTACATGATTTGTAGACGGAAAATATATGTAGCGATTGCTATACCGAAAAACGCTATGCTAAGCAATAGAAATAAGAATGACATTTCTTGTGGGGATTTTATTTTTCTATTATTTTTCATACTAAGAGCAATAATTGCAGCGAGTAAGAACACAATGCCCATAATGAAAAGAAAAAGTGTCATTTTAATCGACTCCTTTCATAAAACAAGTATATTGAGGATACAATGTGCTAGTTATGTTTGTAAAGAATAAGTTTTGCGAGAAAATTGAGAAATAGTTTTTCGATTCTTTGCGTTCTTTCTTTTGCGTGCTAAAATTGGTAGAGAATGTTTGTGAAAAAGAAACTAAAGGTTTTATTGTATATAAGGAGGAACTACATATGACAGAAGTTAAAACAATTACTACAGAAGAGGTACAAGAGCGTTTAGAAAATGGAGAAACGTTATTTTTAGTAGACGTAAGAGAAGATGAAGAAGTAGCAGCAGGAAAGATTCCAGAAGCTGTACATATTAAAATGGGCGATATCCCACATAAAGTAGATTTCTTTAATAAAGAGAATGAATATATCTTTATTTGTCGTTCAGGAATGCGCAGTGAAAATGTATGTCATTATTTAAATGAGCAAGGATTTAAAACAGTGAACATGGTTGGCGGTATGCTTCAATATGAAGGTGAAACGAAATAGTTAATAGCTAAAAACTTGAAACGAGTCTGTTTCAAGTTTTTTTCTTTTGCATACAGTATAAAAAAGGAGGAGGGGGAAATGGGGATTAATTTGCGTCAAGTAAAAATTATTAATAATACAGGAGCTGTTAATGTCGGTGACTGTTATGATCTCTCACCTTTAGCTGTGGCAAAATTATATGCAGGTGCTGGGGGATCGAGTGCGGCTATTTTTTTAAATGGGAAAAGACAGCCAGAAGCAGTCATTAGAACATCAGTGTTTCTTCCGCCATTAGCAACGAGCACACGTACATTAGGTTCATAGAGGAAAGGTAGAGTGTAATTATGCCTGCTCATATAAAAGAATTTGTTATTGTGAATAACACTGGAAATATATTTACCGGTGATAATTTGAGTGATACTTCATTTACTGCTTCGAAATCATATAGTGGTTCAATGGGGTGCACTTGGATTGATGTTGTTACAGTAATAGGGACGGAGACGAAGCTTTGTTTACAGCCGGGCGATTCGGTGACGACAACATATACAAGAGGCACTCCTGCTGGTACTGTAACAGGAACAAATATGGGGCAAAGTGTAAATACATCGGGTATAGCACAAGCTGTCCCTAATACAGATAATATGGATTCAATTGCAGGACTCCCTTAAGGAATTAAGGGAGTTTTTATTATTTAAAATAAAAATAGTCTTGGAAATTATTTTTGTAAATAGATTAAGAAGAGGTTTATTTATTATGAAAAAGAAGGTTTGTAGGTGGTGAAAGTGTGAAGAATCGTGATAATAATCGGAAGCAAAATTCGTTAAGCTCTAATTTTAGAATTCCACCCGAACTTATTGGGCCTACTTTCCCCCCTGTTCCAACTGGATTTACAGGTATAGGGATTACTGGTCCAACCGGTCCACAAGGTCCGATGGGGGAGATGGGCCCGACAGGACCTCAAGGTGTGCAAGGGATACAAGGACCAGTTGGGCCAATAGGTGCAACTGGACCAGAAGGACAGCAGGGGCCACAAGGATTGAGAGGACCACAAGGAGAAACTGGAGCGACAGGACCTCAAGGGGTGCAAGGGTTACAAGGTCCGATTGGTCCAACGGGAGCGACTGGGGCACAAGGTATACAAGGGATACAGGGATTACAGGGGCCAATTGGAGCTACAGGACCTGAGGGACCTCAAGGAATTCAAGGCGTCCAAGGGTTACCGGGTGCAACTGGTCCACAAGGAATACAAGGAGCACAAGGGGTACAAGGAACACAAGGACCGAGTGGAAATACAGGTGCAACCGGAGCGACTGGTCAGGGGATAACAGGCCCGACTGGAATAACAGGTCCAACTGGAATAACTGGACCATCTGGAGGACCTCCTGGTCCGACGGGGCCGACTGGTGCGACAGGTCCGGGTGGTGGACCGAGTGGAAGTACAGGTGCGACTGGAGCAACGGGGAGTACTGGGGCTACAGGAAGTACAGGGGTAACAGGAGCAACGGGAACTACAGGTCCGACTGGAAGTACGGGAGCACAGGGCTTGCAAGGAATACAAGGAATTCAAGGGCCAATTGGCCCAACAGGTCCAGAAGGACCGCAGGGGATTCAAGGTATTCCTGGTCCTACAGGAATAACTGGTGAACAAGGAATTCAAGGAGTTCAAGGTATTCAAGGGATAATGGGAGCAACAGGAGATCAAGGTCCGCAAGGGATACAGGGGGCTATAGGTCCTCAAGGGGCCACAGGAGCAACAGGAGATCAAGGTCCACAAGGAATACAAGGAGTACCAGGGCCATCAGGAGCAACAGGACCACAAGGAGTTCAAGGGATACAAGGTCCAATGGGCGATATAGGACCAACAGGTCCAGAAGGCCCAGAGGGACTTCAGGGTCCGCAAGGAATACAAGGAGTACCGGGGCCAGCTGGAGCAACGGGTCCAGAGGGGCCACAGGGGATACAAGGCATTCAAGGACCGGTAGGAGCAACAGGCTCACAAGGTCCCCAAGGAATTCAGGGAATTCAAGGTGTGCAAGGGATAACGGGAGCAACAGGAGTACAAGGAGCAACTGGAATTCAAGGTATACAAGGGGAAATAGGAGCAACGGGTCCAGAGGGTCCCCAAGGAGTGCAAGGTGCTCAAGGGGCGATTGGTCCAACAGGTCCAATGGGCGCACAAGGAGTGCAAGGAATACAAGGGATTCAAGGCCCAACAGGTGCACAAGGAGTGCAAGGTGCTCAAGGAATACAAGGAATTCAAGGTCCGACGGGTGCAACAGGAGATATGGGAGCAACTGGGGCGACAGGGGAAGGCACTACAGGCCCAACAGGAGTAACTGGTCCGACAGGGGTAACAGGCCCATCTGGAGGACCAGCAGGACCGACCGGCCCAACGGGGCCATCAGGTCCGGCGGGAGTGACTGGTCCATCGGGTGGACCACCTGGCCCGACAGGAGCAACTGGTTCGACAGGAGTAACAGGAGATACTGGGGCGACAGGCTCAACTGGAGTGACAGGGGCGACAGGCTCAACTGGAGTGACAGGAGCGACAGGAGAAACGGGAGCAACCGGAGTGACGGGTTTGCAAGGTCCGCAAGGAATCCAAGGAGTGCAGGGAGAGATAGGTCCGACGGGTCCCCAAGGTGTTCAAGGTCCCCAAGGAATTCAAGGGGTAACGGGGGCCACTGGAGATCAAGGTCCGCAAGGGATTCAAGGTCCACAAGGCGACATAGGTCCAACCGGCCCACAAGGAATTCAAGGTCTACAAGGTTCTCAAGGAATCCAAGGAGCGACAGGGGGAACAGGAGCACAAGGCCCACAGGGTATCCAAGGTCCGCAAGGTGACATAGGTCCGACTGGGCCACAAGGTCCAACTGGAATCCAAGAGATACAAGGAGAGATAGGTCCAACCGGTCCAGAAGGCCCAGAGGGACTTCAGGGCCCGCAAGGAATACAAGGTGTTCAAGGGCCAGTTGGAGCAACGGGTCCAGAGGGTCCTCAGGGGATACAAGGCATTCAAGGACCGGTAGGAGCAACCGGCCCACAAGGTCCACAAGGAATACAGGGAATACAAGGTGTGCAAGGGATAACGGGAGCAACTGGAGCACAAGGAGCAACTGGAATTCAAGGGATACAAGGGGAAATAGGAGCAACTGGAATTCAAGGGATACAAGGGGAAATAGGAGCAACCGGTCCAGAGGGGCCCCAAGGAGTGCAAGGTGTACAAGGGGCGATTGGTCCAACCGGTCCGATGGGGACACAGGGAGTGCAAGGAATTCAAGGGATTCAAGGAGCAACAGGTGCGCAAGGAGTGCAAGGACCACAAGGAATTCAAGGGATACAAGGTCCGACGGGAGAAGGAACTACCGGTCCAACAGGAGTAACCGGTCCAACAGGGGTGACTGGCCCATCCGGAGGACCAGCAGGACCGACCGGGCCAACGGGGCCATCAGGTCCGGCAGGAGTGACAGGTCCATCAGGTGGACCACCTGGCCCGACAGGAGCAACAGGTGCGACAGGAGTAACAGGAGATACCGGGGCGACAGGCTCAACTGGAGTGACAGGAGCGACAGGAGCAACGGGAGCAACCGGAGTGACGGGTTTACAGGGTCCGCAAGGAATCCAAGGTGTTCAAGGAGAGATAGGTCTAACCGGTCCACAGGGTATTCAAGGTCCACAAGGAATACAAGGAGTAACGGGGGCAACCGGAGCACAAGGTCCCCAAGGAATTCAAGGCCCACAAGGCGACATAGGTCCAACCGGCCCACAAGGAATTCAAGGTCCACAAGGTCCTCAAGGAATCCAAGGAACGACGGGGGCAACCGGAGCACAAGGCCCACAGGGAATCCAAGGTCCGCAAGGTGACATAGGTCCGACCGGCCCACAAGGCCCACAAGGAATTCAAGGCCCGCAAGGAATTCAAGGTCCAACGGGAGCTACAGGAGCAACCGGAGCTACAGGTCCCCAAGGAATTCAAGGCCCGCAAGGAATCCAAGGTCCAACGGGGGCTACAGGAGCAACCGGTTCACAAGGTCCAACTGGAGATACAGGTCCAACTGGAGCTGGAGCCACTGGAGCGACCGGGGCGACTGGAGTTAGTACAACTGCAACGTATGCGTTTGCGAATAATACATCAGGAACCGCTATTTCGGTTTTATTAGGTGGTACGAACGTACCATTACCGAACAATCAAAATATTGGCCCAGGAATAACCGTTAGTGGTGGAAATACTGTATTTACAGTTGCGAATGCAGGAAACTATTATATAGCCTATACAATTAATTTAACGGCAGGTTTACTTGTAAGTTCTCGTATAACTGTAAATGGCAGTCCGCTTGCGGGAACGATAAATGCCCCGACAGTCGCTACTGGTTCATTTAGTGCAACAATAATCGCTAACTTGCCTGCTGGAGCTGCTGTTAGCTTACAGTTATTTGGAGTAGTTGCAGTAGCTACATTATCTACGGCAACGCCAGGGGCTACTCTAACTATTATTAGATTAAGTTAATAAGCAGAAAACCTTGAAACTTTTATGTTTCAAGGTTTTTTATCCTTGTATTTGTAAGTAAACCTCGTTAACCAGGGGGAGTGGATACCCTCTAATTATTTAAAGTTTCACTTTATTCACTTGAGCAAAAACATCGCAGTTCGAAAATATATTATAATAGAATGAAAAGAAAGAAATTTGGCAGAAAGGGAGGGTGGCGATGCAGGAGATGGTTAAAGATTTTTTTGGACGCCCACTTCAAGATTTACGTATATCTGTCATTGATCGTTGCAATTTTAGATGTACATATTGTATGCCGGCGGAAATATTTGGGCCAGATTATGCTTTTTTGAAAGATGAGTTTTTACTAACTTTTGATGAAATTGAGCGTTTGGCAAAATTATTTGTTAACATCGGTGTACGAAAAATTAGAATTACTGGCGGTGAGCCACTACTTCGTAAAGATTTAGCAAAACTTATTGCACGTCTTGTGAAAATTGATGGGCTAATAGATATAGGGTTAACGACAAATGCTATCCATTTAACGAAACAAGCAAAGGCATTAAAAGAAGCCGGATTACATAGAGTGAATGTTAGTTTAGATGCGATAGATGACGACATATTTAGGAATATTAATGGTCGAAATATTAATACGAAACCGGTGATTAAGGGAATTATAGCAGCTAAAGAGGCGGGGCTGGAAGTCAAGGTAAATATGGTTGTGAAAAAAGGGATGAACGATCATCAAGTACTTCCGATGGCTGCGTATTTTAAAGAGCAAGGAATCACGCTTAGGTTTATTGAGTTTATGGATGTTGGTAGTACAAATGGGTGGAATTTTGATCAAGTGGTTACAAAGCGAGAATTGATTGAGATGATTCATAAGGTGTATCCGCTTGAGCCAGCTGAAGCCCATTACTTTGGTGAAGTTGCGAAGCGATATCGGTATGTTGGAACAAATGTTGAAGTTGGTTTTATTACATCTGTTTCTGAGTCATTTTGTGCCTCTTGTACGAGGGCGAGAATTTCGGCAGATGGAAAGTTTTATACGTGCTTATTTGCGACAGAAGGTTTGAATGTAAGAGAACTTCTTAGAGGAAATCTTTCGGATGAGGAGTTATTAAGTGTTATACAAGATGTATGGATGAATAGAAAAGATAGGTATTCGGATGAACGGACAGAAGAAAGTGCAAAAAATCGTCCGAAAATCGAAATGTCTTATATAGGAGGATAAGAAAGGGGGCTATCGCATGCAGGAGCGATATTCAAGACAAATATTATTTTCTGGTGTTGGAGAAGAAGGACAGAGAAAAATAAGAGAGAAGCATGTGCTTATTATTGGTGCTGGTGCTCTCGGTGCGGCAAATGCAGAAGCGATTGTTAGAGCAGGGGTTGGAAAAGTAACGATTGCTGATCGTGATTATGTAGAATGGAGTAATTTACAAAGACAACAACTATATACGGAAGAAGATGCAAATCAGTATAAACCGAAGGCGATAGCGGCTGCAGAACATTTACAAGCGATTAATTCTGAGGTGGAAATAAATCCGGTTGTGACGGATGTAACGGTGCAAGAAATGGAAGAGCTAGTGCGTGATGTAGATTTAATATTAGATGCGACAGATAATTTTGAAACGCGTCTTCTCATTAATGATATTTCACAAAAGTATAATATTCCGTGGATATATGGTGGTTGCGTCGGGAGTTACGGGGTAACGTATACAATTTTACCAGGGAAAACACCGTGTTTTCGCTGTTTAATGGAGCATCCAGCGAGCGGAGCAACATGTGACACAGCTGGTATTATACAACCAGCAGTACAATTAGTAGTTGCGCATCAAATTACGGAAGCGCTGAAAATATTAGTAGAAGACTTTGGGGCGCTTCGTGAAACGATGTTATCGTTTGATCTTTGGAATAATCAACAGATGGCATTTAAAGTGAATAGACAGAAAAAAGATACTTGTTTATCTTGCGGAAGGTTACGTACATATCCGAGTTTAACATTTGAAGCACAAACAAAAACAGAAGTGCTATGTGGGCGAAATACAGTACAAATTCGCCCGGGTGTGCGGAAGAACTTTAATTTAGAAGAAATTAAAAAGCGCTTACAAAGAAGCGTAGAGATAAAGGCGACACCTTATTTATTATCATTTCCGGTAGAAGAATATCGTTTTGTTTTATTTACAGATGGCAGGGCGTTCATTCATGGGACGAATGATATGAATGTAGCGAAAAGTTTATATGCAAGATATATAGGTTGAACCTAAAGGGAATCCTTTAGGTTCAACGGAGAGAGGATTATGAATTTCTCGTATAATCTCCACTTTTTCCACCTGTTTTTTCAAGTAAGTACGTTTCGCCGATAATCATACCTTTATCGACAGCTTTACACATATCATACACAGTAAGAGCGGTAGCGGAAGCAGCTGTTAAAGCTTCCATTTCAACACCGGTGCTACCTTCTGTTTTAACTTTTACTTCAATGAGTAAACGATATTGTTCTTCTGATTGTTTCCAATCGAAAGAAACGTCAACACCTTTTAATAATAAAGGATGGCACATTGGGATAATATCAGAAGTTCGTTTCGCAGCCATAATGCCTGCGATTTGCGCAACTGCTAATACGTCACCTTTCCCAATTTCATTATGAGAGATTTTATCGTAAATTTCTTTCGTAACGACAATGCTAGAGCACGCAATTGCTGTTCGAACGGTTGCTTTTTTGTCGCTTATATCAACCATTTTTGCGCGTCCTTGGTCATTAAAATGTGTAAATGAAGACATGGAATTCCTCCTTGAAGTAATTTCTATTGAATACATAAAGTTTAATCGAGATAAAAAAAATTGCAAATATGAGGTGAGAAACGATGGTAGAAAAACGAATTCCAATTCAAGTTGCTGAGGCAGTAGAACGGGTAATGAAATATGCGAAACATGGTGAAGTAGAAGAAATTTCTATTACGGAAAGTTACGGGAGAATTCTCGGGGAAGATGTTGTCTCAGATCATGACGTTCCTCATTTTGATCGTTCCCCTTACGACGGTTTCGCCATTCGAGCAGAAGATACGAAAGGAGCAACCCAAGAGAATCCAATTGAATTTGAAGTAATAGGAGAAATCGGGGCGGGTTCTGTTTTTTTAGAAGAAGTAGGAGCTTTTAAGGCGATTCGCATTATGACAGGAGCAGCTATTCCAGAAGAATGTAATGCAGTCGTAATGCTCGAGCTGACAGAAGGGTTTGAGAAGAACGGGAAAACATATATGAAGTTAAAACGCCCTTTTAATAACGGTGACAATGTGTCGTTTAAAGGAGAAGACATAAAAAAAAATCAAGTTCTCGTTAAGA
Source organism: Bacillus sp. AF62 (assembly GCF_050312695.1). Taxonomy (NCBI): domain Bacteria; kingdom Bacillati; phylum Bacillota; class Bacilli; order Caryophanales; family Bacillaceae; genus Bacillus; species Bacillus sp. AF62. The sequence goes on along the minus strand of NZ_JBNPJZ010000088.1, from coordinate 176,518 downwards.
AAGGTGTTGCAATTAACCCAGGGGTTGCAGCCTTACTAGCAACGTTTGGATATAGCACTGTGAAAGTTGTAAAACAGCCTGTTGTCGGTATTGTAACGACAGGAAGTGAATTATTAGAAGTACATGAGCCTTTAGAACCGGGGAAAATTAGAAATAGTAACTCGTATATGATCGCAGCTCAAATTATGAAAGCTGGCGGGAAAGTTCGTTATTATGGTCAACTCGCGGATGAGTTAGATGCATGTTTTACAGCTGTTCAATTAGCGATGGATGAGGTCGACATTTTAATTACAACAGGCGGTGTATCAGTAGGAGATTATGACTACTTACCAGCTATTTATGAAAGGTTACAGGCGAATGTACTCTTTAATAAGATAGCCATGAGGCCCGGAAGTGTAACGACAGTAGCTGAAGTTGATGGAAAGTTACTCTTCGGTTTATCAGGAAATCCGTCTGCTTGTTATGTAGGCTTTGAATTATTTGTGCATCCAATTATAAAAACATATTTGTATGCGAAGGAACCTCACGTATATAGAGCGGATGCTATTTTACAAAAAGATTTTTCGAAGCCAAATCCATTTACTCGTTTCGTAAGAGCGAACGTAACAATTGTGGACGGGGCGTTACAAGCGATGCCGGTTGGTTTAGATAAATCGAGTGCAGTATCTTCACTTGCAGATGCGAATGCTTTTATCGTGTTACCTGGAGGAACGAGAGGATTTGAGACTGGGATGAAAGTATCCGTATTATTGTTAGAGCACTCTGAGGGATGTGATTGGCCATGGGCAAAGCCCCTTCAATCTTACAAATAGTAGGATATCAAAATAGCGGAAAAACGACACTTGTAGAGAAAATTGTGCATGTGTTAGCTGAAAGTGAAATGAAAGTTGCTACAATTAAACATCACGGGCACGGAGGTTTTCCAGAAGTAGCGCAAAAAGATAGCGAAAGACACCGTAAAGCTGGTGCTGTCGTAAGTAGTGTAGAAGGTGCTGGATTGCTTTCACTTTCTTCACTAAGAAAGAAATGGTCCTTGCAAGAAATTATTCGCTTATATGAGTTTTTTGAAGTGGATACAATTTTAATAGAGGGCTATAAAAAAGAGAACTACCCGAAAGTAGTGTTACTTCGTTCTGCGGAAGACGTTGAACTTGTACATAAAGTAGAAAATATAGTGGCGATTATTACGTGGTATGATGTCCCGGCAAATATACGAGAAGAATATAAAGTATTTCATATAACAGAAGAAGAGTTGTACATAGACTGGTTTTTACAAACGGTTAGGAGTGCGAAATGACAAATACATATTATGAAGTAATTGATACAGAAATCTCGATTGAAGAGGTAACGAAGAAAGTGATTCGACGTGAATGCGGTGCTGTTACAACATTTATTGGAACGGTTAGAGAGTTTACGAAAGGGCGTCGTACATTATACTTAGAGTATGTTGCTTATAAGACGATGGCAGAAAAGATGCTAGAGAAAATTGGTCTGGAAGTGAAAGAGAAATGGCCGGGTACATATGTTGCGATTACACATCGCATCGGTACGTTGCAAATTTCTGATATAGCGGTTGTTGTTGCTGTTTCAACACCACACCGTAAAGCGGCTTATGAAGCAAATGAATATATTATGGAACGCATAAAACAAATTGTTCCGATTTGGAAAAAGGAGTTTTGGGAAGATGGTGACTCATGGATTGGTGATCAATTAGAAAAAACACCATATCCGGCGGGAGAGCCTGGGAAGGAGCTATAAGTATGATTCGAGTATTGTTATTTGCGCACTTGCAAGAAGAGGCAGGAACAAGTGAATTACAAATAGAGAAAGAAAATATTACGGTTGCAGAGTTAAAAGATGTTGTTGCGAAAGAATATAATGTACCAGTTTCAGAGCCAATTATGGTTGCGATTAATGAAGAATACGCAAATGAAGATGACAGGGTCCAAGATGGTGATGTGGTTGCACTTATACCACCAGTGAGTGGTGGTTAATATTGGATTCATTAAAACGACTTTCCTAAGTAGGGGAAGTCGTTTTTTTATGGCGTTTTTGAGAACACTAACTTATAGGATAAGGAGGACGTTATGAAAAAAATATGTGTAATTATTACAGCGATATGTTCTATCTTTTTCTCTTCTCCAAGCGATTCTTTCGCGAAAGAATCAAGAGAACAGCTTTTAGAGAGTGCGTTATTGAATAGGTACTATTCGGTTATTAGACAAGTGACAGAAGATCAATATGAATGTGATGCAGTTATAAATATAAAGCGTCTCGGCAGGAAAGATGAATTTGTTCCTAGATTTGAAGTGACACTACAATTTCTTACATTTCAAGGGGCGCATAATCCGCCAAATGACAAAGTTACACTTACTTTGGAGGATTATTTAGATCATATAAAGGTAAAAAATGAGGAGCGAGAAAAAAATGTTTCTAATGATGTTGTAGAAAAGATTTGTGCTCGCAAAAAAGAAAAAATGAAAGCTCATTCTAATGATTGAGAGCGGTAACTTATTCCGCTATTTGCGGGGTGATTAAAGTTTCAATTTATGACATTTTACAGAGAAAGGTAATGGGCGATGGATATATTTTTAGCAATTTTACCAGCTATATTTTGGGGGAGTATTGTGTTATTTAACGTAAAACTGGGCGGGGGACCGTATAGTCAAACGCTTGGAACAACGTTTGGAGCACTTATTTTCTCAATTGTTGTTTATATTTTTATGAAGCCAGTATTAACACCTACTGTGATTGGGGTTGGAGTTGTGTCAGGTTTATTTTGGGCGCTTGGTCAGGCGAATCAATTGAAAAGTATTGATTTAATGGGCGTTTCGAGGACGATGCCAATTTCAACAGGACTTCAATTAGTTGCGACGACTTTATTTGGCGTTATCGTATTTCATGAATGGTCCACGACAATATCGGTCGTCCTTGGGATTTTAGCGCTCGTTTGTATTATTGTCGGTGTTATTTTAACATCACTTCAAAGTGAAGAAGAAAAGAATGCAGAGCAAGCAGCAAATTTTAAAAGAGGTATCATAATTTTATTAATTTCAACAGTCGGTTATTTAGTTTACGTAGTAGTGATTAGACTATTTAACGTAGATGGTTGGTCAGCTTTATTACCACAAGCAGTTGGTATGGTATTAGGAGGGATTTTGCTTACCTTTAAACATCATCCATTCAATAAATATGCAATCCGAAATATTATTCCAGGATTAATTTGGGCAGCTGGAAATATGTTTTTATTCATTTCGCAGCCGCGTGTTGGAGTCGCAACAAGTTTCTCGCTATCGCAAATGGGGATTATTATTTCCACGCTTGGTGGGATCCTTATATTAGGTGAAAAGAAAACGAAACGCCAATTAACGGGTATCGTTGTCGGTATCGTTTTTATTATTGCAGCTGGAATTATGTTAGGTATAGCAAAAAGTTAAAGGAGGTATTGAAATGTATAGTGATTTAGAAGGAAAAGTGGTCGTTATTACAGGATCAGCAACTGGTCTTGGTAGGGCGATGGGAGTAAGGTTTGCTAAGGAAAAAGCGAAAGTGGTTATTAATTATCGCTCACGAGAATCAGAAGCAAATGATGTGTTAGAAGAAATTAAAAAGGTAGGCGGAGAAGCGATTGCTGTAAAAGGTGATGTAACCGTCGAATCAGATGTTGTGAATCTCATTCAATCTGCTGTGAAAGAATTTGGTACGCTCGACGTTATGATTAATAATGCAGGGATAGAAAATGCAGTACCATCGCATGAAATGCCACTTGAAGATTGGAATAAAGTAATCAATACAAATTTAACAGGTGCTTTCTTAGGAAGTAGAGAAGCGATTAAATATTTTGTAGAACATGACATTAAAGGGTCTGTCATTAATATGTCTAGTGTTCATGAGAAAATTCCGTGGCCACTATTTGTGCACTATGCAGCGAGTAAGGGTGGCATTAAACTGATGACAGAAACGTTAGCGCTAGAATATGCGCCAAAAGGTATTCGAGTAAATAATATAGGAGCAGGTGCAATTAATACGCCGATCAATGCAGAAAAATTTGCTGATCCTAAAAAACGTGCTGACGTAGAAAGTATGATACCGATGGGCTACATTGGAAAACCAGAAGAAATTGCAGCAGTAGCAACTTGGCTCGCTTCTTCAGAGGCGAGTTATGTAACGGGAATTACGCTATTTGCAGATGGTGGAATGACGTTATATCCATCGTTTCAAGCTGGGCGTGGGTAATATAAAAGGACGAAGAGATAAAACTCTTCGTCCTTTTTTTACAAAAAAATAGCGGCCAGCTATTTTAAATTTAGTGATTAATTGTATCTTGAAGAAATTCTGTTGCTTGATGTTCAGTAACATTTTGTACGAGCGCGACTTCGCTGATCATCATTTTTCGTGCATTATCTAGCATTTGTTTTTCGCTCGCATTTAATGCTCTCTCTTTATTACGGCGAAGTAAATCCCGAACAACTTCTGCGCTATCTTGTAAATTGCCGTTTTTCATTTTTTCCATATTCATTGTATATCTTTGTTTCCATGAGAGTGATGGGTCTGACTCCCCGTTTTGAAATTCAAGAAGTATATCATCTAACGTACCTCGATCAACGATATAACGAATACCCGATTTTTTTAATTGATTCATCGGAAGCATTACTTGCATATCTTTACTAATGATGCGTATCACACAATATTGACGTGAAGTACCTAATATTTCTTTCTCTTCAATTGCTTCAATGATTCCTGCACCGTGCATTGGATAAACGATTTTATCACCAATTTGAAACAAATCATCCACCTCCATATGTGGTAACCACTTTTAATGATAGCATACGTATGTAAAAATGTCAAATTTTATATAATAACATAATATTTATATTCGAGTCAATAAGATGAAGTGCTTTTTTATGTTTTTTTGGGGGACCTTATTTATAGTGATTTTTTTAGAAAAATAGTACAGGTGAAGAAAGAAGGCATATCCACTTATTTTTAAGCATAAAATGTAAAAGCGCTAATACAATATACCTAAATCCGTTCTTTGCAAAGGAGGGAGAGAAGGTGGGGCGCACAATAAAAATTGATATTACAAATAAAGTTGTAGCTAAATTTAGACCAAATTATTTGGAATTATATACGAGTAAATTTATGATAGGTAAGTTTTATGTCTATACTGAAGATAAAGAATATGTGTTAGAAGACGGATATATATATGAGAATGGAAAGTTTTATCGCATCATAGATACGCACCGTGGCAATAATCAAGCGGCGGAGGGCTGCGATCTAGGACGGTGTTAACATGATTCGTGTGAAAGTGTTTGATGAAAGTCACGAAAAAGACTTAGAAGATGCTGTAAATGTTTTTTTGAAAAAGATTGATGATAGCAACTTTGTAGATATTAAATATCAAGTTGGTGTTTCCATTAACGACGATGAAAACCAAATTTATTGTTTTTCAGCAATGATCGTTTATAAAACATAAAAAAGAGCTGGCTCACCCAGCTCTTTTTTATGTTTTATGTTGGGACAACATGTGTCGGTAATACGTTCATAATAGAATGGGGTGTGCCTAATTTCTTTGTCGTTAAAAGAGGCTCCCCTGTTTCATGATTTTGGGCATCTTTACACATACCAAGGTGATAACGATCACCTAAAAATGGATCAATATAAAAACCGTTTTTAAATACTTTATCATTCGGATGTTTTTCATGGTGAATATCAGAGCAGTTAATGCAATAGAACATAGCGTTCAACCCCTTTTTATTTTGTTTGAAAAAAGTGAGTCGGTAGTCATTTCGCTCCTAAGGAAATGTTGAGGAGAAGAGAAATAACTACCTACTCAAATGGTGGGCATATTCCTTCTGATTTGTCATATCTCGCGTATTGTCCCTGAGGGAAGGAGGAGAGACGAAGTACGCATGATATAAGTAAGGCGCTTCTTTCAATATGGATGATGGAGTTTCATGTTGAGAGAAGTTTTTATTTTGTATTGCCTTTGTAAGTATATTATGAGGAAATGCTAAGAGGGTGTTTGTCCTGTTGAAAAAATGTTGAGAATTTCTCAACAGTAAAAGAATTAGCGTTGACATGAAATCAAAAGGTGTTATATTATCGAGGTGAAACCAAAAGGTGTTATGTTATAACGCCGAGTAAAGGAGAATGAACATGGAACAACAAAATACATTAAATGATATTAAACAAACAATCGTTTTTAACGCGTCTATTCAAAAGGTATGGAGTGTAGTATCAACTGCAGAAGGAATTGCGTCATGGTTTATGCCAAATGATTTTGTATTAGAAGTAGGACATGAATTTCATGTGCAATCGCCATTTGGGCCATCACCATGTAAAGTGTTAGAAATTGATGAGCCAAACTATTTATCTTTCTCATGGGATACAGATGGCTGGGTTGTTTCATTTAATTTGAAAGACTTAGGAGATAACAAAACAGAATTTACGTTAATTCACGGCGGCTGGAAACATCCTGATGAAATTCTTCCGAAAGCGAATGCGAAGAGCTCTATTATTCGCGATAGAATGAGCGGTGGTTGGGTAGCGATTGTAAATGAAAAACTGAAAAAGGTTGTCGAAGGCTAAGTGTCCTCGTCAGCAGCGAAATATGATGTATTTCAAGCAATTGCTGATCCAACCCGCCGAGAAGTAATACGGTTATTAAGTGACAAAGAGTTACCGATTTCCAAAATAACGGATCATTTTCCGATGAGTCGTACTGCGGTTGTAAAGCACCTTCATATTCTTTCGGAAGCGAATTTAGTAAGTGGAAGAAAAAGCGGAAGAGAGAAGATATATCGTTTGCATCCAGAACCATTAGAAGAATTACAACAGTGGCTCTCGTATTATGAACGTTTTTGGGATAATAAATTATCCATGCTGAAACATATTGTGGAGAATGAAGAATAAAAAGGATGACCAAAATGGTCATCCTTTTTATTGTTGCTCACTTGTTTGTGTAGCTGGCTTTAATAAAAGCCAAGCAATAATTAATGTAAATACTGCTAATACGAAAGTGCTCATATAAATGACGTGTACGCTTGATGCTAATGCGGATTGTGATTCGGTTACTACGTTTGCTGTAGTACCGCCGTGTCCGCCAGATACAAGATCAAGATTTTTAATACCACGTGCGTGAATCATCGTATTAAAGATTGTACCGAATATTGCAGCACCTAACGTTTGACTAAATGTATTAATAAATGTATTTAAACCAACAGCTGTTCCGCGTGTATGAGCTGGTACGGCTGCTTGAATTGTTACCATGTAAATCGGTGTCACAAGCCCCATTCCTAAGCCGAATAATCCGACTGCTATATAAATGAGGAACGATGGTGAATTGGTTGATAGTGTAAATAATAAGAACGTAGCGACTGATAAAATGCTAGCTCCAAGTAAAATGATTTGTTTCGTTTTTAATTTGCCTACTAAGTTACCAGAGAAAATAGCGCCAAATGTCCACATAACAGGGATTGGCATTAAAATAAGTCCAGCTTCTGTTGCATTTTTCCCTAATACACCTTGACTCCAAATTGGAAGGTACATTGTAATACTAATAATCATTGCGCCAGCAATAAGAGTTAATATATTTATCGTAGATAATGTACGGTTAGAGAAAAGTGCTAGCGGAATTAATGGTTCCGGAGATTTTTTCTCGATGGATAAGAAAATAATAAATGAAACGACGGCGAAGATTAATAGGCCGATAATTGTTATGTCTCCCCAGTTTTGCTTACTGCTACCTGTTAATAATGCATATAGTAGAGCGATTGTACTTAATGAAAAAACTGTTGCACCAAGATAATCGATATGATGTTTAGCAGGTTTAATAGATTCTTTGTAGTAAATTACAATCATTAAGCAAGCGATAATTCCGAATGGAACGTTTAAGAAGAAGATATAACGCCAAGAAAGGGAATCAACTAAAAATCCACCTACTAACGGTCCGATAACACCGGATACACCCCAAACGGCACTCATCCAACCTTGTGCTTTCGCGCGGTCTTTCGCTTCGCTATATAAGTCTCCAATAATCGTCATTGTGATTGGCATAACAGCACCAGCACCGATACCTTGAAGCGCGCGGAAGAAAATTAATTGTTCCATCGATGTAACGACTCCGCAAAGTGCAGAACCGACTAAAAAGATTGTAGCCCCGATCAGTAAAACCTTTTTACGACCGAATAAATCAGCGAGCTTTCCGTATATTGGAGTCGAAACAGCTGTTGCAAGCATATAAATTGCATATACCCAACTAACAAGTTCGACGCCTGACAAATCACTCGTTATACGAGGGATTGCTGTACTAACAATCGTTCCTTCTACCGCAGAAAGAAACGTCATTAACATTAAAGACATCATGACTTTTTTTCTCATTTGTTTTCCCCTTACCCTTTTTTAAATATTCAACAATATAAAATATAAAGGTACTAAGGTATATAAAGCAACAAAAAAGCAATGGAAAGTTACATGGAGCAGATGTTTGTCGCTTCTTGTCGGTAAGTCGATATATTTGAGAAATCGCCGATATAAGTTGTAGAATCGCTGATAAATTTGGAAAATCGCCGATAATGATTTCATGGCAATATTAAAAAAAGAAACAGGAATCCCTGTTTCTTTTTTTAATATTGCATTTTCGCGTTTTCTCCAGCTGTCGTTCCAGCAATTCTACCAGTAACAAGGGCTGATGTAATATTATAGCCACCAGTATAACCGTGAATATCAAGAACTTCTCCGCAGAAATATAAGCCGTTCGTGAATTTAGAAGACATTTCTTTCGGATTAATTTCTTTCACGGATACACCTCCGCCAGTAACGAATGCTTTTTCAATTGACTGCGTACCATTTACATTTACAGTAAACTCTTTAAAGTCTTTCACAAGTGCACGAATCTTTTCGTGAGAAACTTGTCCAGCTTGTTCACTACCGTCAATTTCATTTTTTTCTAATAAGAATAGGAAGTAACGTTCAGGGACATAACCTTTTAAAACGTTTTTAATTCCTTTTTTCGGATCTTCTTTCATTTGTTTCAGCATGCGCTGAAATAATTGCTCACTATTTTCCTCTGGCAATGCATCAATACTCATTTGTATTGTGTTCGTTTTAAACTTTTTCAGTGCTTTCACGACGAATTGACTACAGCGAAGAGCAGCAGGACCAGATAGGCCAAAATGAGTGAAGAGCATGTCCATTTTGTGAGAAATGATAGCTTTTCCTTTCGGGTTTAATACGCTTAAGTTTATATCACGTAAAGCAAGACCTTGTAATGAGCGATCACGTATAAACGGCTCGTTTGACAGGATAGGTACTTCTGTTGGGAATAATTCTGTAATTGTATGACCTGCTTTTTCAGCCCAAGCGTATCCGTCTCCAGTGGAACCAGTTTGAGGAACGGATTTTCCGCCAACAGCGATAACGACGTGATTTGTTTCTAACACTTCGCCTGTTTGCAGTACAACTGCCTTCGTTTGACCATTTTCATATTCAATCGTTTCAACAGGCGTATTTGTACGGATTTTTACACCTAAGTCTTTTAATCGTGTTAAAAGTGCGTCTACAACAGATTGTGCTTTGTTTGACACAGGGAACATGCGACCGTGGTCTTCTTCTTTCAATTTAACACCGAGATTTTCGAAGAATGTAATAATATCTTCATTATTAAAAATAGAAAAAGCGCTGTATAAGAAGCGACCGTTTCCTGGTATATGTTTAACAATTTCATCAAGTGGTAGACGGTTTGTTACGTTGCAGCGTCCGCCGCCAGAAATCGCAAGTTTACGCCCAAGTTTATTTCCTTTATCAAGAAGTAAGACATTTGCGCCTTCTTCTGCAGCACCAATTGCAGCCATTAGCCCAGAAGGACCGCCGCCGATGACAATAACATCATAATGCATAATATATCGACCTCATTTTCTACATTTCCTGCCTAAAAGAATAGCATGTTTTCCCTTAAAAGAAAAATAGAGTGAAGTACTGCTTAATGAGAGAATTGTGGTACAATACAAAAGTTAGAGTTCAGCACTATCCTGCTATTTGTAGGCGATAAGACTAAAACCTCAAGATTTAGGAGAAGTAAATAGGGAGTCTGTTAGCCTGTAAATGCTCGAATGGTTCAACTAATAAGGAGTAGGAGAGAAGTCTCCAACTAATTATAGTTTCACTTTATGTAGATGTAGGAGGATTTTTGTATGTCCGATTCGAAATTTCTGCGCGGAACGCTTATTGTTACGCTAGGGACATTTTTAGTAAAGTTCTTAGGCATGATTTACGTCTTTCCGTTTCATGCATTAGTAGGCACAGAAGGCGGAACGCTCTATACATATGGATACATTCCATATACGATCTTTTTAAGTATCGCAACGGCAGGTGTGCCGCTTGCTGTTTCAAAATTTGTTTCCAAATATAATGCGCTTGGCGATTATAAAACGAGCCGGAGAATGTTCCGCTCGGGAATGGTTATGATGATAGTAACAGGAGTTCTTTCGTTCCTAGTACTGTACATGACGGCGCCACTGTTTGCAGAAGCGATGCTTGGTAAACAAAGTATACACAATAATGTAGGAGAAGTTACGACGATCATTCGTCTTGTAAGTTTCGCACTTATTGTTGTACCAGCAGCGAGTTTAATTCGTGGTTATTTCCAAGGTCACCAGTCTATGGGACCAACTACCGTTTCACAAATTATTGAACAAATTATTCGTATCGTCTTTTTATTAGCTGGTAGTTTTATCGTTATTAAAGTACTTGGCGGTACAGTTGCAACAGCAGTTGGAGTAGCGACGTTTGCTGCGTTCGTTTCAGCGGTTGGAGCACTCGGTGTGTTAATTTGGTACTGGTTAAAACGTAAAAAATATTTGGATCAATATTTAATTGAACAAACTGTACCAGAATCAACAGTAAGTACCGTTCAGTTGTTTAAAGAGTTATTCGCATATGCGATTCCTTACGTTGTAATTGGGTTAACAATTCCTTTATATCAACAAATTGATACATTGACATTTAACTCAATTATGCAGGCGATTGGTCAAGGTGATATCGCAGAGCGAGCGCTTGGTATTTTCACAATGTGGACGCATAAGTTAATTATGATTCCTGTATCACTTGCAACAGCGTTTAGTTTAACGCTTGTACCAGCAATTACAAAATCATTTACTGAAAAACAATACCGCTATTTGAAATTACAAATTACACAAACATTCCAAGCAAATATGTTTTTAACATTGCCAGCAGTTATCGGTATTTCAACACTTGCATATCCAATTTACACTGCTTTCTATGACTCAGATCCATTAGGTGGACAAGTATTAATGTGGTATGCACCAGTTGCATTGTTATTTGCTTTATTTACAGTAACAGCGGCAATTCTTCAAGGGATTAATCAGCAAAAGCATGCGATTGTCGCGCTTATTATGGGTGTTATTTTGAAATTTGTATGTAACGTAATCTTTATTCGTTATTTCGGTACAGTAGGAGCAATTCTAGCGACCGCAGTTGGTTTCTTAGCTTCTGTTTGGTATACAAATCGACAAATTAAAAAATACGCACACTATTCATTCGGTGTTGTATATAAAAGAACATTCCAAATTGCAGTACTGACACTTATAATGGTCGTTGCTGTAAAACTATCACAATGGCTTCTATCCTTCATGATTTCGCCTGATGGCCGTATTGGTGCTCTTATAACAGTTGCGATTTGTGCAGGTATTGGTGGTCTTGTTTACGGATTGTTAGCAATTCGCACAGGAGTACTTGAAAGAGTATTTGGCGGAGAAGCATTAGATAAAATTCAACGTAAACTTGGTAGTAGATTTAAAATAAAGTTGAAATCAAGAGGGGCGTAATTACGTCCCCTTTTCTATGATAAATAAAGAAGGTGAAAAACGTGAGATTAGATAAATTATTAGCGAATATGGGATATGGGAGTAGAAAAGAAGTAAAGAAATTATTGAAAGATGGCGTTGTGAAAATTGATGGAACGCCAGTAAAAGATGCGAAAGTTCATGTAAATGTAGAAGAGCAAGAAGTTATGATTCACGGTGAAGTTGTGGAATACAAAGAGTTTGTTTACTTAATGATGCATAAGCCACAAGGTGTTATTTCAGCGACGGAAGATGATAATCATGAAACAGTAATAGATTTATTAGAATTAGAAGATGCAATCTTTGATCCGTTCCCAGTTGGACGACTTGATATCGATACGGAAGGTTTCTTATTGATAACAAATGATGGCAAGTTATCACATCAATTATTATCTCCGAAAAAGCATGTGCCGAAAAAATATTATGCACACGTTGCAGGAGTAGTAACAGAAGAGGATGTAAAAGAGTTTGCTAAAGGTGTTATTTTAGACGATGGCTATGAAACAAAGCCAGGTGCGCTTACAATATTGAAAAGCGATGATATTTCTGAAATTGAGCTTGTGATTACGGAAGGAAAATTCCATCAAGTGAAGCGTATGTTTGAAGCGGTAGGGAAAAAAGTAGTCTACCTAAAGAGAACAGAGATGGGTCCGTTAGTATTAGATGAAGAACTAGAACTTGGACAATACCGAGAGCTAACAGATGAAGAAGTAGAAATGTTAAGAACATACCAAGTAGATACTGAAAAGTAGTACCTTTATAGGTGCAGAAAAAACCCCTTTCTAATAGTTAGAAAGGGGTATGTATTTATTTACATACAATTATTTTTCGTTATGAGGTCATTCTCACTTTCTTTCCTGTTGTTGTCCACTTACCGCGGCAAGGGCTATACACGAGTTCATTAAACTGCAACACATTTAGATCACGTTGTATCGTTCGCGGTGTGATCCCGAACTCATCTACAAGGTCTTTCGTCGTTACCGTTCCGTTTTCATTGATGTACATATAAATTGATTTAATGCGTGTTAGCATACGAGTAGTTGTAGGTTTCAAGAGAAAACCACTCCTCTACTAGTTTTTTTGACCCCATTCAGGAAAGAAGGTCGTTACTACCATTGTACTCTACATGATAAAATTCATGCTTTAATCTACTTAAATTTTACAAAAGTTTAACAAATATTTATATAGAAAAATATTGGTAGTTGACATTGTATATATGGTCAGTCAACTAACACATAAAATTCTACGTAAAACGCCAAATTCCTGCAAATTTTTTTGAAAAAATAAAAGAAAAACTAATAAGAAATGTCTGAAATATTACAATTGTTCGGTATTTAGTTTTCGTGTATGGCATAAGGGATTTCGGTTTGCTATGATGAAAGAGATAATATAGTGAAGGATGGATGCGTGATGTCAGCGATTAATTGGACTGAAGAAGTTGCAAAACGAAAAGATGATTTAATTCGTGATACACAACAATTTTTACAAATTAAAAGTGTATGGGAAGAAGAATCGGCGAAAGAAGGCACACCATTCGGTGAAGGTGTAGAAAAAGCGCTATCTTTCATGTTACATAAAGGAGAAGCTGAAGGTTTTGCTTCTAAAAATTTAGAAGGATATGCAGGTCATCTTGAAATGGGACAAGGAGAAGAGTTAGTAGGTATTCTTTGTCACGTTGATGTTGTACCAGAAGGAGATGGCTGGACGACTCCTGCGTATAGTGCGGATATTCGCGACGGAAAGATTTTTGCACGTGGTGCAATTGACGATAAAGGCCCAACGATGGCAGCATATTATGCGATGAAAATTGTGAAAGAATTAGGCTTACCTCTTTCAAAACGTGTTCGTATGATTATAGGAACAGATGAGGAAAGCAATTGGAAATGTGTAGATCACTACTTTAAAAACGAAGAAATGCCAACAATCGGTTTTGCACCAGATGCAGACTTTCCAATTATTAATGCAGAAAAAGGAATTTCTGATATACAAGTTGTGCAAAATGGTAGTGAAGAGAAAAAAGGTACATATGAACTTGTTTCATTTGATTCAGGGCGTCGTTTAAATATGGTTCCTGATTTTGCAGAAGCGGTTATTACAGGAGAAGATGTAAATGCACTTACAGTAGCATATGAAGAGTATTTACAAACTGCTAAAAAAATAGGGAAATCGACTATAGAAGGCAATACAGTGACGTTGCAAATAGAAGGAATTTCAGCGCACGGATCTACTCCTGCAAAAGGAGAAAATGCAGGTTTATTATTAGCAAACTTCTTAACTACAGTTTCACTTGATGGAAAAGCAACTGCATTTGCGACATTTGCAACATTTGCAACAGAAACATTTACTGGTGATATTTTTGGTGAAAAAGCTACTATTGCTTATAAAGATGAAATTAGCGGTCCATTAACAGTGAATGTTGGTCGCCTTTCTTATAAGAAAGAGAATGGTGGTAATTTAGGATTAAACGTACGTTACCCAGTTACGACTAACTTTGAAGAAATGATTGCAAAGTTAAAAGAATATGTAGATACGTATGGATTTGCAGTAGCAGACTATTCTAACTCTCGTCCGCATCACGTTGATAAAGATCACGAGTTAATTCGTACGTTGCAACGTGTATATGAGGAACAAACAGGTGAAAAAGCTGAATTGTTAGCAATCGGCGGAGGTACTTATGCTCGCTCATTAAAAGCTGGTGTGGCATTTGGACCGCTATTCCCTGGAAAAGAAGAACTTGCGCATCAAAAAGATGAGTACATTGAAATTGAAGACTTATTAAAAGCAACAGCAATTTATGCGCAAGCAATTCATGAACTAGCGAAGTAAAGTGAAACTTTAATCGCCGATATATGAATAATGACCGCTCTCTACTTTAGAGGGCGGCTTCTTTTTAATTGAATGAGATAAGAAAGAAAAGAAACAATAGAAAGAAGGAGACGGTGTACATGGATAGGCATTATTTTGTCGCAATTACGTTACCAAATTATATAAAAGAAGTGCTGTCTAACTATAAAGAGGATACGAATGAGGAATTACCATTTCGCTCGTGGGTACATAAGGAAGATTATCATATTACCCTTTCCTTTTTAGGAGGTGCGACAGAAGAACAGTTAAAAGGGATAAAGAATGGATTACAAACACTTACAAAAACAAAAGAACTATCGTTCACGTTACAAGGTTTTTCAACGTTTGGTAGAGAAGATCAGCCCCGTATTTTTTGGGCGAAGGTAAGTGAGAATCACGATTTGTTTCAGTTGCAAAAGCAAGTACATGTCATTTGTGAAGAAAATGGATTTTCTCTAGAAACACGCCCGTATCATCCACATATTACTGTTGCTCGTAAATGGATAGGAGAAGAAAAGTTTCATTTAGAAAGTATAAAAGAAGTACCTGAAATATCATTTCAAGCAGATACAATTACTTTATACGAATCCCACGTGAAAGAAACCCCGAAGTATAAATCGATTGCTGAAATAAAATTACAAAAATAGAATGGTGAAAACGTTTTTTATGCAGGTGAATATACTATAGAGAAGAATGGAGTTACTGTATAGAGTCTTGTTGATAAGAAAAGCCTTATCATTTGCAGCTCATTTTATCTCGCTCATTAAAGTTTCACTTTATTTTAACTTTGAGAATGATGGTGATTTTTTTATGTTGAAAGTAAAACGTCCATTTGATGCCTATTTAGATGAAATGAATAAAATTACAATTTTGCTCCCACATGCGTATGGAACAAGTCGGACATTTCGTTTGCAAGAAGGAAGTAATGTGAAAGATTTACCGATTGCTCATACGATTGCGCTTCCAGATGCAACGAAGTATGAGTGCTTTATAGAAGAGCCGCTAGATGTGGGAAAGTATTATACAGTACGAGATGAACGGAATGAAGAAACGGATTTACAAATAGGTGCTGTTATTCGAACAACAATTTTCGATGAAAAGTATTATTACGAAGGTACAGATTTAGGTGCTGTGTATCAAAAAGAAGAAACGACATTTAAAGTATGGGCCCCAACTGCAAGGCTTGCGAAAATAAGAATTTATAAGAGCGATAAAGAATATGCCGATCATGAAATGTACAGGGGAGAAAACGGAGTTTGGATTCAAACATTACAAGGTGATTTAGACGGAGCACGCTATACATTTCTTGTTTGTATTAATTTAATATGGAACGAAGCTGTAGATCCTTATGCAAAGTCGGTGACGGTAAACGGAAAACACGGTGTTGTTATCGATTTAGAAAAAACGAATGTAACAAGAAGAGAAGGATTACCACCATTACAATCAATGACAGATGCCATATTGTATGAACTGCATATTCGTGATGCGACTATACATCAAAATAGTGGAGTGATTCAAAAGGGAACATATAAAGGATTGATGGAAGAGGGAACAACAGGACGGAATGGGACTTTAACAGGGTTGTCTCATATAAAAGATTTAGGTGTTACACATGTTGAACTATTACCGTTATATTGTTTCGGTGGTGTAGATGAGGCGAATCCTTCGTCTGCCTATAATTGGGGGTATAATCCATTATATTACAATGCACCAACAGGATTTTATGCTACAAATCCCTCTGATCCGTATAACAGGATAGTAGAGTGTAAACAGTTAATCGAGACATTTCATGAGCATGGCATTAGGGTAATTATAGATGTTGTATATAATCATGTTTATGAAAGAGAGCTATCATCATTTGAAAAGCTTGTTCCAGGATACTATTTTCGTCATGGTGAAGATGGTATGCCTTCTAATGGGACGGGAGTCGGAAATGATATAGCATCTGAACGGAAAATGATGAGGAAGTTCATTGTAGAGTCTATTTTATATTGGCTTACTGAATACAATGTCGATGGATTCCGATTCGACTTAATGGGAATTTTAGATGTTGATACAATGAATATGATAGAAAAAGAAGTGCGAAACATAAAACGAGATGCTTTGTTATTAGGAGAAGGATGGGATTTACAAACACCGCTTCCTCGTGAGGAAAAAGCAACGTTAAATAATGCGAAGAAAATGCCACATATGGCGCAGTTTAATGATCAATTTCGTGATGGGATAAAAGGGAGTACATTTCATATAAATAAGCGTGGTTTTGCATTTGGTGGGCATGTAGACTGTAATCATTTGCAGTATATTGCAGCAGGAAGTCTTTTAAGTATGAAAGAAACAGGGCTGTTTCTAGAGCCGGCGCAAAGCATTAACTATGTAGAATGTCATGATAATATGACGATGTGGGATAAACTAGTGCGCAGTAATGAAGAATCAGAAGCGATTTTGAAAAAACGTCACCTGCTAGCGAGCGCAATGGTTATTCTTTCACAAGGTATTCCTTTCTTACATGCAGGACAAGAGTTTTATCGTACGAAGAAAGGAAATGAAAATAGCTATAATGCAAATGATGAGATCAATCAATTAGATTGGGATCAAAAAGAGAAAGAAATAGAGACCGTTAACTATATAAAAGGTTTAATTGCGATTCGTAAAGAGCATGGGGCATTCCGATTACAAAACGCAGACCTTATAAAAAAACATATGACTTTTTTACAAACATCTACAGAAGTACTTGCATATCACCTAGAGCATGCAGAATCGTTTGGGCCGTGGAAAGAGATTGTCGTTTTATTTAATAGCGGTTTAGAAGCTAAAACTGTGCAACTTCCGAAAGAAGAAACGTGGCATGTGATAGTAGACGAAAAGCAAGCGAAAATAGAGCCAATTTCTTCATTTAGAGGAAAGGAACTTAGGCTCGCTCCAATTAGCACGTATATATTGACGATAATGTGACAAATCGCTACTTGACGATGAGAATGTAATAAATGTAGAATTGACAAAGGTGACGATTTTGATAAGTTGTCATTCTATGACAGGTTTTGTAAAATAAAATAGAGAATTTTTGGCTGAGGCTAATTTTTCTTTTCATTTACAGTAAAATATATGAATCCACAACATGTGTAGAAATGTTGCGGTTTTTCTTTTCATAACTATAAAAGATAAGGATTTGTTAACGGGTAATGAATATGGAATGGTTGGAACAATTATTAGGAAAAGAGTGGAGTCTTGTACCGGCTGGTGGAGTAACGGGCGATGCATATATTGCGCAAAACGGACAACAGAAGTTATTTTTAAAGCGGAATACATCGCCCTTTTTAGCGGTATTGTCAGCAGAAGGAATTGTTCCAAAATTACTTTGGACAAGAAGGGTAACGAACGGTGATGTAATTTCTGCTCAAAAATGGCTTCCGGGACAGAAGTTAGAGCCAGAGGATATGAAACTAGAACGTGTTGCGAAACTTTTGAAGAAAATTCACTCCTCTAAAGCGCTTGTACAGATGATTCAAAGACTTGGGAAGCAACCGCTTCACGCACAAGAGTTATTACAACAACTGCAACTCGTTTTAAGAGGAGATATAAGGGATGATGAAACAATTCAGCAAGGCCTTCAATATTTAATGGATTCATTAAAAGCTATTGAATACAATGAATTCGTTGTATGCCATTGTGATGTAAACCATAACAACTGGATATTGTCGGATGAAGATGAGTTGTTTTTAATTGATTGGGATGGAGCTGTAATTGCTGACCCAGCTCTAGACCTTGGTATGTTATTATATTGGTACATTCCGCGCCAGGAGTGGAGTGAGTGGCTCGGTTTTTATGATATTGAAATGGATGAATCGCTGCTTAGGCGCATGAGATGGTATGTGATAGCACAAACGATTTTGTCTATTCAATGGCATACAACAAAAAAACAGCAAGCAGAAGCTGAATATTGGCATCAATATTTACAGCAACTACTTGCTTCAGAATAATACTTAAGAAAAATTGTCCATTCCAGCAATCCACTGAGTAAGTTGTTCTTGATTATTGGAAATATGGTTGTCCAAATTAGAGGAAGATTTACCCGATTGACTATAAGAATATACATCGTTTAGCATTGTTTTAGCGTCACTACTTATATTATCGTTTGCGAGTAACGATTGAATGAGGCGCTCTAATTGCTCGCATTCTGAAACTGTCCCGCAGCAATCACTTTGGTGGTTGACTAAAATATCTTTCAGCACTTCTAATTGATGTTGTTGATTAATTGGCATGAACGGATCATCCTTTCGATTGTTTTTCTCTTCAAATGTAAGAGAAAAAGCTGTTTCGTCATGGAATGTTTAATGCTGTATGTAGTTTTTATCAAAATGGTACATCTTATACTTGAAAGAAACGGACCGAGTGCTCGTACGTACTTGGTTTTTTGTTTGGTAGATTGATTAAAAAAAGAAAGAAGGAATTATTCCTTTAAAATAGTTTTGTAAAGAGAGGGAGACATCTATGCGTTTAAGACATAAACCATATGCAATGGATCGAATTAACGAGTATTCACATATCGTAATCGGAAACCCAGAGGAGCGCGCTGGTAACTGGAAAGAAGTATTTGGAAATGAACAACCAATTCATATTGAAGTAGGTACAGGTCGTGGCCGCTTTATGTATGATATGGCAAAAGCGAATCCACATATTAATTATATTGGAATTGAAAAATTCACAAGTGTTGTTGTAGATGCACTTGATAAATTAATTGAAGAAGAAGTGCCGAACTTAAAGTTAATTAATAAAGATGCTGAAGATTTAACAGTTTTCTTTGCAAAAGGTGAGATTGATCGCGTTTATTTAAACTTCTCAGATCCATGGCCAAAGAAGCGTCATACGAAGCGTCGTTTAACGTATAAAACGTTTTTACGCAATTATGAAGAAGTGTTAGTAGAAGGCGGAGAAATTCATTTCAAAACAGATAACCAAGGTTTATTTGAATATTCTCTTATGAGTATGGCTGAGTATGGTATGTTACTAACTTACTTAAGCTTAGATCTTCATAACAGCGACTTTGAAGGTAACATCATGACTGAATACGAAGAGAAATTCTCTAGTAAAGGTCATCGTATTTACCGAGTTGAAGCAAAATATCGTACAGAGCCTATGCAGTAATGCATAGGTTTTTTTATATCTAAAATAATCAGAATTTTATGTTAAGATTAATTGAAAGGGGGATGTGTAATGGAACAGTTACAAATTGGAGATATAAAAGTAACGTGGTTAAAAGGCGGAAATACACATTTAGATGGAGGGGCAATGTTTGGTGTTGTGCCGAAAGTACTTTGGTCACGTAAATATAAACATAATGACACAAATCATATTTACTTACGAACAGATCCGTTACTTTTACAAACGAAAGATGGAAATATGCTCATTGATTCAGGAATAGGAAACGGTAAGTTGGATGAGAAGATGAAACGAAATCAAGGTGTAACAGAAGAATCATCGGTTTATGAATCGTTAGAAAAACAGGGATTAAAGCCTGAAGATATTCAATATGTTTTAATGACACACCTTCATTTTGATCATGCATCTGGCCTAACAAAATGGGATGGGGATCACCTTGTACCAGCGTTTCCAAATGCAAAAGTTTACGTAAGTGAAACAGAGTGGAATGAAATGAGGAACCCAAATATTAGATCCCGTAATACATATTGGAAGGAAAATTGGGAACCGATTGTAGATCAAGTTGTTACGTTTCAGCAAGAAATAGAAATTACAGATGAAATCAAGATGGCACATACGGGTGGGCATAGTGATGGACATGCAGTCATCATTTTGGAGAGTCAAGGGGAAACGATGCTACATTTAGCAGATCTCTTGCCGACGCACGCGCATCAAAATGTATTATGGGTAATGGCATACGATGATTATCCGATGACCTCGATTGAAAATAAACAAAAGTGGATGAAGTATGGTGCTGACAAAGAGGCGTGGTTTACGTTTTATCATGATGCATATTATCGTGCTGTGAAGTGGAATGAGGAAGGGCATATCGTAGAAAAAATAGAACGGAAAACGAGTATAGAAGCATAAAAATAGGAGGTTGTTCCATTATATTTATTGGAGCAGCTTCTTTTTTATTATAGAATTTTGCCAGTAAGTCGATATATTTAAAAAATCGCTGATATAATTTTAATCAATACCCGCAATTTCAAAAAAATAAGAGGTTCACCTAATGGGAACCCTCCGTTTTATGCTGCTATAACCTCTAAAACAGTACCTGTTTTAGCATCAACTAAAAATTCAAATCGTTCTTGTATATCATCTAACATTGTTGTAAGACCGCCGCGATAAACTTCATATGCGACATCATATTTTTCAAATGTCTCTGGAACCATATGTACCCAAGAGCCAGTAATTTCACCTTTATGACTTAATGCTTGTTTCACCATTTTCAATGCTTTTTCTGAAGAAATATGGGATTGTTCTTGTACTTTGTTTGCAACGAGATAACCAGCTGCGAACCCAACGCCAAGACCTGCTACTAAACCTTTCCAGCTCATATATTCACCTCAATTCTATAAAATAAAAATAGTGTACCAATAATAATTATAAAGCAAATACAGCTAAAAAAGAAGAAACTAGAAACATTTCGAAAATTTCGTTACAATAAAAGAGGTATTCTACTAAGGTTTGAAAGAAGGGGACTTCGTGAATAAAGAGACATTGCAATTATTTCGTACGTTAACAGAATTACAAGGTGCATCAGGTTTTGAACATGATGTACGCCGTTTTATGAAACAAGAATTAAGCAAATATGCGGATGAAATTGTACAAGACGGTTTAGGTAGCGTATTTGGTCTGAAAAAAGGGGACGAAACTGGCCCGCTTGTTCTTGTAGCAGGTCATATGGATGAAGTAGGTTTCATGGTTACGCAAATTACGAAAAACGGAATGCTTCGTTTTCAAACGTTAGGCGGCTGGTGGAGCCAAGTTTTATTAGCACAGCGTGTACAAGTTATGACGAAGAATGGTCCTGTTATTGGGGTTGTTGGTTCTATTCCTCCTCATTTATTAAGTGACGCGCAACGTGCAAAACCGATGGATATAAAAAATATGTTAATTGATATAGGTGCAGATAGTTATGAAGATGCGATTGAAATTGGTGTAAAACCAGGACAACAAATCGTGCCGATTTGCCCATTCACACCGATGGCAAATGAGAAGAAAATTATGGCGAAAGCTTGGGACAACCGTTACGGATGTGGTCTTGCAATCGAATTGTTAAAAGAATTAAAAGACGAAACATTACCAAATACATTATATTCTGGTGCTACTGTACAAGAAGAAGTAGGTCTTCGCGGAGCGCAAACCGCTGCAAATATGATTCAACCAGACATTTTCTATGCGCTTGATGCAAGTCCAGCAAACGATGCATCTGGTGACAAAACGCAGTTCGGTCAATTAGGAAAAGGTGCCCTTCTTCGTATTTACGATCGCACGATGGTAACACATAGAGGAATGCGCGAATTCATTTTAGATACAGCAGAAACAAACAACATTCCGTACCAATACTTTATTTCACAAGGTGGTACAGATGCTGGTCGTGTACATACAAGTAACTCTGGTATCCCATCAGCAGTAATTGGTGTTTGTGCACGCTACATTCATACACATGCTTCAATTTTACATGTTGATGATTATGCAGCGGCGAAAGAATTAATTACGAAGCTTGTAAGAACAACAGATAAAACGACGTTAGAGACAATTAAGAATAACGCGTAGAGAAGAAGGGCGAAAAACCCTTCTTTTTTTAGATTGAAGAGATGACCCAGCGATGAGTGGGAGCGGTCAGTGCTTAATTGGTGTTCGAATGATGTATGAAGACTCCAAGTAGGAAGTGAGAGGAAGGCTGTTTTTGTTTTTGAAGACGGTAATGTTGCTAGAAAAACCCTTCTTTTTTAGGCTGAATAGATGACTTGGTGATATGTGGTAGTGGTTGATGCTTAATTCGTATCTGATAGGGATATTAGAATAGAATGATGAATTTTTATAGAGGTGAACGAAATGAAAGTAGTAGTAGGATCAAAGAATAAAACGAAGGTTGGCGCTGTGGAGAAGGTTTGGAAAGATGCTGAAATTACATCTCTTTCTGTTCCGTCAGGAGTATCAGCTCAGCCTTTCTCAGATGAAGAGACGATGCAAGGAGCGATTAATAGAGCGAAGCGAGCGCTAGAGGAAGGAGAAGCTCCAATTGGTATTGGGCTAGAAGGCGGCGTAATGAAAACGGAGCACGGTTTATTTATGTGTAACTGGGGCGCGCTAGCAACAATTGATGGGAAAGTATTTGTGGCCGGAGGAGCGCGTATTACGTTACCAGACGATTTTTTAGCACCTCTTGAAGATGGTAAGGAATTAAGCGAAGTGATGGAAGAGTTTGTGCAGCGAAAAGATATTCGTAGTCACGAAGGTGCTATCGGTATTTTTACAGATGATTATGTCGACCGCACGGAATTATTTGTACACGTTGTTAAGTTGTTAGTTGGGCAATATAAGTATGACGAAAAGCAAGCATAAACCTTGCACCGTGCGCGATGTATGGTAGTATAAAAGAAAGATTATAACATGAAAACATGCACTCGTTAGAGGAGGAAATATAGATGAAGTCATTAGAAAGCATGGAGCAATTCCAACAGTTAAAAAATGAAGAGAATGTAGTCTTTATGTTCTCAGCAGAATGGTGCCCAGACTGCCGCTTTGTAGATCCATTTATGCCAGAAGTAGAAGAGAAATATAGTGATTTCTCATTTTACTATGTAGATCGTGATGAGTTTATTGATCTATGTGTAAAATTAGACGTATTTGGCATTCCGAGCTTTGTAGCGTACAATAAGGGTGAAGAAACTGGTCGCTATGTAAACAAAGATCGTAAAACACAAGAACAAATCGAAGAGTTTATTGAAGGTTTAAAATAAGGCAATTTGCCAATTGAATTGTAAAACAACCTCTACCTTCGCGGGGGAGGTTATTTTTTTGGAAGGGAGGAAAAAGAGATGAAGATGACAAGTAAAAAGATGAAAGACGAGTTAATGAAGAAATTATCTCGCCCAGAATGGGACTTTCAGTATGATAGCGAGAAAGAAGTTCTACGTATTGAACAGAAAGACTCTAAAAAAGGTATTAACGTATCGCTTCCAGGAGTTGTGGCAAAATGGGAAGTGAATAAAGAAAAAGCAATTGAAGAGGTTGCTTATTATGTACAAGAAGCGCTAATTGCGATGCATAAAGAAGAAAATAGCGGAGCGAAAATTTTACCTGTTATTCGCTCTACTTCTTTCCCGAAACAAGCAGAAGAAGGAAATCCGTTTATTATGACGGATCATACGGCGGAAACACGTATTTACTATGCGTTAGATTCGAATAAAACGTATCGACTAATCGATGAGCGTCTGTTACAAAAATTAGAACTTACAGAACAGCAAGTACGTGAAATGGCATTATTCAATGCTCGTTCATTAGGTTATGAATTTAAACAAGACACAGTAGCGGGTAATACATTCTACTTTTTAAACACAAATGATGGGTATGACGCGACGCGTATTTTAAACGAATCGTTACTACAATCGATGCGTGAAAAGATTTCTGGTGACATGGTTGTTGCTGTTCCTCACCAAGATGTATTAATTATTGCTGATATCGTTAACGAAATCGGTTATGATATTATTGCACAAATGACAATGAAATTTTTTGCCGAAGGGCATGTTCCGATTACATCACTTTCATTCGTATATGAAGATGGAGACTTTGAACCAATCTTTATTTTAGCGAAGAATCGGAAGAAGACAGATGGAAAAGAGAAAGGATGAACGAAGTGAACGTTTTTTACAACCTTGAAGGAATTGGTGACACTTTAATTGTTGCCTTACAAGATATTACTTTAGAGAACCGTACTTTTGATCGCAAAGGAGATGTTGCTCGCGTTTATGATCGTGAAAGCAACGTAACGGGAGGATTCAACATCTTTAATGCATCTTCTTATTTAGAAGTAACAGAAACAGGTAACCTTACATTAACGAAAGAGCTTGTTGAGAAAATCAACGAAATTTTAGCGAAGAACGGCTTTGAAGAAACAGTAGAAGCAGATCTTTCTCCGAAATTTGTTGTAGGTTATGTAGCTGAAAAAGAAAAGCATCCAAATGCTGATAAGTTAAACATCTGTAAAGTAGAAATCGGTACAGAAACATTACAAATCGTATGTGGCGCACCAAACGTTGATGCAGGACAAAAAGTTGTCGTTGCAAAAATCGGTGCTGTAATGCCAAGCGGTATGTTAATCAAGCCAGCTGAGCTTCGCGGTGTTCCTTCTTCTGGAATGATCTGCTCTGCACGTGAATTAGAGCTTCCAGACGCTCCACAAGAAAAAGGTATTCTTGTATTAGAAGATAGTTTTGAAGTTGGACAAGAATTTAAATTTTAATTGATATAAAAAAAGAGAGGTTGTCCTTTTGGGCAGCCTCTCTTTTTTGTCATTTTTGTTGGTAAGTCGAAATTTCGTGTTGAATCGTTAATATATTGAGAGTTGTGATAGATATACTCAAAAAATCGTAAATATGATAAGGGTGTCACCTTTTGTCTTAAAATCTATATTGTATTTTATAAACAAACTAGTTAAAATTTAGAAAAATAGAAGGGGATAGACGTATGAAACAACAACCAAAAATCGCAGAACTTCTAAAACGAATTGAAACTTCAAAACAGCAAGATGTTGAGCTAGGTACTTATGAAATATATGTGTTTAGTGAAAGTGAATTAGAAAAAGGACAAATCGGTTACCGATATGATAAACATAAAAAGTCATTAATAAGTGAAGAAAACGGAAAGTGGCAAGAAGGATGGATTGCAATTGGATATGAAACGGATATGGGCGATCCAGTTTTCGTAAATATAGATGATGACGCTTATCCAGTTTATACTGCAGAACGTGGTACAGAAACATGGCAGCCAGTTTATATTGGAAATATGGATGAGATTATAGGGCAATTATAAGAAAGACTTTGAATCCGGTGCAAAGTGATGGGAGAGAAGTATGAAGTATATAAAAATAATGAGCATGATTGTATTCATTGGAATATATATGGCCGGTTGTTCACAAGAGCAGCCGAAAAAAGAAACTACATCTTCTATACAAGAGAAAAACAAAGATACCAAAGAAGACGCACCGGTAGAAAAGCAGCAAGAACAAGAAAAGAACGAAGAATCACAAGCAATTCAAACGAATGAGCAAGTAGAACATAAGCAAGAGGAAGTATCATCTGAGGAAAAGAAAGAAGAAACTACGCCAGTGCAGCCAATTGAGCAACCAGTGCAAAATAATGAACAAAAAGTAGAGAGTAATGAAAAGCAAGGAAAGTTTCTCGTCGTTATTGATCCAGGGCATCAACAAAAAGCGAATTTAAATTTAGAGCCGATTGGACCAGGGGCAACAACGCAAAAATATAAAGTGACAGATGGTACAACAGGTGTTGTGACGAAAAAGAGAGAGGCTGTACTTGTATTAGAAATGGCTTTTTTATTAAAAGAAAAGCTTGAAGAAAAAGGGATACAAGTGTTAATGACAAGAACGTCACAAGACGTTGATATAAGTAATAAAGAACGGGCGACATTCGCAAATAATCATAAGGCTAATTTATTTTTACGTCTTCATGCAGATGGTTCTGAAAATCCAAACCAAAGTGGATTTGCTGTATTGACGCCGGCAGAAGGAAGTCCGTATACGAAAGAGATTTATGCGGAAAGTCTTCAAATCTCCCAAACGATAGTAAATAAAATGAGAGAAAATCAGCAAGTGAAAGTAAATGGAATTAAATTTAGGGGTGACCTTTCTGGATTCAATTGGTCCAAAGTACCTGGCGTACTATTAGAACTTGGGTTTATGTCAAACTATGAAGAAGATAAAAAATTATCTGACCCGCAGTATGTAAATTCTTTATTGCAAAGTGTAACGGATAGTGTAGATGCATATCGGAAGAGTAAAGCTTAAGCGCAGTCTTACATGAAAGGCTGCGTTTTTCCATAGGAAAACACTCGTAAATTAGAATATTGTGGATAAATATGACATGCTTAATTTTACCTGCACTTTTTGCCGAATGCTGATACAATAAAGGATGTTACTATTTAGTAGAAAGAGTGGTAAGCATGTTAGATTGGATGAAAAAGCTGTTTAACAAAGAGGAAGAACAAACAGCGATGAATAAAGAAGTACCAAAGCAAATTGAAAGTCAGCCGAAAATTCCTCGTGTAAACCACTACACTGAAGCAAGAGAAGCACAAATGGCAAGTAGGAATGCAGGTAAATGCCGTTTTCCTTTAGTACCGGATAATGGGTTCGATGAAGAGGATGAAAGCGAAGTAAATCGCTTTGAAGAACAACCTGTTCAAGGAGTAGCATATGAAGAACCGACTGCCCAAAGAGGAATAAAGGTGGAAAGAAGCAGACGACCGTATGTGGAAAAGGTTGTTTCTACATATGAAGAACCGGAAGTGCAATATGAACCGGTGCGGGAGTCTGTCGTTAAAAAGGCATCTGCACCTTCGCAAGAGAGTAACCGTAGACCATTTCGTCCAACAGAAATGATTTCGCCAATTTATGGATATAATCGTCCTTCAGTAGAGAAAAAGGTTGAAAAGCAGGAGGAAGTAAAAGAAAGAGAAGATCTTGAAATATCTGTAGAGGGAAAAGCAGTTGTTGATGCATGGTTAGAGAAAAAAGGATATAAATTATCTGATTTCTCAGAAGGGCAAGCAACGTCTTCTGCTCCAGGTGAAGTAGTTGAACAGAAAGGCCAACAGAGTAAAAAAGAAGAAAAATCAGTTGTTGATCAATGGCTAGAGAAAAACGGTTATGAAATTGAACGCCAAGTGCCTTTAGTAGAAGAAAAAGAAGTGATTAAAGAAATGAGTACACCGCAGGAAGTTTCAGCGGATGAATTACTTCATAAAACAGTAGCTGAGCAGATGGAAAGTGCTAAGCTAGAAAAAGATGTAGTGGTGTTAAACGAAAACAATCTACAAGAAGAATTAGTAGCTTCTAAAGTAGAGCACGAGGATACAATATTATCAGAAGAAATTAAACGTAATACAGAAATAAAACAACCTACTATTGAAGTAGAAAAGCAAGCTCCAGAAGAATCAGTGATTGTCAAAGCAGAAGAAAAACTTGAAGAAACAATCATTGTGGAAATACCAGAAGAGCTAGAAGAAGTGGAAGTAATTGCAGAAACAGAAGAGCAAGAAGAAGTAGAAGTAATTGCAGAAACAGAAGAGCAAGAAGAAGTAGAAGTAATTGCAGAAACAGAAGAGCTAGAAGAAGTAGAAGAGTCAGAAGAAGTGGAAGTAATTGCAGAAGCGGAAGAGTCAGAAGAAGTAGAAGTAATTACAGAAACAGAAGAGCAAGAAGAAGTGGAAGTAATTGCAGAAACAGAAGAGCAAGAAGAAGTAGAAGTAATTGCAGAAGCAGAAGAGCTAGAAGAAGTAGAAGTAATTGCAGAAACAGAAGAGTTAGAAGAAGTGGAAGTAATTGCAGAAACAGAAGAGTCAGAAGAAGTGGAAGTAATTACAGAGGCAGAAGAAACAGAAGCGCCTGTAGTAGAGACATTTGTAGCACTTGAGGAAATTCAGCAGGAAGATGAAGTAATTGAACAAAAGAGTGAATTCATACATGTTGCTGAGGCTGATGAACAGACAAAGAACGATGTTCAAAGTTTTGCGAATGTTTTAATTGCAGAAACAGAGGAAAATAGACGAGTTGTAGAAGAAGCGTCAGTCGCGGAAGAACAATCAGTTGTAGAAGAAGCACCAGTCGCAGAAGAACAACCAGTTGTACAAAAAGAAGAACCAAAACGTGAGAAAAAGCGTCATGTACCATTTAATGTTGTTATGTTGAAACAAGACAGAACACGATTAATGGAAAGGCATGCAGCTAGAACAAAGGCAATGCAGCCTTCTGTTGATGTACGAGTAGAGAATAAGCCAGTGCAACAAGAGGTAGTAGAGCCACAAGTGGAAGAACAACCAGTGCAACAAGAGGTAGTAGAGCCACAAGTGGAAGAGCAACCAATGCAACAGGTGGTAGTAGAGCCACAAGTGGAAGAGCAGCCAATGCAACAGGTGGTAGTAGAGTCACAAGTGGAAGAGCAACCAATGCAACAGGTGGTAGTAGAGTCACAAGTGGAAGAGCAACCAATGCAACAGGTGGTAGTAGAGCCACAAGTGGAAGAGCAACCAGTACAACGAGTAGTAGTAGAATCCCAAGTAGAACAACCAATACAGCAAGTAGTGGTAGAGCAAGTACAAAAGCCAATTTCAAGTACGGAAGTAAAAGAGAAGGCATATGTTGTAAATCAAAGAGAGAACGATATGCGAAATGTATTGCATACACCACCGACATATACTGTTCCACCATTAGCGTTGTTGTCAATTCCACAGCAAACAGCGCTAGATAATACAGAATGGTTAGAAGAGCAGAAAGAATTATTAGATACAACGTTTAATAATTTCCATGTTGGAGCACATGTTATTAATGTATCGCAAGGACCAGCAGTAACTCGTTTTGAAGTGCAACCAGACCCAGGCGTGAAAGTAAATAAAATTACAAATTTAAGTGATGATATTAAGTTAAGTTTAGCTGCGAAAGATATTCGTATTGAAGCGCCGATTCCAGGGAAGAGTGCGATTGGGATTGAAGTTCCAAATAAAGAAAGTAAGCCAGTATTTCTTCGTGAAATTTTAAGAAGTCCTGTATTCACAAAGAGTGAATCACCGCTTACTGTTGCGCTTGGACTTGATATTTCAGGGGATCCAATTGTAACGGATATTCGAAAAATGCCGCACGGACTTATTGCGGGTGCAACGGGTTCAGGTAAAAGTGTGTGTATTAACGCAATTTTAACGAGTATTTTATATAAAGCGAAACCACATGAAGTGAAGTTAATGTTAATTGATCCGAAGATGGTTGAGCTTGCACCATACAATTCTGTTCCGCATCTTGTAGCACCTGTTATTACGGATGTAAAAGCAGCAACAGCTGCATTAAAATGGGCAGTTGAGGAAATGGAACGCCGTTATGAATTGTTTGCACACGCAGGTGCTCGTGATTTAACTCGCTACAATACGATTGTAAGTGAGCGAGAAATTCCAGGAGAGACATTACCTTATATCGTTATTGTCATTGACGAGTTAGCTGATTTAATGATGGTAGCACCGGGTGATGTTGAGGAAGCGATTTGTCGTATTGCGCAAAAAGCACGTGCTTGTGGTATTCATTTATTAGTAGCGACGCAGCGTCCATCTGTAGATGTTATTACAGGTTTAATTAAGTCAAATATTCCAACGCGTATTGCGTTTACTGTATCATCTCAAGTTGATTCACGTACGATTATCGATATTGGGGGCGCGGAGAAATTACTTGGCCGTGGTGATATGTTATTTTTAGGGAACGGTACATCTAAGCCAGTTCGTATACAAGGTGTCTATGTATCGGATGATGAGATTGAAAAAACAGTTGATCATGTGAGAAAGCAAATGAAGCCGAATTACTTATTTAAGCAAGAGGATTTATTAGCGAAAACAGAACAGGCTGAGTCGGAAGATGAATTGTTCTTTGATGCATGTCAATTTGTTGTAGAACAAGGGGGAGCGTCCACATCTTCTGTACAGCGAAAATTCCGCATCGGTTATAATCGCGCGGCACGTCTCATTGAAGAGATGGAATCGCAAGGAATTATTTCTGAAGGTAGAGGAACGAAACCGAGAGATGTCCTTATTTCTGAGGATGAATTTGCCGCTATGCAGGAAACAAATGTATAGTAAACGGTTTTGCTGTATACTAAGAGAAAATGTTGGATAGTAAAGTAGGGAGTAAAGCGACATGAAAGAAATTGAATTAAAATTAAAAGGTGAAATAAATAGACTAACAAATAAAACATTTAAATTTGACGAACGTGTTGGAGAAGGTTGGTTCTCTGCCGTTTACTTTTTAAAGACTAGAGAAATCATCGAAGAATTTCGCCCGAAAAGTGTTGTAACGATGCAATTTTTCCAAAAGGAAAATACAGTTCTTTGCGGAACGGATGAAGTAATTGCATTGCTACAAACATTCGCTAAAAATCCTGAGGAACTTGAGATTAACTCTTTAAAAGATGGCGATAAAATTAGTCCATTTGAAACAGTGTTAACAATTCATGGTCCTTATGAGAATTTCGGATTTTTAGAAGGTGTTATTGATGGGATTTTAGCTCGTCGTACATCGGTTGCAACAAACGTATATAATGTTGTTCAAGCTGCACGTAGTGTAGATAAAGAAAAACCAGTTATTTTCATGGGAGATCGTGACGATCATTATACACAACAAGCTGGTGACGGTTATGCAGCATACATCGGAGGTATGAGCGCACAAGCGACGCATGCGATGAATGAATGGTGGGGCAGAAGTGGTATGGGAACAATGCCTCACGCATTAATTCAAATGTTTAATGGTGATGTTGTAGAAGCGGCAAAAGCATATCATAAGAAATTCCCAGAAGATGAATTAGTTGTACTAATTGATTACAATAATGATGTTATTACAGATGCACTTCGTGTAGCGCGTGAGTTTGGATCAACATTAAAAGGTGTGCGTGTAGATACGTCTCGCACAATGATTGATCAATACTTTATTCGCCACCCAGAAGTACTTGGAACATTCGATCCACGTGGTGTAAACCCATCGCTCGTATTTGCACTTCGCAAGGCGCTTGATGAAGAAGGATTCCAGCATGTAGACATCGTTGTAACTGGTGGATTTGATGAAAAACGTATTCGTGAATTTGAAGCTCAAAAGGTACCTGTTGACATATACGGGGTAGGAAGTAGCTTGTTAAAAATGAATATTGGCTTTACTGGTGATAATGTAGAATTAAATGGGAAACCAGAAGCAAAAGCTGGTCGTAAATATCGTCCAAACCCACGTTTAGAGCGTGTTCAATTAGAAAAAAGAGAAGATATGTAAAAGAGAGAAAAACTGATAGGTGATTGACCCTATCAGTTTTTCTGTTATCATAGTATAGCGGCTTCTTTTTTGCTATAATGGACTTGTTATGGACATATAAAGAAGTACGTACGAGTTTATCCTGATAAGTGAAGGGAAAGAATAACTTCACTACATCAAAAATGTATGATGATTACCAAAATAAGAAAAGATTCATATACTGTCTTATAGATAGGCCGTTGTATTAGTTCGAAATGTTGGAGGTTCTTTAAGATGACAGTTTACCATTTTGTAGGAATTAAAGGAACAGGAATGAGTTCATTAGCGCAAATTCTTCATGATATGAAGCATACTGTTCAAGGGTCTGATTATGAAAAGCGTTTCTTTACACAAACAGCGTTGGAAAAGCGTAGTATCTCGATCCTTCCTTTTGATAAGAATAATGTAGAAGAAGGACAAGTGATTATTGCAGGAAATGCATTTCCTGATACGCATGAAGAAATCGTAGCAGCAAAAGAATTAAACATCCCAGTCCATCGTTACCATCATTTCTTAGGTGACCTGATGAGCCAATACACAAGTGTTGCTGTAACTGGTGCACACGGAAAAACATCAACAACAGGTTTGTTAGCCCATGTAATGCAAGGTGCACACCCGACATCTTACCTTATTGGAGATGGAACAGGGCATGGGGTAGAAAATAGTAAGTATTTTGTATTTGAAGCTTGTGAGTATCGTCGTCATTTCTTGTCTTACAATCCAGACTATGCAATTATGACGAATATTGATTTTGATCATCCAGATTATTTTGCAGACATCAATGATGTATTCAGTGCATTCCAAGAGATGGCATTGCAAGTGAAAAAAGGCATTATTGCATGTGGAGATGATGAAGAACTTCAAAAAATTCAAGCGAAAGTACCTGTTATTTTCTATGGATTTGGAGAAGATAATGATTTCCAAGCACGTAACATTCAAAAGAGAACAGATGGCACGATATTCGATGTATTCGTTCGTAATACGTACTATGACACGTTCAAAATTACAGGATACGGCAACCATAGCGTATTAAATGCATTAGCAGTAATCGCGCTTTGTCATTATGAAAACGTTGATGTAGAAGCAGTAAAACATCAATTAACAACTTTTGAAGGCGTAAAACGTCGCTTTAATGAAAAGCCGATGGGAGAGCAAGTAATCATCGATGACTACGCACACCATCCGACAGAAATTAATGCAACGATTGAAGCTGCTCGTCAAAAGCATCCAGAGCGTGAAGTTGTCGCTGTATTCCAGCCACATACATTCTCACGTACAGAAAAGTTCTTAGATGAGTTCGCAGAAAGCTTAAGCAAAGCTGACCAAGTATACTTATGTGATATTTTCGGATCAGCACGTGAAAACAAAGGTGAATTAACAATCGAAGATCTGCAAAAGCGTATTGACGGTGCAGAATTAATTACAGATACAACAACGGATGTATTAAAGAAACATAAAAACGGCGTTCTAATTTTCATGGGCGCAGGTGACATCCAAAAATTCGAAGCAGCTTACGTAAAAGAAGTTCAAGTTGCAGAGAAATAATAGAAAAGACGCATAGCGGTGGCTGTGCGTCTTTTTTGTTGTGTTCAACTTTTATTTATGTATTGACCTAGAGCTAACTCTAGGTTGTAAGATGAAAATGTAAAAACAAGGGGGAGAGAACATGTATAAAATCGGTGAAGTAGCAGAATTAACAGGGATGGGCATTCACACTTTGCGCTACTATGAGAAATTAGGTTTATTACCACCACCAACGCGATATAGTGGTATTCGTCAATATACAGAAGGCGATGTACGTTTATTAAAATTTTTATATTCATTAAAACAAACTGGGATGTCATTAGAAGAGATGGCTGAGTTTGCAAGTGATGGGTGCATTATAGAGGAAATTAGGCAGAAGAAAGAGGAAGTACCAGCGAAAGTAAAAAAGAGAATTTCCATTTTAACAACGCACTTGGAGCGATTAAAAGAACAGCAGGAACAATTGCAAAAAGTTGTTCAGCTAACGGAGGAGAAGTTAGAAATTTATTACGGTTTTCTAGAAGAAAAGGACTTGGAGGCCGGCAATGAAAAATAAAGTATATACGCAGTTATTAGGTTTTGCGATATTTACTGGTGGGACATTTAATGCGTCGAAATATGCGGTGCAGTATTTCGACGTAATTCATATAGCAGCATGGCGTTTTGGGATTGCTGCATTTGTGATGTTATGTTTGTTAAAAATACGAAAAGATTTTGATTTGAAAGTATGGATGCAGAATAGGACCTATTATCTTTTGCTAGGTATTGTTGGTGTATTCGGCTTTAACTTCTTTTTCTTTTTAGGAATGAAATATACAGAAGCTGTTAATGGTGCACTTATTATGGCGACAAATCCTCTCGTTACGACGCTGTTAGCAAGTGTCATTTTACGAGAGAAAATTGTGAAGCGCCAAGCTATTGGAATGTTACTTGCACTAATTGGCGTTGTTTTTGTACTTACACAAGGTTCGTTTACAATACTACAACATTTATCATTTTCAAAAGGGGATTTTTATATTTTATTAGGGAATATTTGCTGGGCGTTATACGGCGTGCTAGGCAGACGGTTTATTAAAACTGGTAATCCAATACAAACGACGACATATACGATGACTATTGGTGCACTTGCCTTTATTATCATATCTTCTACACAAAAAAGTATAGTACCAGTTTTAGAAATTCCTTTGTTGGCATGGGGAGCAATTCTCTTTATGGCAATTGGAATGAGTGTGCTTGGTTACTTATGGTGGAATAATGGAATTGCTCAAATTGGTGCAGCAAGGACATCATTATTTTTTAATCTAGTGCCTGTTGTTACAATACTTATTTCTTTTATTGAAGGATTCAATATAACATCTGCACAATCTGTAGGAATGATATTAGTTATTACGGGAGTATCGTATTCTTCTGGTTTTATACAAAGAAAATCAAAAGACAGTGTTAATATTTAACTTTTTACACCTAAAAATGTTAGAATAATAAGAAAACTAAAAAGGGGACTAAAAAGCATGTTCACACTCCGAGTAGATGA
This sequence comes from Bacillus sp. AF62, assembly GCF_050312695.1. Taxonomy (NCBI): domain Bacteria; kingdom Bacillati; phylum Bacillota; class Bacilli; order Caryophanales; family Bacillaceae; genus Bacillus; species Bacillus sp. AF62. Next base: position 141,720 of record NZ_JBNPJZ010000088.1, on the reverse strand, counting down.
CGAAATCGAACTACAATTACTAGAAAAACATCATAAAGAGGAATTATATCAATTATTAGATCAAAACCGTAATCATTTACGAAAATGGCTCCCTTGGGTAGATGGGACAAAATCTGCTGATGCTTATGATGAGATTTTTCCGATGTGGTTAAAGAAATTTGCAGAGGGAGACGGTTTTGAAAGTGGTATACGTTACAAAGGAAAGCTCGTTGGGATGGTAGGTATTCATCCAGTGAGCTGGGGGAAGAAAGCCGCGAGTCTTGGGTATTACCTTGCAGAAGATACTGGAGGAAAAGGCGTTATGACGCGTAGCGTGAAGGCTGTGCTTCAATATGCATTTGAGTATTTAAAATTAAATAAAATGGAAATCCGATGCGGTGTTGAAAATGTGAAAAGTCGCGCTATTCCAGAGCGTTTAGGGTTTAAGTTAGATGGTATTTTACGAGATGAAGAATGGTTATATGATCATTTCCATGATGTCGCTGTATATAGTTTATTAGCTTCAGAGTGGAAAGAAATTCGATGAACGAGAAAATTGGTATTGTTCCGTATGAAAGTACGTTTCAAGAGGAAGTAGTAGATCTTATCGTTCATATTCAGCAAAAAGAGTATAATGTTCCCATTACGAAAGAAGAGCAACCTGATTTACTTGAAATAGAAACATTCTATCAAAAGGATCACGGAAACTTTTGGGTAGCAATTTATGATGGTAAAGTAGTTGGAACAGTAGCTTTATTAGATATTGAGAATCATCAAGTAGCGCTAAGAAAAATGTTCGTACAAAAAGAGTTTCGTGGAAAAGAATGGGGCGCATCACATATGTTGCTTCAAACAGCAATTTCATGGGCTGAGGATAAAAAATTGAAAGATATTTACTTAGGAACAACAGTAAAATTTTTAGCGGCACATCGTTTTTATGAAAAGAATGGTTTTCAAAGTGTGAGTATAGATCAGTTGCCGAAAAATTTTCCAGTGTTACAGGTAGATAAGAAATTTTATAGGTACATTGTGTAAAAGGTCATTTAGAAATGGCCTTTTTCTATGAACTAAAATGGAAATAGTGGTATAATTTGGATTAGGGGGTGTAGGTATGAACTTTCCAATTCAAAGAAGTAAGTCAGTAGTCATTTTTGTTTGTCTTACGTTAGCTTTTATGTGTATATATCCAATTGTCATGCTTTTCACTAATAAAGCGCATTGGATATCGGCGTTGATTGGGATGGGTTTATGCTTCATTGTAAATGTACCACTTGTTTGGGAAGTATTTATTAAAAAACATAAAGTAGAAAATGGCGTATTAAAGTACGGTGTTTTAAATGACGATATTGTATTGAAAGAGATAAGAATAATTCGTCAAGTTAGGAAATCGCTTGAAATTACGACGAATGCATATAAAGTACATATAATTGCGATGCCGCAAAATATGAATGAATTTTTGGCGCTTATCGAGAAAGAAAATCCGCATGTGAAAATAGAAATGGTAGGTAAGAAATGAAATATGTAAAACCTTTGTTTTGTTTGGAAATTTTGCTTGTGTTTGCTATTTGCACTAGAGTATATATGAAATGGGATCTGCCCTTATATGAACCAATATTAATAGGTACTATCGCAGTGGCGCTTTTATATTATTTTCATTTTCAGCAAACAAAAAGTAAGAACAGTAGATCGATATAGGGTGAGGATAATAAAAAACGCTCGGATATAATTCCGAGCGTTTTTTATTATTTTAAGTTCTCTGGGTTTAAAGCTTCTAGTTCAGGTACAACGAAGCGTCCGTCTTTACGGATTAGTACGTCGTCGAAGTAAATTTCACCGCCGCCGTATTCAGGGCGTTGGATGCATACTAAGTCCCAATGGATGTTTGAGTTGTTACCATTCCATGCATCGTCGTAAGCTTGTCCAGGAGTGAAGTGGAAGCTGCCATCGATTTTTTCATCGAATAGGATGTCTCCCATTGGATGTAAGATGTATGGGTTTACGCCAATTGCGAATTCACCAACGTAGCGTGCGCCTTCGTCTGTATCGAAGATTTTGTTAATGCGTTCTGAATCGTTTGCAGTTGCTTCAACGATTTGGCCGTTCTCGAACTTAAGTTGTACATTTTCAAATGTATAACCGTTGTAAGGAGATGGTGTGTTGTAAGAAACTGTACCGTTAACAGAGTCACGAACTGGTGCAGAGTATACTTCACCATCTGGAATGTTTAAATGACCTGAGCATTTAATTGCTGGAATGTCTTTAATAGAGAATGTTAAGTCAGTTCCAGGACCAGTTAAACGAACTTTATCTGTTTTATTCATTAATGTAACAAGGCTATCCATCGCCTTATCCATTTTACCGTAGTCTAAGTTACATACTTCAAAGTAGAAGTCTTCGAAAGCTTCTGTACTCATTTTAGCAAGCTGTGCCATAGAAGCATTTGGATAGCGAAGAACAACCCAGCGTGTTTTTGGAACGCGAATGTCTCTATGAACTTTTTTGCCAACTGTTTGGCCATGAACTTTCATACGCTCACTTGGAACGTCAGCTTGTTCATTAATATTATCGCCAGAGCGAAGACCGATATAAGCGTCCATGTCTTTCATTACGCTTGCTTCATATGCAGCGATTTGTTCGAAATGTTCTTCAGTAGCACCCATTAATAAAGAGCGATCTACTTGATGATCTTTTAAAGAGACGAATGGGAAACCACCAGCTGCATATGCTTCTTTTACAAGTGCAGTTACAAGTTCTTTTTGTAAGCCAAAGTTTTCAATTAATACTTTTTCACCTTTTTGTAAGCGGATAGAGTAGTTAATTAAATTGTATGCTAACTTTTCAATACGTGGATCTTTCATATGTAAAGCCTCCCTACTAATTATGTATCCTCTCCTATTGTAACCTACTTAGTGGAATTTGTTGAATGATTTATGTTACAGTTAACGAATAAGTATGAAAATTCTAATGATGAGATAGGGATTAGAATGAAACGGAAAATGATTGTATAATAGGGGAAAGTATGAAAAAGATAAAGGAAGTGATGAAATGCAAGTTCTTTTATATGTAAGTGCGGCTATTATCGCGGTTGCTTTCGCAGTATTAGTAGTGTATGTATGCAGAACGTTGTTATCGGTTCAGAAGACGTTAGAAAACGTTGCAAGCACGTTAGAAGGTTTAGAAAAACAAATGCAAGGAATTAGCGTAGAGACAGAGCAATTATTACATAAAACGAATGCGTTAGCTGATGATATTCAACAGAAGTCACAGTCATTAAATAAAGTGGTAGCGGGTGTAGATGGGATTGGAACGACAATCCAATCTTTAAATACGAAGCTTCGTAATGTATCAGACTCTGTAACGGACGAAATTGAAAATAACGCTGATAAAGTAGCGCAAGTTGTACAGTGGAGCAGTGCGGCGATTGAAGTATACAATCATTACCGTGCGTCGAGACAAGAGAAGAAGGTTGAAAAAGAAGAGCGTAAATTAGAAAGAATTGAGAAAAACGCTGAAAAGAAAGAGAAGCGCTCTAGATTTCGTATGAGAGGTGAATCGTGATGAATATGACAAAGCTTGAAACAATTGAAGAGCTTGAAGTCTTAGTAGAAAAGAATGAGCCGTATGTTCTTTTTAAACATAGTACGACATGCCCGATTAGTCACGGTGCATACACAGAATTTCAAGCGTATTGCAGTGAAGAAAGAGAAGTGCCAGCGTATTACTTATACGTACAAGATGCAAGAGATGTGTCAAATCGTGTTGCAGAACAATACAGTATTAGACATGAATCACCGCAAGTATTATACATAAAAGATGGTATGGTAGTATGGAATACATCTCATTGGAATATTAAAAAAGATGCTTTAGAAGAGAATATAAAGTAAAAAGAAGCAAGCTAAAGGTGCTTGCTTCTTTTTTTTGTTTTTGTTGAAATATATTTAATGGTACACTATTAATAGTTCAAACTAAATAACTAGATTGTTGAAAGTAGGTTTTAAGTAATGAAGAAAATGGCATTATCCTTCGCAGTCGTAAGTTTATTACTGGGAGCTTGTAGTAACAATAGTAATACGATTAGTAAGAAGGATGAAGTTATACAAAAAGATACAAAAGAAAAAAGTATGATTCCGAGAACTGCTGTTTCTAAAGATTATTATAGAACTGTTATTCCTTTAAAAGAACAAAAGGTTATTAATACAGCTAATATAAAAACAAATTCTAAATTAGATTTAGCAGAGTATGAAAATGGTTTAATAAATATTGCAACGCAGCAATTTGATACAGAGAGCCACGTACTGCAATTAAATCAGTATATTCCAGAGAAACTAGTTGATGAACTAGTTGCGAAAGTAGAAGCGCCAGTTTTGACGAATATTATAGAACAAGACTATTTCGGAAAACAGAATTCAAATGAATTAAGTTTATCTGGTGTTATGATTGGCTTAGCTATGTCTTCAAGTGTATCGAATGAAGAAGCTATGTCTAAAGGGTCTGAAGTTGCTAAACAACTTATTGAAGCTATTAACAAAAATGATAAATATAACAAATCTCCAATTACGTTTGCTATCTTTAAGCAAGAAAGTACAAGTTCTTTAAAAAATGGTACGTATATTGCTAGTGCTACTGTTCAAAAGAATGATACGAACCTTGGAAATTGGAGTACAATTGATGAAAAGTCGTATTCATATCCTTCTGATGAATTTACACAAGCACATGGAGAAGATAATACAAAAATAACTAACTTTGCTAAGGAAATAAAAGGTTTTTCTACTGGAGATTTTATTCCAGTCAACGCAAAAGTTTCTTATAAGAAAGATCAAATGGATACATTAAATATGAATATTGTTATTAAATATAACGGTAAAACAGAATTAATGGCTCTTACCCAATTGGCTGCGCAAGGTATGTTGGACAAATTGCCTAAAGATGCGAAAGTACAATTACAGATCAAGTCCGAGAGTAAAATTGAGGCCGTTATTATAAAAGAGAAAAACAGTGATAAACCGTTTGTTTCCTTCTTGTAAAAAAGACAGTATGTAAACTGTCTTTTTTTTTATTTTAAATGAAAATATACAATGTTTTTTGATGATAATTCATTGCTGTATATCGTGTGACAATCGTATATGTATCAACTATAATAAGTTATCTTAAAAAAGTAATATATAGGAATTTGAAAGATGTGGCTTTTTTATGGCATCACAACAATTAGGTCGTTTACGTTCTGAAATTGATCAACTTAATTTACAAATATTAGAGTTATTAAACGAAAGAGGTCGTCTCGTACAAGAAGTTGGTACTTTAAAAGAAGTATAAGGTGTGAAACGTTTTGATCCTGTACGTGAAAGAAATATGCTGGATTTAATTGTAGAGAATAATAATGGTCCATTTGAAACTTCGACTTTACAACATATTTTCAAACAAATTTTTCAAGTTGGTTTAGAGTTACAAGAAGAGGATCATCGTAAAGCACTACTTGTGTCTTGTAAGAAAAAATAGAAGATACGATTGTTGAAATTAATGCGTGGTGGTGCTTTCAAGCCACATACTTCACCGTATGATTTTCAAGGTCTTGGATTAGCAGGATTACAAATTTTACGCCAAGTAGCAGATAAATATGATTTGGCTGTTATTAGTGAAATTTTAAATCCAAATGATATTGAGATGTCATTAGATTACGTTGATGTTATTCAAATTGGCACTCACAATATGCAAAACTTTGATTTGCTAAGGGCAGCTGGTGCTGTAAATAAACCAGTATTATTAAAACGTGGTCTATCAGCAACGATTGAAGAATTCATTAATGCGGCAGAATATATTATGGCAAAGGGAAATGGGAACATTATTTTATGTGAACGAGGTATTCGCACGTATGAAAGAGTGACGCGTAAGACGCTTGATATTTCCGCTGTACCGATTTTAAAGAAAGGAACACATTTACCTGTTGTTGTCGATGTAACGCATTCTACAGGGCGACGTGACCTTCTCTTATCAACTGCAAAAGCAGCGATGGCAATTGGTGCAGACGCAATTATGGCTGAAGTACATCCAAATCCCGCTGTAGCTTTATCAGATGAGGCGCAGAAAATGAATATTCCGCAGTTCAATGATTTTATGAATGAATTAAAATCATTTGGAAGTAAATTATAAAAGCTTTTAATGAGCTGTTCCAATAAGGCGTTTTGGGGCATCTGTATAGAGACTGTCATTGTCGATTTTTGTTGGTAAGTTGATATATTTAAAAAATCGCTGATATAATTAGAGTTGTGGTAGATATATTTGGAAAATCGCTGATATATTTCGAGTTACGGTTCATATATTCGAAAAATCGTCGATATAAATTTCATTTACTATCGTACTGCTTAAAATAAGATTTCTACTTAGGAAACATCTATTTTTTTACAAAAAATGCTCTTTTTTCATAAAAAATACGAAAATACGAGAAAAGAAGCGAATTTTTTCGAAACTTTTGCGGGAAAATATTGTATGAGCCTGCGTTTTTATCGTATCATTAGTAAAAGGAAGAACTCGGGACGATTGGTGGCATCTGCAAATAGAGTTGATGTCTTTTTTTCATTCAAGTAACCGATACATAAAAATAGATAACAAAAATAGAAGGAGTGTGCGATGAGATGAACGTAACAATCTATGATGTAGCGCGCGAAGCGAACGTTTCAATGGCTACCGTATCACGCGTTGTGAACGGTAACCCAAATGTAAAGCCTACAACAAGAAAGAAAGTATTAGAAGCAATTGATCGTTTAGGGTACCGCCCAAATGCGGTAGCACGTGGACTAGCAAGTAAGAAGACAACTACAGTAGGTGTTATTATTCCTGATATCTCAAATACGTTTTATGCAGAACTTGCACGTGGAATTGAAGATATCGCAACAATGTACAAATATAACATCATTTTAAGTAACTCTGACCAAAACAAAGAGAAAGAGTTCCATTTATTAAATACGATGCTTGGAAAGCAAGTGGACGGAATTGTTTTCATGGGTGAAGATATTACAGACATTCACATTGAAGAATTTAAAAAATCTCCAGTACCAATTGTATTAGCAGCGTCATTCGATGAGCAAAATGAAACGCCATCAGTAAATATTGATTATACACAAGCAGCTTACGATGCAATGAAGCACTTTATTGAGCAAGGACATAAGCGTATCGGTTTCGTCTCTGGTCCATTCATTGATAAAGCGGGAAGCGCGAAAAAGTTACAAGGTTATAAAAAAGCTTTAGAAGAAGAAGGTATTTCATATGATGAAAATCTTGTAATCGATGGAGATTACACATATGACTCAGGTATCGAAGCATTCGAAAAGCTTTGGAGCAATGATGAAAAGCCAACAGCAATCTTCGTATCGTCTGATGAAATGGCACTAGGTGTAATCCACGCAGCACAAGACGCTGGATTAAACGTACCAACTGACGTAGAAGTACTTGGTTTCGATAATACACGCCTTGCATTAATGGTTCGTCCGCAACTTTCAACAGTTGTACAACCGATGTATGATATCGGTGCAGTAGCAATGCGTCTATTAACAAAGTATATGAACAAAGAAAAAGTAGAAGATCACACTGTTATCTTACCTCACCGTATCCAATTTAGAGATTCAACGAAGTAAGTATAAAAAAGCTCACAGCGATTGCTGTGAGCTTTTATTCATATTCAGGATAATATTTTTCAATTACTGTATCTACAGTTTCATTTTTCTTAACGTGTAAAAATCTTGCGTACAATTCTTTTCCAGTTTCAAATGGCGTATCGTCTAATTCAAACACATGTAACACTTTTCGGAACGTCCATGTGATTTGCTCATCATACATATTATCGTATGTGTGCTCCGATTGTATAGCTATATTTTCACCTAGTTCATGAGCTTCTTCTAAACTGTTTGCTTTAACAAGAATAATACTTTCTTCAAAAAGTGTATCGTGATTCTCTTCATAATGCTCATCAATTTTCGTAGGATCAGGCTCACCAGCATGAACAGACTCAAACAATAATTTTACAGCGTACACATTATGCTGCATGTTTCACTTTATAAATAATACTTGCGACAAGCGAAGCAGGTATTGTAAATACGTTACTTTGATAATGGTAATGCACTTGGGATTCTTCATAAGACATGTTGTCATATAGTTCGTTTTGTGAGACATTCATTTTTTTCTGTTTTTCTTTGAGCATTTTAATGTAGTTGTACTGTATTGGGACGAGAATGATGAAATAAGCTAATACGATTAGTGAAATCCAAATCATTATGAACACTCCCTTACAAAGAATATTTGTATATGGTAATTATATCAATTTACATGAAAAATATCCATATTTTCCCAGTGGTCAATTTCTTTTCCAAAATGCAAAAAGTTCTTCAGCGCTTCGTAAATTATGTTCAAGGCATGTTTGGGCAGTGCGTTTTAAAACTTTGTATTAACTGTTCTAATCTAGAAGGATTATATTGTTTCACATGGCCAGTAATAATGGTTTCATCTTTGTCTAAGTCAATTGTAATTTAATCGAATCGCTCTACTTGTTTAAAATATCCTACAATATCATCTTCCAATTGAAATTCTCCCTAGTTTATAGCTTATTTAGAAGATTTCTCTATAAATTGTATGATTCCTTGTTATATGTCACATAAGTGCAAATTTACCTATTATAGGGCAATGTCATGTATAATAGAAAGAAAAGGCTTGTGAGGGGGGAGAAGAGATGATCGTTCTTTGGATAATTACGCTTTGTATGACTGCTATTTTTGCATATATGACGTTAAAACAAAATGGCTTAAAGCGATTTGTTCCAGGAAGTATTCTTGCAGGAATTGCCCTTATCACGTATGTAATTTCTATTTTTATTGAAAGTGTATCAGTAGATATGAGCACAAGTTTAATGTTTATTGGTATTACACTATTTGCAGGTAGCATTATGGTACTTATGGTTGCTGGTATTATTTTATTTATTCATATGAATTCGGAAACGTTATAGCATATAGAAAAGGCATGTCCCGAGGGACATGCCTTTTTATCCGTTCAATTATGCTCTATCTTTAGAAGAGTTTTGCTGTTTTAGTAAGTCGCGAATTTCGCCAAGAAGTTCTTCTTCTTTTGTTGGTTCTGGAAGTTCTTCCTCTTTTTCTTCTTCTCTTTTAGATGTTAGTTTGTTGAAAACTTTAACAAACATAAAGATAGCAGCTGCAATAATTAAGAAATCAAAAATAGTTTGGATGAAGTTACCATACATAATAGATGATTTACCGAATGTAATTTTTAAATCTGTAAAGTCAACGCCACCTAATACCATACCAAGTAATGGTGTGATGATATCTTTTACTAAAGAACTAACGATTTTACCGAATGCAGCACCGATTACAACCCCGACAGCTAAATCGATTACATTACCTTTGAATGCGAATTTTTTAAACTCGTTCCACATGTGTTAATCCCATCCTTTCCACGATTCATTATGAAATTTATAATTCCTATCAACATATTCTATAGAAATTTACGAGAGAAATAAAGAGGAAATGGGAATGAAAGTAAATTCTGAAAAATGTATCCGTTTTAATTTTTGTTTACATCATCTAGTAAAGATTGTAGCATTTGCTGCGTTTTTAATCCTTCTAATCCATCTACAACAGGCTTTGTATCGCCTTGTACACACTCAATAAAATGATGAACAGCATCTTCAAAACCACGTTGTTTTAACGTCGTATCCCATGATGGGGAACCACTTTGTGAAACTGAGTTTTCCTGTTCAATTTCAAATGTATTCATATTTTTTACGCGAATGATTTTCCCTGGCGTTACAAGTTCAATTTGTTCTAAATTTGTACCGGCATGGCGATGCATTGCAGTAGAAAGTAACAGTCCACTTGGAGTTGTATATGTATGATGTCCGTAAAGAAGTTCATTCTTTTCATTGATTTGCATCATATTGTGGACGGCGTTAAGGTCATCATTAGCTAACCAGCGAGCAGTATCTACAATGTGTAAATAATCATCTAACATAGTGAAGTCGTACGTATATGGCCCGACTTTATTTGTACGATGCTTTTCAATTCGAATCCATGAAATATCATTAGCCTGTTCTTTGGCAGCGACATACATAGGAACGAATCTGCGATTAAATCCGACCATTAATTTTCGGTTATACTTCTCGCTCAACTCGACTAGTTGCTCAGCTTGTTCCACTGTAGCTGCTAGCGGCTTATCAACATAAACGTCGATCCCTTTTTTCAGAAGTTCAGAAACGATTTCATAATGTGATGCAGTTGAACTATGCACGAAGATTGCATCGCATTCCGAAGCTAACATTTCAATAGAATGAAAGTCTTGAATCCGGTATTGCTGGCAAACTTGTTTTCTTTTCTCCTCGTTAGGTGTAAACGCCCCTACAAAATTCCAATCTGTTTCTTTTGTAAGTGTTGGAAGATAGGCCTTTTGCGCAATACTTCCAAGTCCAATCATCCCAATTTTAGGTTTGTTCATTTTTATTCCCACCCTATTAATATTAATGTAACGGCTTAAATGTAGCATAGGGTGGGGGAGGAAGGCAAAAATTAGCTTTTTACTTACGTCCTTCTAACAAAATCTTCTCTATCTCTTCAAAGTGATGAGCGCGAGCATGCTCTAACGGGGTAACACCATCATGGTCTGGAATATTTACATCTGCACCGTGCTCAATAAGAAGGCGAATGACTTGTTGCTGTGTTTCGTTTCCGTTATTTAGTACGATGGCTTCCATTAAAGCTGTCCATCCGAGGTTATTTACATGATTTACATCAATATTTGTTCGAGTGAGGAGTTCTTTTATAACTTCAATATAGCCATGTTCTGAGGCTGGGATAAGAGCTGTTCCACCGTAACGATTTGTAATCGTAGGATCTGCACCAGCATCAATTGTTAGCTTTAAAATGTCTAAGTAACCTTCCGCACCGGCGTATAGAAAGGGATTGTTTTTCATGTCATCTTGGATGTTTACGTCAGCACCAGCTTCGATAAGCATTTTTGCGGTTTTTACATCATTTTTGTATGTTGCAATCATAAGCGGAGTGCGTCCTTGATTATCCGTCGCATTTATATTTGAGCCTTGTTTTAGTAAAGATATAATAGTATTCGTTTCATTTTTTTCAGTAGCTGCTAGTAGTGCAGTCTCCATGTTTATCATCTCCTTTTTTACTTCTTGTTCTTGCGAGCATCCTTGTAAAAAAATTACGCAACATATCATACTGAATGTTTTTTTGAACATGGAATTTCAACCTCCTAATTTCAACTGTAAAATAGGAACATTAAATTTTTATAAACTGACGCTAAAATTACTATAAAATCGCTTGAGTATTTGAACATATATTTTTATGCTTATGAATATGAAGGATGGGTAAAGTGAGGATGTAAATGATGTCTATTAAAACAAGGTTTTTATTTTCTTATATTGCTGTAATTCTCGTTTCTATTACACTCATATTAGTCGCGGGATTTTTAATTGTTTTTTCGATAACAGGTGACTTGGAAGCAGTGAAAAATTTCTATAAAAGTTCTTACATTCAAAAGCCGCTTACACCAGAAGAAGAGAATGCCTATCTTGAATTAAAACTAGCGGCAAAGCAACATCAATCTCAATTATTAGATGAATCGTTCGTTTCATCAATTGAAAAAGAAGGCGTGAAAATAATTGTAAGAAAGGGAGAAAACATTTCTTATGCTACAAAGGGTTTTGAAAGTTCGACTTTAACAGAAGCCCTTCCGAAATTTGAAGCAGCAAATATTAATAGTCGTGGTACAACGGAACTAGGTGATACATTTTATCGATATGTAAAATTTGATTTTTATTTTGCAGAGAAAGAAGAAGGGAGTATATTTGTACTAAAAAAGCAAAGTTCATTTGTAGATCTTACACAAAAATTATTTCCAATCTTATTCGTATCGCTTTTACTATTAGCTATTTTACTTATTGGGTTATTAAGTTATCTCGTTTCAAGAAGTGTAATAAAACCAATTTTTGTATTGAAAGGCGCAACAGAGAAAATTAAAGAAGGAAATTTAGATTTTCAAATGCCAGTTACATCGCACGATGAAATAGGTCAATTAAATCAAGGATTTGAGGAAATGAGGAAGAAGTTAAAAGAATCGATTGAAGTACAAACGCAGTATGAAGAAAATCGAAAAGAACTTATTTCAAACATATCGCATGATTTAAAAACACCGATTACATCTATTATCGGATATGTAGAAGGAATAAAAGACGGGGTAGCAAATACGCCAGAAAAAATGGATAAGTATTTAACGACAATTCACACGAAGGCAAAACATATGGACACACTCATTGATGAACTCTTTTTGTTTTCGAAGCTCGATTTGAATCGAGTTCCATTCCAATTTGAGACAGTTGAATTAAATACGTTTATGCAAGAATTAATAGAAGAGATGCAGATGGATTTAAGTGAAGAAGGTATAGAAGTTAACTTACAATTACATTCATCGCCATTATATGTAACGGCTGATTGCGAAAAGATAAATAGAGTTATATCAAATTTAATTCATAATAGTGTGAAGTACATGGATAAAGAAGAGAAGAAAATTACTGTAACAGTATCGAGTGATAACAATAAAGTTATTGTGAAAGTGATGGACAATGGATCAGGTATAGAATCTGATACGCTACCGTATATCTTTGAACGTTTTTATCGTGCAGAACAATCGCGAAATTCTAGCACAGGTGGAAGTGGACTTGGTTTAGCAATAGCGAAGCAAATTGTTGAAGAACATGGCGGGGAAATTTGGGCGGAAAGCGAGCTTGGTAAAGGCACAAGCATTTTCTTCTCATTGGAAAAAGTAGAGGAATGTGGTGAGTAAATTGAAAAGAATTTTACTAATAGAAGATGAAGTAAGTATTGCAGAATTACAGCGAGATTATTTAGAAATTAATGATTTCCAAGTTGATGTAGAGCATTCAGGAGAAACAGGTTTACAAATAGCCCTGCAAGAAGAATATGATTTAATTATTTTAGATATTATGCTCCCGAAAATGAACGGATTCGAAATTTGTAAACAAATACGTGCTGTAAAAGATATTCCGATTCTACTTGTTTCAGCAAAAAAAGAAGATATAGATAAAATTCGCGGACTCGGATTAGGAGCGGATGATTATATAACGAAACCGTTTAGCCCAAGCGAATTAGTCGCAAGAGTAAAAGCTCATATTGCTCGTTATGAAAGATTATCAGGAAATGTAAGTAAGCAACGTGATACGTTATATATTCACGGAATTTCTATCGATCAACGAGCGAGGAAAGTTTTTATAAACAATGAAGAAGTGGCATTTACAACGAAGGAATTTGATTTATTAACATTCTTTGTCACACATCCAAACCAAGTATTAAATAAAGAACAGTTATTTGAACGCATTTGGGGATTAGATTCCGCTGGTGATTTAGCCACTGTTGTCGTCCACATTAGAAAGCTACGTGAAAAAATTGAAAGAGATCCTGCCCACCCACAATATATTGAAACAGTATGGGGAGCTGGTTATCGTTTTAATGTGTAGGGAACCTGCCGAGTAATTGGCAGGTTTTTTTGTATGTTATTCGAATGAAAAGGAAGGAATAGGTAATTTATGTTAAAATGTAAAGAGAAACAAAACAGAGGAGAGCATGAGGGGCGTGCTATATGTTGGGGGATATATTAAAAGATAATAAATCAAACAAGGCTTTAAAGATTGGAACTAATATCGTACTTATCTTATTGATTATTGGTGCAATACAAATGTTTTATGATGAAGATTCTACGAATGATCATTTTGGTTGGTTCTTTTTTGCGATCTTTTGGGTAATTAAAAGCATTTCTAGCTCTAAGGTAAGTTTAAAAGATAGAGATAAGAAGTCGGTATTACTTGATGTGGGTTTAGTTGTTATTTCTTGTATTTTTTTAGTTGTTTTTAGTGTGAAATATTTCTTTTGAAAAAAGCTCATAGTCTTATAGAGGCTGTGAGCTTTTTGTTCGAAAATTAGCTTGCGACCTTAACATACTATTTTAGAGTTCCTTGTTGCAATGATTTATAAAATGTTTGAGTAGTAGAAGTAAACTGAGTAGCCTCTTCTAAAAAAGGATAATGGTTGCTGTTTTCAAATGGAATGAAGATAGAATTACGTATCCCATCATGCATCTTGATAGAATACTGAATTGGGCACTGTACATCATATCTTCCGCATATAATAAGTGTCTTTGTTTGGATGGAAGGTAAATACTCTCTTAAATCAAATGAAGGATATTCATTGACGAAAGCATTCATCCGGCTAACGGACATTGTTTTTTTGATTGGTTTACAAAAATAAGAGTTGTAGTTTTCTGGTTTATACAATGATAATTTTGTTCTCTTAGTAGATAGTTCTTTCCGTTCTTCACTTGTAAGGTGAGGGCTTTTTAAGTTTTCGATGAGCTCTTGCATATAATGAAATTGTGAATGTTCGGGATGATAAATGCAAAATGGTGTTTCGGTATAGTTACTTGCTGCAGCTCCTACTACGACTAATGATTGTAAGGAATTTGGATATGTAATCGCATATAAAAGGCCAAGCATACCACCTGTTGAATGACCAGCGAAATGCCATGTTGGAAGTTGTAATGCTTCTCGTATTGCTTCTAAGTCGTGGATTGTTTCAATCATGCTTAATTCGTTTTCTGAATGGGCGGTTACAGAGCGACCAGTATCTCGTAAATTAATGAGAAATACACGATGCGTAGCAGTAAAAACATCCGCAAAGTAATCACCAGTTTCATTAAATTGTGAATAGTGATGTGTAATACAAAGCGATTCGCCATCTCCTTTTGTAAAGAGTTCAAATGTACCACGTTTCGTGTGGATCATTTGTCGTTTCCACATAATATCACGACCTTTTCTCATAAAAGTTGGGCCAGGCTGTTATGAAATGAAAATATATCGGCGCATCTCGAAATATATCAGCGATTATTAAAATATATCGACTTACCGACAGAAACCGACAATAAATAAAAGGAGGCTATTCAAAAACGAGCCTCCTTTTCGTTTAGTACAAAGATTTTGTCATATTATTCCGAATAATTTCAAGGGATTTCGCTACAGTTAATGCATTTTTTTCTTCAATTTCTGGTTTACGGGGGATAGGTTTATACATGTTGTCTGGATCTTCCCATGTGAGGGGAAGTTCTGTTTCTGCTTGTCCTTTCCAAGCTTCAATCCATTCTGGAGGGAGATAACCTGAGATGTTTTGGATGTTGTTCATTTCGAGCCAAATGAGCGCCCATGCTCTTGGTACGACGCGCCAATGGTCATAGCCGCCACCGCCGACAGCGATCCAGCGACTGTCGCAATATTCATTAGCAATTTCACGAGCGAGTTTCGGTATTTCGCGGTAAATATTCATGGTCGCACAAAGGTGTGTAAGTGGGTCGTAGTAATGTGCATCAGCACCATTTTGCGTTAAAATAATATCCGGTTTAAAGTATGCTGCAACTTCTTTTACAACAGTTCGATATGATTCTAAGAACGATTCATCTTCTGTAAAAGCATCGAGTGGAACGTTAAAAGAATAACTATAACCATTACCTTGTCCGCGTTCGTTTACAGCGCCAGTTCCAGGGAATAAATAGCGACCAGTTTCATGTAATGAAATGGTGCATACGTTAGGGTCATCATAAAATGACCACTGTACACCATCACCGTGATGAGCGTCTGTATCAATATATAGGACGCGTAAACCGTATTTCTTCTGAATATACTTCATTGCGATAGAACTGTCGTTATAAATACAAAAGCCAGATGCTTTACCACGGAAGCCATGATGTAAGCCGCCTCCTAAGTTAAGCGCGTGTTTTACTTTTCCGGAAAGAACAGCATCGACAGCTGTTAATGTACCACCAACGAGCAATGCGCTTGCTTCGTGCATATTTGGAAACATCGGTGTATCTTCTGTTCCAAGTCCATATGTCATCGCAATTGATTTTTCTAAATTTCCTTCTCCAGCACGTTTTACCGCATTTATGTACTCCTCTGTATGAACGTAGGCAATCTCTTCATCTGTAGCCATCCGTGGTGAGATGATTTGAGAGGGAGAGATGAAACCGCCCTTTTGTAATAAATCATACGTAAGTGTGACGCGCAGTTGGTTAAAAGGATGATCAGGGCTAAATGAATAGCCCCGAAAGTCATCCGAATAAATAAACGCGCTACTCATGCTTGCATCCCCATGATGTTCGGCCATAATACGCGATAGCCTTCTGCTTCAAGTGCATCAATCACTTTTAGAGGATTCATCGTTTGAATGCGGAAAACAAGTACTTTATCATTCTCGTCTTTTGCTGGATAGACGAGAACGCTCACGATATTTATTTGTAAATCACTAAAAATAGCAACGACTTTTCCAAGAATACCAGGTTCGTTTTTTACTTGAATTTCAATTTGTGAACTCGGTTGATGTGCCCCTGTTAATTTCACTAACGTGTGCAGTACTGTAGATTCTGAGATGATACCAACTAACTTACCAGCCTTTGTAACAGGAAGGCAGCCAATTTTATTTTCAAAAAATAAAGTAGCAATTTCCTCAACGAAATCGAGAGGGTGGCAAGTCATTACAGGATGTTTCATAATAAGTTCAAGCGGTTGCTGTAGCATATCGAGTGAAACTTGTTCATCTAGAATAGACGGACTTGCATCTCTTACATCCCGATCAGAAATAATGCCTACGACGTGATTATTTTGATCGACAATTGGAATGTGCCGAATGCCTTTCGTGCGAATCGTTCGGATTGCTGTTTCGATTGTATCGTTTGGATGTAGTGTAACTACATTTTGATTCATAATTTCTTCTACAATCATTCCAGTTGCCCCCTTTATTAATACATAAAACGATTGTGAAAACGTAGATGATCAAAAGCTTGAATAGAATCCGTATCAACGCGTTTACCGATGCGGACCATTAAACAGTTGGCGGGATGTGAACAAATTTCAGGATCGTCTGTAGCCATCCATTGTAACCCGCCGGCATTCATCATCTTTTCCATTACTTTTCGGTATTCCCACACATTCAATCCTGTTTGTTTCAAATCCCAGTGCCAATAATATTCAGTCGTCAATATAATGTAATCTTCCATATAATCGTCCATCATAGAAACCTCTAGTAAGTTCTTTCCGACAGAACTCCCGCGGAAGGCTGGGACTACTTCTATTGCCCCAAGCTCAATTAAGTTTTCCATTTTTCCTTCTGACCATCGTTCAAGTGGATCAGGATATAAATATGTAACATATCCAACAATCATTTGGTCATGTCTAGCAATAATGAGTCGAGCTTCTGGTAATTTAGAAATTTCGACAATTGCTTTATATTGCTGTTCAGCAGGACGAAATGCAACTAAATCTGGATGAAATTCATACATTTCAAGATTATGTGTAGAGACAGGACCTTCAATAATTAAAGTGCCTTTCGCTGTTTTTAAGTTTCTAGCATTGTATATTTTTTTATGAATCAATGTATTGCTCACCACCTTGAGGGTTTGTGAATCTATTAATATCGTACTTTATAATATATGCGATGTGAATCGAATTTTGTCATTAAAAATTTGTCTAAAAATCAACAAATATACTGAAAATTTTAAATAATATCATTATAATAGATAATAGAATACATAGGAGGGGGATGTAAAGTATGAAAGTAGAAACGCTTCCTGTCATTAAAGGAGAAAATAATTTGCCGAATTATGATGAGGCATACGCGAATTTTAACTGGGAAGAGGTTAATAAAAACTTTACTTGGAATGAAACAGGCCGAGTAAATATGGCGTATGAGGCAATTGATAAGCATGTGAAATCCGATCGAAAGAATAAAGTAGCTCTTTATTATCAAGATGGATCGCGAAAAGAGAAATATACGTTTAAGGAAATGAAGGATTTTTCTAATAAAGCAGGGAATGTCCTGAAAAATTATGGCGATGTAGAAAAAGGCGATCGCGTTTTTATTTTTATGCCACGTTCTCCAGAGTTATATTTCGCACTTTTAGGTGCAGTGAAATTAGGAGCAATTGTTGGACCGTTATTTGAAGCATTTATGGAAGGTGCGGTTCGCGATCGTTTAGAAGATAGTGAAGCGAAGGTGTTAATTACAACGCCTGAGTTATTAGAGCGTGTACCATTAAATGATTTACCTGCTTTAAAAACAGTTTTCCTTGTTGGAGATAATGTAGAAGAAGGCGGTAAAACGGTAGCGTTCAATCCTTTATTTGAACAAGCTTCAAAAGAATTACATATTGAATGGTTAGGCCGTGAAGATGGTTTAATTCTTCACTATACGTCTGGTTCTACTGGTAAGCCAAAGGGTGTGCTTCATGCGCAAAATGCAATGGTTCAGCACTATCAAACGGCGAAATGGGTATTAGATTTAAAAGAAGATGACGTATATTGGTGCACAGCTGACCCGGGCTGGGTAACGGGAACTGCTTACGGTATTTTCGCACCGTGGTTAGTTGGAGCGTCAAATGTTATTTTAGGTGGACGCTTTAGTCCAGAAGCTTGGTATGAAGCACTGCAAGATTACGGTGTGACGGTTTGGTACAGCGCACCAACAGCGTTCCGTATGTTAATGGGAGCTGGACAAGACGCAATTAAAAAATACGACTTATCACAAGTTCGTCACGTATTAAGCGTTGGTGAGCCGTTAAATCCAGAAGTAATTCGCTGGGGTATGAATGTATTTGGACTTCGTATTCATGATACGTGGTGGATGACAGAAACAGGTGGACAAGTTATTTGTAACTACCCTTGTATGGAAATTCGCCCAGGCTCAATGGGTAAACCAATTCCAGGTGTGAAAGCAGCGATTGTTGATAATGAAGGAAATGAAGTTCCTCCATACACAATGGGTAACTTAGCAATTGCGAAAGGTTGGCCATCTATGATGCGTGCAATCTGGAATAACCAGAAAAAGTATGAATCTTATTTCATGCCGGGAGATTGGTACGTATCAGGTGACTCTGCCTATATGGATGAAGATGGATACTTCTGGTTCCAAGGACGTATTGACGATGTAATTATGACGTCAGGTGAGCGCGTTGGTCCGTTTGAAGTAGAAAGTAAATTAATCGAGCATGCTGCTGTTGCAGAAGCAGGTGTAATTGGTATTCCTGATCCAGTGCGTGGTGAAATTATTAAAGCATTTATCGCACTTCGAGCAGGATACGAACCATCTGATGAATTAAAAGAAGAAATTCGTCAATTTGTAAAGAAAGGCCTAGCAGCTCATGCAGCGCCAAGGCAAATTGAATTTAGAGATAAATTACCGAAAACGAGAAGTGGTAAAATTATGCGCCGCGTATTAAAAGCGTGGGAATTAAACTTACCAACAGGTGACTTATCAACGATGGAAGATTAAGAGAGGAAGGTCTGAACGAAAAATGTTCAGACCTTTTTTTATGTTATTATTAACTTATATATATAAGTTAAAGGGGGGAGTATGATGAAAACAGAAAAAGAAAAGATGATACTAGGAGAAATGTACATACCGGCTGATCCAGTTTTAGTACAAGAAAGAGAGCAAGCACGTATATTAACGAGAAAATTAAATGATACGCCAGAAGAGCAATTAAAAGAGCGTAGCGAAATCGTAAAAGAATTATTTGGAACGACAGGAGATAATATTCATCTTGAATCTTCTTTTAGATGTGATTACGGTTATAACATTCACGTTGGCGAAAATTTTTACGCGAACTTTGACTGTACAATTTTAGACGTATGCCCGGTAACAATCGGAGTGAACTGTATGTTAGCTCCAGGTGTTCACATTTATACAGCAACACACCCGCTTGATCCAGTAGAGCGCATAAGCGGATCAGAATACGGAAAACCAGTTACAATTGGCGATAACGTATGGATTGGCGGAAGAGCAATTATTAATCCAGGTGTAACAATTGGAGACAATGCGGTGATCGCATCTGGTGCTGTCGTAACGAGAGATGTATCTAATAATGTAGTAGTTGGCGGGAATCCCGCAAAGATTATAAAAAAATTAAAATAATATTTGAACGAAGTGTCTTCCTCGTCTGTATACATTTGTGAAAGAATAGATGAGGGAGGCTTTTTTATGTCTAATAAATTACTTCTTGCTTTTGCTTTAATTGGAATTATAGTTGTATTTTCTTGTGGTCTTTTCTTACCGATACCAATTGGATATAGAGTATCAATGCTTACAGCTGGAGCTATAATGGGTGTTCTGTTTTCAATAATTATTCCATTTGATAGAAAACATATAGTACGGAAAAATGGATATAAAATTGATTTTACAAAAACAAAAGTGTATTTTCGCTGGAATGTATTTGATACTATTTCTGTCTGCCTTGCGTTGTATGCATGCATATGTGTGCAAGCGTTAAATATTTTAGTTGCAATGGGATTTACGATTCAAAACCCATATGTGCAATTTTTTACAAATCAATCACAATTGTGGATTTTTATTGCGATTGCATATTTAATTTCCCGTATTTCATTAACGTTAAAAGGAATAAAGGAGATCAAAAATCATGGCGCAGATTGGGATTGAGGAGGAGCTCATGCTTGCGTATCAAAGTGGAGATAAACAAGCGGGAGAAAGACTATATATTTTAATCAAACCAGCGCTATACAAATTTTTATATCGATTTAACCGAGATGAACAATTAAGTATCGATCTTGTGCAAGATACGTTTTTGACGCTAGAGCGTAAGAAACATATGTATGAAATTGAAAAAGGTAAAATAAAAACGTATTTATTTCAAATTGGTTATCGTCTTATGATTAATAAATTAAATAGGAGAAAAAGGTGGCGTACGCTTTTGCCATTTTTAGTGCCGATTCCGGAAAAAGAATTTTCTCACGAAGATCGGCTCACAGTAAGAGAAGCAATTTTGAAAGTTCCAGAAGAGCAAAGAGCGGTCCTAATCCTTTCTTATTATCATGATATGCAGCAAAAAGAAATTGCAGAAATATTAAACATTCCGATTGGAACAGTGAAATCGAGACTTCATAATGGAATAAAGAAATTGAAACAATTGCTGGAGGTGGATGAAATTGAGCGAAAATCCCTTTAAGAGTGAATATAAGTTAAAGCAACATTTAGATAGTGATCATGTAGAAATACCAGACTTTCCAAAAACGGTAAGTCGATTCGATCGATTAATAGGGTTTCTTGGTTCCCCGGCGAAAGATCCTGTGGAGGCGACCATTGGAAATGATTTATCGGTTGTGTTTCATGTATCGTTGTTAGTTGGGGTTCCAATGCTTTCTCTTATTACGATACTCTTTATGGCGTTGTAAAGGATTGGAAAGAAGAGAAATTCCACCTCTATTTGACACGCCTATATAAATGATGGTATAAAGAAAAGTATATGAATAATTGAGCGTGGAAAGGGAGAAGTAGTGATCATTTCCCTGTTTTAGAGAGCTGATGGTCGGTGGAAATCAGCACATAGATGATCGCGAATTACGCCCCTAGAGCATCTTTTTTCGATTGAATTGTATTCAAAAGGGAAAAGACGGTGCTAAGCCGTTATGTAAATAAGGTGGTAGGCTTTTTTGCCTGCAACTAGGGTGGTAACGCGATAATCAAAATCGTCCCTTATTTGAAGGGGCGATTTTTTTATGTTTTCAACTTTCACGCCAGTAATGAACTTAAAGGAGAGTATGTAGGATATGGGTATTTTACAAGATCTTGAATTTCGCGGTCTAATTAATCAGCAAACAGATGCTGAGGGCCTTGAGCAATTATTAGAAAAAGAAAGCGTTAAATTATACTGTGGTTTCGATCCGACAGCAGATAGCTTACACATTGGTCATATGTTACCAGTATTAATGTTACGTCGTTTCCAATTAGCTGGTCACCAACCAATCGCACTTGTTGGCGGTGGTACTGGTATGATCGGTGATCCAAGTGGTAAAAAAGCAGAGCGTACATTAAATACGAAAGATACAGTTGCTTACTACACAGAAAGCATTAAAAACCAACTTTCAAACTTCTTAGAGTTCGAAAACGTGGACAACCCAGCAACGATGGCTAACAACTATGACTGGCTTGGTAACTTAGATGTAATTTCATTCTTACGCGATATCGGTAAAAACTTCGGTTTAAACTATATGTTAGCAAAAGATACAGTAGCATCTCGTTTAGAAACTGGTATTTCATTCACTGAGTTCAGTTACATGATTTTACAATCATATGACTTCTTAAACTTATACCAACATCATAATTGCCGTCTGCAAATCGGTGGTAGTGACCAATGGGGTAACATTACAGCTGGTCTTGAATTAATCCGTAAATCAGAGGAAGATGCGAAAGCATTCGGTTTAACAATTCCACTTGTTACAAAATCTGACGGTACGAAGTTTGGTAAAACAGAAGGCGGAGCAATTTGGTTAGACCCAGAGAAAACAACTCCTTACGAGTTCTACCAATTCTGGATTAACACAGATGACCGCGACGTTGTTAAATACTTAAAATACTTCACATTCTTATCTCATGAAGAAATTCTTGAGCTTGAAAAGCAAGTAGCTGAAGCACCAGAAAAACGTGCAGCACAAAAAGCATTAGGTTCTGAAATGACAAAACTTGTTCACGGCGAAGAAGCATTAGAGCAAGCAATCAAAATTTCAGCTGCACTATTCAGCGGTTCTGTAGCAGAACTAACTGCAAGCGAAATTGAACAAGGATTCAAAGACGTACCATCTGTAGAACGTACTGCAGAAGATACAGTATTAATCGACTTACTTGTAGAAAGCAAAATCTCTCCATCAAAACGTCAAGCACGTGAAGATGTAACGAACGGCGCAATCTACGTAAACGGTGAGCGTACACAAGCGTTAGACTACGTTGTAACAGAAAACGACCGCATCCAAGGTAAATTTACAATCATTCGCCGCGGTAAGAAGAAATATTTCTTAATTCGTTACTAATTAGGAACGAATGTAAAACAAATAAAACCCCGAATTGTAAACTGAAAAGTTTATGATTCGGGGTTTTTTATGTATGGATTTAAAACGTCGGATCTTTTCTTTTAAATAGAATATAAAGAATTAATATGAACATATAAAGTAAACTCACTAGCATAACGATAAATGCTGTTGGATAAAATTTTGCTGCATATATAAAGAAATCGATTTGATAAATATCTTCGTAATTTGAAACGGTGCCTTTGAAGTAATTCGTAAACTTAGCGCTATATTTCCATTCATCAGGATCATCTATTAAATTACTTCCCTGATACCAATTAATAAGCGCGGAAGTAATAAACAACATACATGCACTGCCTAACTGAACCATTTGGTTTATCGTCAAAATGAATCAACCTCCTGTTTTATGGTTATTATAGCGTGCATTCATATACTTGTAACCGTTTTGTTGTAATCTCCTTTTCGAGTTCATACGGAAATCACATGTAAGCGGTATGATAAATGTATAACAACTAGAAAGGAGTGGTAAAACGAAATGTCACTAGAAGCGCTAATTATTTTTTCTTTGCTAAATGCGGGTCAGCTTGCAGAGAATTCGAAGGTGGATGTACATAAAGAGCAGAAAGATGCTTATGTATATGTTCAGAAAGAGGAAAATAAATAATTTTATTTTATATATAAACGAAAAAAGCCAATCCACAGGATTGGCTTTTTGTCATTAACGAGAGTAGAACTCTACGATTAATGCTTCGTTGATTTCAGCTGGTAACTCAGCACGCTCAGCGTGACGAGTGTAAGTAGCTTCTAATTTGTCAGCATCGAAAGTTAAGTATTCTGGTACGAAGTTGTTAACTTCGATCGCTTCTTTAACAACAACAAGGCTGTTAGATTTTTCGCGAACGCTGATAGTTTGACCAGGTTTTACACGGTAAGATGGGATATCTACGCGAGCGCCATCAACCATGATGTGACCGTGGTTTACTAATTGGCGAGCTGCACGACGAGTGCGAGCTAAGCCCATACGGTAAACTAAGTTGTCAAGACGAGCTTCAAGAAGGATCATGAAGTTTTCGCCGTGCTTACCAGGCATTTTACCTGCTTGGTCAAATGTGCGACGGAATTGACGCTCAGTCATGCCGTACATGTGACGAAGTTTTTGTTTCTCTTGTAATTGTAAACCGTATTCTGAAAGTTTCTTACGTTGGTTAGGACCGTGAGGACCTGGTGCGTAAGGGCGTTTTTCTAATTCTTTTCCTGTGCCGCTTAGAGAGATTCCAAGACGACGAGACAGTTTCCAAGCTGGACCTGTATAACGAGCCATAGTTGACTCCTCCTTTAAAAATGTTTTTATTTACGTAAAATAAAAACAGACGTAATCGATATTTACGGGCATTTTGTTTTCATGTACCTTCGCTCCAGCAGCAGGGAGTTACGAGATACACCTCCGTAGAGGAACAAAATACAAACGATAAACTCACATTACAAGGCTGCCTTTTTATTTTACACAAACGCTATTATATCTTTTACCCAGAGTTTCGTCAAGCGAGTACGTTTTTGTTTTATGCATATAAATTTTGGAAATTAATATAAGAAGGAATTTAAAACAATATAAAAGAAGAGATAGAAACACAAATAAAACGCTTACATAAAATATGGTAAAAACGTTCATCAGTTTTTTACTGGTGAATATGCGGTAATAAAAACATAAAGGGGATGTTTTTATGAAAAAGAAGCATATGGAGACAGCGTTAATTCATCACGGTTATACACCTGAGGAACATAAAGGAAGTTTAACACCACCTTTATTTCAAACCTCTACGTTTACATTTGAGACTGCGCAGCAAGGAGAGGCGAGTTTTGCGGGAGTGGATCCATCTTATATTTACTCAAGGCTTGGAAATCCGACTGTGAAATTATTTGAAGAACGTATGGCGGTGTTAGAAGGAGGAGAAGAAGCACTTGCCTTCGGATCTGGTATGGCAGCTATTTCAGCAACTTTAATCGGTTTTTTAAAGGCTGGAGATCATATTATTTGTTCAAATGGATTATATGGGTGTACGTACGGTTTTTTAGAAGTGTTAGAAGAAAAATTTATGATTACGCATTCGTTTTGTGAGATGGAGACAGAGGTTGATATTGAAAATAAAATTCGTCCAAATACAAAGCTTATTTTCGTTGAAACACCGATTAATCCAACAATGAAATTAATCGATTTAAAACAAGTTATTCAGGTTGCGAAGCAAAATGGTTTACTTGTCATTGTTGATAATACGTTTTGTTCACCTTATTTACAAAGACCGCTTGAGCTTGGCTGTGACGCTGTTGTGCATAGTGCGACAAAATATATTGGTGGCCATGGTGACGTTGTAGCGGGTGTAACAATTTGTAAAACGAAAGCGTTAGCTGAAAAGATTCGCCCGATGCGAAAAGATATCGGCGGCATTATGGCGCCGTTTGATGCGTGGTTATTATTACGCGGGTTAAAGACGTTAGCGGTAAGAATGGATCGTCATTGTGATAATGCAGAAAAAATTGTATCGTTCTTAAGAAAACATGATGCGGTAGAAGGTGTTTGGTATCCAGAAGGGGAATTAGCATCTCGTCAAATGAAGCGCGGGGGCGGTGTTATTTCTTTTTCAGTAAAAGGCGGAAAAGAAGAGACGCAAGCATTTATTAATGACCTCCACTTTATTACAATTGCGGTGAGTTTAGGAGATACAGAAACGTTAATTCAGCATCCAGCAACGATGACGCACGCTGCGATTCCAGCTGAACTAAGAAAAGAAATGGGCATTTTCGATAATTTAATACGCTTATCGGTTGGTTTAGAATCTTGGGAGGATATCGTTTCTGATTTAGAGCAAGCATTAAAGAAAATATCTACTGTTAATCAATAAAAAAAGAGTGAGCTATCGGTTTTGTACAGGACGTACTAAATCGATAACTCGCTCTTTTCTTTTTACATATGTTTTAGGAGTGTTTCCACAAACTTTTCTAAATAGCGCTGATCTACTTCATCAAAACGATTCTTTTCAGGACTATCAATGTCAAGTACACCAATGACAGCTCCTTCTTTCACAATCGGTACAACGATTTCTGAATTAGAAGCACTATCGCAAGCGATGTGACCTGGGAATTGGTGAACGTCCGCTACAAGCTGCGTTGTTTTCGTTTCAGCTGCTACGCCGCAAACGCCTCGTCCAAATGGAATGCGTAGGCAAGCAGGCATTCCTTGGAACGGTCCAAGGACAAGCTGATTTCCTTCTGTTACGTAAAAGCCAACCCAATTAACGCGATCTAAAAATTGGTTTAATAATGCGGACGCATTTGATAAGTTTGCGACTACGTTTGATTCGCCAGTTAATAACGCATCCAGTTGTTTAATTACTGTCTCATATTGCTGCACGCGAGATCCTGCATAACTTTCTTTAGTAAACATGGAAACAGCTCCTTTTTTATCGAGATGTGTAAAATATTAGCAAAATACGATGTATTTCACATGACTTTGTCGATAGAAAATTAAAGGAATTTGTCTTAAAAGTCAAGAAATTTAAACTATAGCTGTTCATTGAGAGGAAGTGAGCGCATGAAGCAGACGAAACAAAAAGTAATTGATGCGGCAATATCGTTGTTTAATACGAAAGGTTATGATGGAACGTCGGTGCGAGACATTGCAAAGCGAGCGGATGTGAATGTAGCGAATATTTCATATTATTTTGCTGGGAAGCAAGGTTTATTAGAACAGCTTATTACTGATTTTTTAGAAGGGTATATTCATGTGATTGAAATTTCGTTTGAACAGAGAGAATATTTGTCGGCTAAAGATGTGATGGTGCAAATGGTGCGTGGGATGTTACGATATCAATTTGAAAATAGAGAACTAACACGTTTCTTCTACCGAGAGCTTTCGCTTGATACGACATTAATTCGTGAAGTGATGACCGTTTATTTTTCTAAAGAAAGATATTATATAGAGCAAATTATTAGACAAGGACAAATGAAACAAGAATTTCAGAAAGTATCATTTACAATGTTTATGACGCAATTAAAAGGTATGATAAATATGCCGTTTTTATATCCACAATATATATCAGAAGTACTGCATTCTTTCCCGTCTGAGACATTTTTCATAGAAATGTACACGAAAGAGATTGAGCAATGGATGGAACAAGCATTATGTAAAGCAAATATGTACCATGAATGGCCAAGAGCTGTTCATATGTGAAGAATCCCCACCTAACGAACTGAGGTGGGGATTTTTATGTTTACTTTTCTTTGCCATAAATTGTTACATAATAGCGCGATAATTGTTAATGCAGCTCCAGCAATTTCGATTTTATCGACTGTATAACCTCGAAAGATAGAACCAATCAGGGCAAGGATAGGGACTAAATTCATAAATAATATGCCGTTAATAGATGAAATATAGCGATTTCCCATATTCCAGCAAAATACAGCGATAACTCCTGCGATAATCGACATATAAAGGAGCTCAAAACGAACGCTCACAACTGTACGCAGTGACGGCATAGTAACTATATTTGTGTACGTTAAGAAAGTAACAATAACGATGAGTGAAATTGAGCCAAATAAACAAGTCAATGTCGTATATCGAAGTGGTGACCAAGATTGAAAACGAGCACCCCCGTTTGTATAAATGACCCAGCAAGTAACACCGCATAGCATTAATATATTTGTCGATAAGTGACTTGCAGCTCCAAATAATAAGTGAATATTTCCTTTTGAAATGACAAGCATAACACCGAGTAATGCAACGAACATACAAAGAAATGTGTAGTTTTGAGGGCGACGATTTTTCGTTATCCATTGCAGTGATAAGGCGATTAGAGGCATAAGGGACTGAATCATAGCTGCATGAATTGCTCCAGAAGGCCCGGCAAGTTGTTGTCCGTAGAAAACGAGAAAACCATATCCTGCGAAACCGACTGTCCCATAAAAGAACAGAGAAAGTGTTCTTTTTTCTAAGCGGAGTGAAGTCTTCCCTTCAGTAATTAATAGCAAAATAAGAAAAATAATAGCTGCTGATCCATAGCGAATCGTTGTGAAGAAGAACGGATCGATAAATTGCAGGGCATTTGCCATTACAGGAAACATAAATCCCCAGGCAGTTACGGCGAGTAAGCATAGAAAGGATCCGAGTAGCATTTGTTTTTTGTTCAAGAGTATCTTTCCCCTTTACATTTCGTTATAGTAAGTTGATGAAATAAGTATAAAGAGTAATTGTTTATAGGAGGAAATATCGATTTCTTATAACGGTTATAACTTTTTGTTAGAGGTGTGTACGATGGATTTGGAGGCAGTACGATCGTTTATCGAAGTGAAGCATACGCGAAGTTTATCAAAGGCAAGTAAGATTTTACATATATCTCAACCAGCGCTTAGTAAGCAAATTCAAAAGTTAGAAGCGGATTTAGAGGTTACTTTACTTAAGCGTTCTGCGCAAGGAGTGGAGTTAACGGAGGCAGGAGAGTTATTTATAAAAAGAATGCTACCGATTTTGGAACAAATAAATGAAGTGAAAACAGAAATGAGGAGGTATCAAGAGAACCGAAAGTTTTCAATTGGTATACTACCGAGTTTAGCAGAGCATTACATATTAGAGTGTAAAGATGTATTAGGTGATGAGTTCGAAGTAGAGTGGCAAATCGGACATACGGAAGTATTAAGAGATTTATTTAAAGCGCGGGAGATTGACGCGATGTTCATCGATTCAGTAGTAGAAGGTGCTACGTATATAAAAGAAGTACAACAAGAGAAAATTGTTTGTGCCATTTCAAATAATCATCCGTATAAAGAGAAGAAAGTCATTCAAATAGAAGAGCTGCAAAATGAAAAATTAATTGTATATCCAGAAATATGCGATGTAAGGAAAATGATTATGAACATGTTTCATGAGATAGGTGTAAAACCAACTATAGCTGTGGAAACATCTTACGCAGAACCGATGCTTGCAATGGTAAAAGCTGGCCTTGGCATCACTTTACTTCCAGAAAGGGCAGTAGAGCAGTCTGTAAGGCAGGGAAATGTACATGGAATTTCTGTTGAACCACCACTCATGCGGAAAATTTATTTCGCATCTCATACGAAAGATTGTTTGTTATTACAATCATTTGAGGATAGGTAGTGAGGTAGGCGGAATATTGAGAAAGATTACAATCGCATTGAAAGAAACATGAAATTTTAAAAAAAACTAGGTCAAAAACAAGCCATTACATGGTATGATTAGTACATTGTTAGTTGTTAAATATAGGGGAATTCCCTTTTTATACATAATGCCTTCCATTTCATAAACGGAACGGACAAAAAAAGAGATATAACTAGGAGGCTTTTTTGCATGGATTCTATCCTGACGATCGTTATCATTGTAGTAAGCTCTATTCTAGTGCTGCTCATGATAGAGCTTGTGATAAGAAATCGTTCATATAAAGATATTGAAGCACTGGAGCAGTGGAAACAAGAGATAAAAGATAAACCTGTGGCAGATGAACTAAAACGGGTAAAAGATTTAAACATGACGGGTCAAACAGAAGAACTGTTTGGTAAATGGCGTGAAGAATGGGATGAAATTGTATCAACAACCCTTCCGAAAGCTGACAAAGATTTAGCGCAAGCGCGAAAATTCGCCTCGCAATTCTCCTTCCGAAAAGCAAAGCATGCGATGAACGAATCCATAAGTGGTTTAGATGACGCTGATAATCGTATTACAGGTGTTTTAAATGAATTACAGCAATTGTTAGAAAGCCATGAGAAAAATAGCTCGGAAATTGAAGGGTTACGTGATACATATCGTAGTATGAAAAAGAGTGTTCTTGCTCATAGACATATGTATGGAGCAGCAGAGCAGAAAATCGAAGAGATGCTAGACGCTGAATCTAATAAATTTAAAAGCTTTGAAGAAGCAACAGATAATGGTGACTACTTAAAAGCGAGAGAAATTGTTATTAGTTTAGAAGAAGGTTTAGCAAGTTTAGAAATCATTATTCACCAAATTCCAGATTTATTAGTAGAGTGTCAAGCGACGCTACCAGTTCAACTGGAAGATTTATTACAGGGTCATAATGATATGGTAAGACAAGGTTATGTATTAGAGTATTTGGAAATCCCTAAAGAAGTTCGTGATATGACGACACAACTAAACACATGTTTAATGGATATACAGGAGCTTCATATAACAGAAGCGGCTGAAAAAGTGGAAGACTTAAAAACTCGTTTAGATGGTTTCTATGATCAACTTGAGCAAGAGGTGCATGCGAGACATTATGTGGAGCAAAAAACACTTTCTGTTTATGAAGACTTAGAAGAAATACGTATCGAAACGATTGAAACGAAAACAGAAACACAACTTGTGAAACAAAGCTATCAATTGCAAGATAAGGATATTGAATCTCAAAAAGTAATTGAAAAGCAAATGCACATTTTAACGAAACGTTTTGAAATGCTACAATTACGCGTTGCTGAACAAGATATTGCCTTCTCTATTATTCGTGAGGAACTAGAAGAGGTTTATGAGCAATGTGAAACGTTAAAAGTACTTCATGCAGAATATAAAGAAATGCTGCAAACGATGCGTAAAGAAGAATTTGAAGCGCGTGAGAAGTTACAAGAAATGCGAAATACTATTTTCGAAACGAAACGCTTTATGCAAAAGTCGAATTTGCCAGGTCTTCCAGAGAGTATTATGGAAGATTTAAAAAGAGGGCAAATGGCAATGCAAGCTGTATATGAACAATTAGAAGTAAAGCCGTTAAATATGAACGCTGTAAATAGCAGTTTAGAAGAAGCATACACAACTGTGAACGGTGTAGCTGAAATGACAGAAGAATTAATTGGACAAGCGTATTTAGTTGAAAAATTAATTCAATACGGTAACCGTTACCGCAGTCATGATGAAAGCCTTGCAGAAAGCTTAAATTATGCGGAGAAATTATTCCGTGAATATCAATACGATGCAGCTTTAGAACAAGCCGCTTCTGTACTAGAGCAACTTGAACCTGGTGTTGTTCAAAAAATAGCTGAATATGTAGACAATGAACAAACCCTTTCATAAAAGGGTTTGTTTTTTTGTGTAATTTTGCAGGCGATGTTGCTATAATGAATAGCGGAATACAGTAAGGTTATTCGTTTCAAAATAAAGTGAAACTGTAATCAGTGGGGGTATCTCACTAATTATTATTCACTAATCGGGATAAAACGGAACCTTTGCGTAGTCTTAGCGTAATGACACGTATTTATGATATGATTATATGATGTGATAGCGCTGAAAGGGGAAGAACGATGATCTATTTTGATAATAGTGCGACGACGAAGCCATATCCAGAAGCTCTTCAATCGTACGTGACGGTTGCTGGGAAATATTTTGGTAATCCTTCTTCTATTCATTCGCTTGGAGGAGAGGCAGAGCGTCTATTAACACAATCAAGAACGATTGCAGCGCAGCTTCTTCACGTTAAACCTTCTGAAATTATTTTCACATCAGGTGGAACGGAAGGGAACAACCTTGCGATTAAAGGGATAGCGATGAGGAATCGTTCGCGCGGCAAACATATCATTACAACAAATATTGAACACGCGTCTGTGTTTGAGGCATATAAGCAATTAGAAGAACTCGGATTTGATGTAACATATTTACCGGTTAACGAGCATGGTGTTGTATCGGTAGAGGATGTAAAACGAGCACTTCGTGAAGATACGATTCTTGTATCAATTATTCATGTGAACAACGAAACTGGAGCAATTCAGCCCGTTGCTGAAATTGGAACGTTATTATCGAATCATCCGAAAATAAGATTCCATGTAGATCATGTACAAGGGATAGGAAAAGTACCGCTTGATTTATATGCTTCTCATATTGATCTTTGCTCAATATCTGGACATAAATTCCACAGTGTAAAAGGAACGGGTCTTCTTTATATACGTGATGGCGTAAGATTAGATCCGATTTTATCAGGTGGTCAACAAGAGCTTAAGTATCGCTCTGGTACAGAGAATTTACCTGGCATTGTAGCGATGGTGAAAGCTCTTCGCATGACAATGGAACAAGTGAAAGAAAAGGTAGCTCATTTGCAAAGTTTACAAGCAGAGCTTGTCAGCTTCTTTAAAGAGATGGAAGATGTGACAATTAATACATCGCTTGCATATGCAGCACCGCACATTTTAAATGTATCATTTGTTGGTTTAAAACCAGAAGTAGTCGTTCATGCTTTAGAAGAGCACGGTGTATATGTATCGACGAAGTCTGCTTGTTCTTC
The DNA here is from genome assembly GCF_050312695.1 of Bacillus sp. AF62. Classification (NCBI taxonomy): domain Bacteria; kingdom Bacillati; phylum Bacillota; class Bacilli; order Caryophanales; family Bacillaceae; genus Bacillus; species Bacillus sp. AF62. The sequence goes on along the minus strand of NZ_JBNPJZ010000088.1, from coordinate 109,530 downwards.
AAAAGCAAATGAAGTGAGCAGAGTGTTAGTGTCAATGGGAGTGCCGCATGCAGCAGCTGCAAGTGCTATTCGTATTAGTTTGGCACCAGACAACACGATGGAAGAAGTAAAACAATTTGAAGGTATTGTAAAAGAGACGATGCCAAAATTATATGAAGTGATGAGGTAAAGAAATATGATGACATATGAATATATTTTAGTGCGTTACGGAGAAATGACGACAAAAGGTAAAAACCGTTCTAAATTTGTAAGCACATTAAAAGATAACGTGAAGTTCAAACTGAAAAAGTTCCCAAATATTAAAATTGATGCAACGCATGACCGTATGTACATCCAGTTAAATGGTGAAGATCATGAAGCAATCTCTGAAAGATTGAAAGACGTATTTGGTATTCATAAGTTTAACTTAGCGATGAAAGTACCATCAGAATTAGAAGACATTAAAAAAGGTGCATTAGCAGCGTTCTTACAAGTAAAAGATGATGTGAAAACATTTAAAATTACAGTGCACCGTTCTGATAAGCGCTTCCCAATGAAGACGATGGAGTTACTTCCAGAAATCGGTGGGCACATTTTAGAAAATACAGAGGATATCACAGTAGACGTCCATAATCCAGATGTGAATGTACGTGTAGAAATTCGCAGTGGTTACAGCTATATTATGTGTGGTGAGCACATGGGAGCTGGCGGTTTACCAGTTGGCGTTGGCGGAAAAGTAATGGTACTTCTTTCTGGTGGTATTGATAGCCCAGTAGCAGCGTACTTAACGATGAAACGCGGCGTATCTGTGGAAGCAGTTCACTTCCATAGCCCACCTTTCACAAGTGAGCGTGCAAAACAAAAAGTAATCGATTTAGCACAAGAGTTAACGAAATACTGTAAACGTGTAACGCTTCACCTTATTCCGTTTACAGAAGTGCAAAAAACGATTAATAAAGAAATCCCATCTAGCTATTCAATGACGGTTATGCGCCGTATGATGATGCGTATTACAGAGCAGATTGCTGAGGAGCGTAATGCACTTGCAATCACAACTGGTGAAAGTCTTGGACAAGTAGCAAGCCAAACATTAGATAGTATGCATACGATTAACGAAGTAACAAACTACCCAGTTATTCGTCCGCTTATTACGATGGATAAATTAGAAATTATTAAAATTGCTGAAGAAATCGGCACGTATGATATTTCAATTCGTCCATACGAAGATTGCTGTACAGTATTCACACCAGCTAGCCCGGCGACGAAGCCGAAGCGTGAAAAAGCAAATCGATTTGAAGCGAAATACGATTTCACACCGTTAATCGAACAAGCTGTAGCGAACAAAGAAACAATGGTATTACAAACAGTTGAAGTAGTGGCGGAAGAAGAAAAATTCGAAGAACTTTTCTAAAACCATAAATTACCATATCTAAAATGTGTATGAAGTCATGTTATTTATCACACTCTATACTCACAAGGAGGTGATATAACATGGCACGTAGCACAAATAAATTAGCGGTTCCTGGTGCTGAATCAGCATTAGACCAAATGAAATACGAAATCGCTCAAGAGTTTGGTGTTCAACTTGGAGCGGATGCAACATCTCGCGCTAACGGTTCTGTTGGTGGCGAAATTACAAAACGTCTAGTTTCACTAGCTGAGCAACAATTAGGCGGTTTCCAAAAATAATCCCATATACGATGGCTTAGAAAGGGCGGGTTTTCCCGCTCTTTCTTTTTGTTGTTCAAATTAGTATAAATTCATTTCGACAAAAGCATAAAAAAATTGTCAAAAGAAGAGGGTTCAAAATTTACTGAAAATTCTTTATTATATAAGGGAGGCATAAAGAAAAAGGAGGATGTTTCTGAAGAGAGAGGAATTGTTGGCACCACCATCTTATAATTTAGTTTCAGAAATAGAGAAATATACAGACGATAAAGAGAAGCTTGCTTTAATTTGGCAAGATGATAAAGGGAATAGACGAGAAGTTACATATTTTGAATTAATGCAAGGTGCAAATAAAATTGGAAACGCTTTTATAAAAAGTGGCTTACAAAAAGGGGACAAGCTCCTTATTATGATGCCGCGCTTAATTGAAGCATACATGACGTATATCGCTGCGATTAAAGCAGGATTTGTCGTAATTCCAAGTTCGGAAATGTTGCGTAAAAAAGATATCGAATATCGAATTGGACATGGCGAAGTAAAAGCGATAGTAAGCTATGAGCCGTACATTGGACAGTTTGATGATATAGAAGCAATGGAATCTCTTCAAAAATTCGTCCTGAGCGAGCAGTCAGTAGAGGGATGGATCAATTTAAAAACAGCATTAGAAACAGAAAGTGACATGTTAGAAATGGCGAAAACAGATAAAGAAGATATGGTCTTTTTATCTTACACGTCAGGGACGACAGGAAACCCGAAAGGTGTCGTTCATACGCACGCGTGGGCATACGCTCATTTACGTACAAGCGCCCCAAATTGGCTCGGAATTGAAGAGAATGATGTTGTATGGGCAACGGCTAGTCCAGGGTGGCAAAAGTGGATTTGGAGCCCGTTTTTAGCAACTTTCGGTTCAGGGGCAACAGGATTTGTATACAACGGTAAGTTTGAACCGAAAACGTATTTAAATTTATTAGGCGATAATAAGGTGAATGTGCTTTGTTGTACACCGACTGAGTATAGATTAATGGCAAAGGTAGAAGATTTAAGCGAGTACAATTTAGAGGCGTTACATAGCGCTGTATCCGCAGGTGAGCCGTTAAATAGAGAAGTCATTGGAACATTCCAAAAGCACTTTGATATTACAGTAAGAGACGGCTATGGGCAAACGGAAAATACACTACTTGTTGGTGTAATGAAAGGGATGGATATTAGACCAGGATCAATGGGGAAACCAACGCCAGGTAACCACGTCGATATCGTAAATGAGGAAGGTATTCCAGTTAAAGTAGGCGAAGTTGGTGATATTGCAGTTCACATTGAAACGCCGGCACTCTTTAAACAATATTATAAAGACGATGAGCGTACAGCGATGCAATTCCGCGGTGATTATTATATTACAGGTGATAAAGCGAAGAAAGATGAAGACGGCTACTTCTGGTTTGAAGGGCGCGGTGATGATATCATTATTAGCTCTGGTTATATAATCGGGCCGTTTGAAGTAGAGGATGCGCTTGTAAAACATCCTTACGTAAGAGAATGTGCGGTTGTCGCAAGTCCTGATGAAATTCGCGGAAGTGTCGTGAAGGCATTTATCGTATTAAGAGAGAATATAGAAAAGAACGAAGAAATATTAATTCCAACACTCCAACAACACGTCAAAGAACTCACTGCACCATATAAATACCCTCGCAAAATTGAATTTGTAGATGAACTACCAAAAACGATTTCTGGAAAAATTCGCCGTATTGAACTTAGAAAACAAGAGATGGAGATTCCGTCAAAATAATTTTGAAAACAGTGAAGTAAATAGTTGAATGAAATGCAAAACAATGATAATATAAAAACGAACACAAGTTCGATTTTATAAATTTAAAAAAGAGGTGTCCGTATGATTTTAGGTATTAATCCGTACTTAGTTTTAGATGGTAGTGGGCAAGAAGCTGTACAGTTTTATAAAGAGGCTTTAGATGCAAAAGTAGAAGTCATGCAAACTTTTGGTGACATGCCTGAAAATCCAGAATACCCGATTCCAGCTGAAGCGAAAGAGCGCGTTTTACACGCTACTTTAAAAGTTGGTAATACGGATCTTATGATTTCTGATACATTCCCAGGTCAAGGGCATGCAATCGGATCTCAAGTAACAATCGCAATTCAAATTAGTAATGCAGAAAAAGCAAAAGAAGTATTCGATAAGTTACAAGAAGGTGGAGAAGTTATCATGCCACTTCAAGAAACATTCTGGAGCCCAGCATACGGACAAGTAAAAGATAAATTTAATATTGAATGGCAAGTTACAACGTCTACTACTGAACAAAAGTAATTTTTAGAAAAGCACCATGTTTTGAAATGGTGCTTTTTTTTATACAATAAAAAATAAAGAAGATGGGATATATGGGAGAAATTTGGTATGGCGGTACCATTTACACAATGAGAGAAGAAAATGAAAAAGTGGACGCTGTTTACATTGAAAACGGTACGATCGTTGATTTTGGAAGTAAAGAAGAGTTAGAAAACCAATATGCCGCGGTTACATTGCACGATTTAAAAGGCAAAACAATGATCCCAGGTCTCGTTGATAGCCATATGCATCTTATTGGGCATGGAGAGAGATTACTCCGTCTAGATTTATCAAATTGTACATCTTATGGTGAAGTGCTTACTCTTGTTCAGAAGCGAGTGAAAGAAGCTCCAAAGGGCTCTTGGATTATTGGAGAAGGATGGAATGAAAATAACTTTACAGATACGAAAGATGTTCACGCGCGTGATTTAGATGAAATTTCGAAAGAACACCCCATTTTATTAAAGCGAGTTTGTCGTCACGTTACATGGGTGAATTCATACATATTGCAAGAAGCGAACATAACAGAAGCGACGCAAAATCCAAAAGGCGGGAAAATCGGTAGGGATTCATCAAATAAGTTAACAGGACTTTTATATGAACAAGGACAAGAATTAATTAAACATGTTCAGCCTGAAATTGATGAAGCGTATTTACAAAGAGCTTTGCAAACAGCGATTAAAGATTGCTGGAAATATGGACTTGTAGGCGGGCATACGGAAGATTTAAATTACTACGGTGGTTTTAGAAAAACATATAATGCGTTTTCTCACGTTATAAAAGAAATGCCATTTAAAGCACATTTGCTCGTTCACCATGAAGTAGCACATGAACGAAAAGAATATGAAAATGAACATTATATTGAATTTGGGGCAATGAAAATTTTTTCTGACGGTTCTTTTGGAGGAAGAACAGCATTATTAAGTGAACCGTATGAAGATGCAAAGGAAACGAATGGGGTTGCAATTTTCACGCGTGAAGAACTTGCAGAATTAGTGAAGAAAGCACGAGACTTACATATGCCAGTTGCGATTCATACTATCGGTGACTTGTCGCTTGAATATGTTATTGATGCACTCGAATTATATCCACCAGCAGAAGGGTTACGTGACCGTATTATTCATTGTCAGCTTGCTCGTGAAGAGTTGATAGAAAGAATGAAAAACTTGCAAGCCATTATCGATATACAGCCAGTCTTTCTTTCATCAGATTTTCCATCAGTCATTGAAAAACTGGGAGAACACCGTCTTCGTTATGCGTATGCTTGGAAGACATTACTGGAAGCAGGACTACATTGTAATGGTGGCTCAGATGCTCCTATTGAACAAGTAAATCCGTTTCTAGGCATATATAGCGCTGTTACACGTAGAAGTTTTATTGACGGTGTATGCTATATGCCTGAGGAAAGATTAACGGTATATGAGGCTGTTTCTTTATTTACAACAGGGAGTGCCGCCTATGCAATCGGAAAAGAAGCGAAACGAGGGCAAATTACAAAAGGATATGAAGCAGACTTTACAATATTAGACCACAATATTTTTGAAATTGAGGCAGAAGAAATAAAAGAAGTACAAGCAGAAATGACCGTAATAGATGGCCGAGTTGTCTATAGAAAAGATGTGTAAAAATATATCAGCGATTATTAAAATATATCGAATTACCGACAAAAACTGACAAGAATAACGGCCGGATAGTAAGAGATTATTGTTCGCGTCAATCGGGGTAAATAAATAACCGCAGAATTATGGAATTCCATAATTCTGCGGTTATTTTAATCCTATAAAAACGTTCTCTGTACTTTTTCCCAGAACGAATTATTTTTTAATTTAACTGTTTTAATTTGTTTATCGCTTAAGCGTACAACAGCTTTTTCCACTTGTTTAATGCTAAGCGCTTCGTTATCCATGCCGATAACAGGATAATCGTTACCGTCTGGTCTTAGTTTTAAAGTTAATGTACGTTCGTGATTTAAAATGAACGGTGAACCGAGCGTACGGTAAGTGTTGTTGTTTAAAGATGCTAGTTCGCTTACTTGGAAACATGGAATAAGTGGGTCAACAACTGCACCATGCAATGATTTATTGTAAGCAGTACTTCCTGTTGGGGTAGAAACTACTAAACCGTCTCCTCTAAATGTTTCGAAATATAAATCATCAACGTGAACATCTACAACGAATGTTTTAATAATGCTAGAACGTAATGAGAACTCATTTAAACAATGGAAAGATGTACTGTGATCTACATCTACCTGAATTGTTGGATATTTTCGCACTTCAATTTCATTTTTTGTAATTTCTTGAAGGGCTGTATCAACGTGATCAATGTGGAAATCGCAGTAGAACGAAGTTTCATCTTTCGTAGAAATCCCTGCGTATAAGCAATCTTCCCTAAAACCAGTTTTACGAACGGCTTGTAAGAAGGTTGCATCATCTCCAACACTGACGATAGCGTTTGCATTTTTTGGATGATCTAATATGGTAAATCCATTCTCTTCTAAAATACGATAGATTGGTTTCATTTTTTCAACGAGCGTTGCTTTGTCATCACCATAAAAGAAAAATAAATTGCGACGATCTGCCATTATGTATCCCTCCACTGCAGTTAAATTTTCTGTTTTTCGTGCTACATATCATTAGAGTCCGTTCCCTGATGATATGTTCAAATAATATATTTCGATACAAATTGTCAAAATACCTTTTTATTTTTAGAAAAATTTTTATATTCAATCTTATGGAACTCTGTTTAATGATGAATAAAGTTGTCGATAATGGGTACGGAGTGAAAGGATGATACGTATGAAGTGGCTCGTAATTGGAATAATAATTCTTCTCCTTTTTATTTTGCTTATACTATTGTCGAAAATATCGCTTAAGGTGACATTTTTATATTCAGAAATGGAAAAGCAATGTTTATTTCAAGTGAAAATATGGATGATTCGATATACATTTGATGTATTGGAAAGAATTGAAAAACAGCAGAAAAAAACAGGACAGAAAATCGAAAAAGCTGAAGAGGACGGCGGACTAGATAATAAAATTATGGCGCAACTTGACAGTATTGGAGAACTGATAAAAAGGCTTCAAAAAGTTCATACTATCGTTAAAGATTTTCTCAAACGAGTGAAAATCAATGGTTGGAAATGGCATACGCAAATTGGAGCAGGCGACGCAGCTAGTACTGGAATTGTCACTGGATATGCATGGGGGACAAAAGGAATGGCTGCTGGAGTTGTCGGACAATATATGCATATTGTCGATGTACCAGAATTTGAAATTACTCCTGTTTTTCAAGGGAAAGGATTTGCATCGAGATGCGAGTTAACAGCATCTTTTCGTATATTTCGTACTATAAAAACAGCGGTGAAATTGCTCATATTTATGAGGCAGCAAAAATCTGGTATGACAGAAAAATCTGTTCAAGCATAGGGGGGATATAGAATGGACCATCCAATTCAAGGTTTAATGACAACCGCAATGCAGCATTTAAAACAAATGACTGATGTAAATACAATTGTTGGTGACCCAATTAAAGCGGCAGATGGAAGTGTAATTCTTACTGTTTCGAAAGTAAGTTTCGGATTTGCTGCTGGTGGAAGTGAATTTGGTAGGGTAGAGCATTCAGGCCGTCATCCATTTGGCGGAGGAAGTGGAGGAGGAGTTTCTATTAATCCTGTTGCCTTTCTTGTTATAAATGGAGATGGTGTGAAAGTATTACATTTAGATAAGCAAACGCATGTCATCGATAAAATAATTGAATTAGCACCACAAGCTGTTGATAAAGTGAAAGAAATGATGGATAAACGAAAAGAAGATGATCCTGAATTTCAAATTTAACGAATAAAGAAGCTAATCAATAGGTTAGCTTCTTTTATTTTTTTGTAAATAAAGCGATTTTATTTGCATTATCGATAGGGACAAACTATCATTTACATTGTACATATTTTGTTTAAATAAGGGAGGATTTTCAAGTGGCAAACGTAACTTTTAAAGGTAATCCAATGACTTTAGTTGGAACAGAAGTTAAAGTTGGCGATCAAGCGCCAAACTTCCAAGTATTAGCAAACGACTTATCTCCAGTAAGTTTAGAAACATACAAAGGCGAAGTAAAATTAATTAGTGTTGTACCTTCAATCGACACAGGTGTGTGTGATGCACAAACACGTCGTTTTAACCAAGATGCAGCAGGTATTGAAAACGCAAAAGTATTAACAATTAGCGCTGATTTACCATTCGCTCAAAAACGCTGGTGTGCAGCAAACGGTTTAGAAAATGTTGTAACACTTTCTGACCACCGTGACCTTTCATTCGGTGAAGCTTACGGCTTAGTAATGAAAGAACTTCGTTTACTTGCTCGTGCAGTATTCGTAGTAGATAGCAACGACAAAGTAGTTTACGTAGAATACGTAGGCGAAGGTACAAGCCATCCAAACTATGAAGCAGCATTAGAAGCAGCTAAATCTGCAAAGTAATGTGAAGGAAATGACCTCTTATAAAGAGGTCGTTTTTTCTCATATATCGCTGCGTAACGGTGCCGATATATGAGAAAAAACGTTATATCATATATAACTTGAGAGGGAGCTCTTTACAGGAGGTCGCTTTTTCTTTTTGGAAAAAATCACTTTGTGGTATGATATAAGTTATGTGTAAAAGAGAGAAGGAGGAATGTACGTGAGTCAGACAGTGGAAACATTATTTTCTATTTTTGATTCTTCTGCGGTAGTTTTACGTAAAGAATTAGATGTGACATATTTAGAGGCGCTTGTAGAAACAGGTGATAACTTGTTTGAGGGAGCGATTTTACAAGAGGAATTATCCGAATCAGCAATTGAAAGGCTGAATCGTGAATATAGTACGTTTAATGAAGAAACATATAAAGGTGAAGAAATTCGTAAAGCATTTCAGTTAGCCATCTTAAAAGGAATGAAAGAAGGCGTACAAGCGAATCATGAAATGACGCCTGATGCAGTTGGGATGTTCATGAGTTACTTATTCCATAAATTTATGCAAGGTCAAAACGAAATTACAGTTTTAGATCCTGCAATTGGAACAGGAAATTTAATGACTACAGTGTTTAATAGCGCCAAAGAAGGACTAACAATGAGTGGATTTGGTGTAGAAGTGGATGAAGTGCTAATTAAACTTGCTTTAGTAAATGCAAATTTACAAAAGCATGCAATCGAATTCTTCCATCAAGATGGACTAGCACCACTTTATATCGATCCAGTTGATGCAGTCGTTTCAGACTTACCGATTGGTTACTATCCAAACGAAATCGGTGCCAGTGAATATAAATTAAAAGCAGATGAAGGAATGTCGTATGCTCATCACTTATTTATTGAACAAAGTGTGAAACATACGAAAGAGGGCGGGTACTTATTCTTCTTAGTACCAAACTTCATTTTTGAAAGTGACCAGGCACCAAAATTACATGCATTTATTAAAGAAACATGCTTTATTCAAGGGTTATTACAGCTTCCTGTTTCCATGTTTAAAAACGAGAAAAATGCAAAAAGTATATTTGTTCTCCAAAAGAAAGGCGCTAATGTAACAATGCCAAAACAGGCGTTATTAGTGGAGTTGCCTAAATTCTCTAACATGAAGGCGATGGAGAACATTATGGATCAATTAAATACTTGGTTTGCAACACATAAATAAAGCTGGGTGTATGTAACAGCATTAGTGATTCATGTAGTACAGTTTTATATAATATGTCATATTTTTAAATATATACTAGATTTAACTGAATTTTTTTGAAATCTGTAATATATATTTTTTCTTGGTGTTACAATTTTTTCACTTGAAATATATGTCGGACGATGTTTAAATTAAAATCGTGAGTATAAAATTTGCTAATGATGAAACGTTTTCATATTTGGTGAATTTGATCAGATAAAATCGAGCGGTTTGTGGAAACATCCACACAACTACCAAGAGAAAAAGGGGCGAAAGACTAGATGTCAAAAATCATCGCGATTAACGCAGGAAGCTCTTCCTTAAAATTCCAATTATTTGAAATGCCAAGTGAAACAGTATTAACAAAAGGTTTAGTAGAACGTATCGGTTTAGAAGATAGTATCTTCACTATTACTGTAGATGGCGAAAAACAAAAAGAAATTACAAACATTCCAGATCACGCAGTAGCAGTTAATATGCTTCTTAAAAAGTTAACTGAAAACGGAATCGTTAAATCTCTAGATGAGATTGGCGGTATCGGTCACCGTGTCGTTCACGGCGGCGAAAAATTTGCTGACTCTGTTTTAATTACTGATGAAGTATTAGCTGATATCGAAGAATTAAGCGATTTAGCACCACTTCATAACCCAGCAAACGTTGTTGGTATTAAAGCATTCCAAGAAGTATTACCAAACGTACCAGCAGTAGCAGTATTCGATACAGCATTCCACCAAACAATGCCGGAATCTGCATTCCTATACAGCTTACCATATGAGTACTATGAAAAATTCGGCATCCGTAAATACGGTTTCCACGGAACTTCTCATAAATATGTAACTGAGCGTGCGGCTGAATTATTAGGTCGTCCAATTGAAAGCTTAAGCTTACTTTCTTGTCACTTAGGTAACGGTGCAAGTATCGCAGCAGTAGAGGGCGGTAAATCTATCGATACTTCTATGGGCTTCACTCCACTTGCTGGTGTAACAATGGGTACACGTTCTGGTAACCTTGACCCTGCGTTAATTCCATACATCATGGAAAAAACAGGCCAAACAGTAGAAGAAGTAGTTAACGTATTAAACAAGAAGAGTGGTATGTTAGGTCTTACTGGTTACTCTAGTGACCTACGTGACATCATTGCGAAAGAAGAAGAAGGCGACCACCGTGCGAAAGTAGCACTTGATGTATTCGTAAGCCGTATCCACAAATACATCGGTTCTTACACTGCTCGTATGAAAGGTGTAGACGCAATCATCTTCACAGCTGGTGTAGGTGAAAACAGTGCGATTATTCGTGAGCGCGTATTAGAAGGCCTTGAGTACATGGGCGTATACTTCGATGCAAAACGTAATAACGTATTCGGTGAAGAAGCATTCATCAGCTTCCCACACTCTCCAGTAAAAATTATCGTAATTCCAACTGACGAAGAAGTTATGATCGCTCGTGACGTACTACGTCTTGGAGATATTGGTTAATATATGAAAAGAAAGACGAGATCCTATAGGATTTCGTCTTTTTTCTTTTGGATGTATTTTAAAACTCCATCTGGATATAATATTTTTTCTTTCTGAATGAATGCCGTAATAGGAATCCATTTCGCATACACTACTGTTTCCTCATCTTGTATATTTAATATTTTCATTTCATATAGTGACGTGTCTAATAAACGCAAAGAATATAGTTGAATGATTTCATGACCAATGTCCCCATCGAGATGAAAGACATTTTCTAAACAACCTAAATAATTGGTGATTTCTATCTCCGTATGAAGCTCTTCTGTAAACTCCCGAATAACAGTATGTGCTGATTTTTCACCAAGTTCAATGGAACCGCCAAGAGGTCGGTAAAATGTTTCATCGGCTGAATGATATTCTTGTACGAGAAGGCGATCTTGATGTACAGCAAGACCGAAAGCTTTTGCACGTGGATACATATAGAATCACTCCTTATTTGTTTTGTATAAGGACGATTATAATGTATGGTGTGATAAAAGTATCGTGTATTTAAGTGTGTGGTCTAACTGTAATTCCATCAAATAGGTCTTTCCAAAATGCTTCATTGTATTGGTATACATCCATAATAGGACATTTCATAACGCAAATACGTTGTAATCCCCAATCTTCTTGGGTGATAGTTGGTATATCGGCAGGAATTAGTAACAGGACAGAGAATGTATGTGTAACGATTTGAGATAAAATTTGTTCTAGGGAACATGCTTCTTCATATGTTCCTCCAGTTCGAATAAACAATATGGATTCCGCCGTTTCAATTGTAGTTAGAAAACGATTAATTCGATGTTCATAGTTTAACTTAATTTCTGTATAAGAAGGCCAATAAGTTGGTGTGTTTACATCTGTTTTAAAGTCATGACAGGAGTCAATTTCATAAAGGTTGTCCCTTAATCTTAATTTGGCATCATCATCCCAAAATGAGATGAAGGATAGATTTTCGAAATTTAAAAAACGGTCAAATCGATTTTGTAATAATAAATTTACTTTCGTTAATGAAGGACTTAGCATAAAATCAATAACGCCAAAAAATGGTGATAATTCTAATTGATATAATGCCCAAGCAGGCCAACAGTTTTGTCCTAAGCTGAATACTGCTTTATAGTTTTGTTTTAGATTGGATAGATTCATGTGAAGTATCTCATCCTTTTTGCTATTATTTTATGTCACTCATAAAGGGTATGTGAAAAGAGATATACAAGCATATTTGTAAAGAATAAGCAGAAATATGTTACAATAGAAAAAAATCGAACGAGGTGGTTGTTACGATGCGATCGAAGCGAGAACAAGCCATTTTAGACAATATAAAAGAATGGGAAGCGCAATTAGTTGAGCAAGAAGCGACCGATTTTCAAAAAGTGTTTGATAAATGGTTACATACTACAGTTGCGAAATTACCTGAGAAAAAGCGAAAAGAATTCTTCACGAAAGCAGATGGATGGCTCTTTCATTTGCATGCATTTATTCAAAGTTCACAAGCACAGTTAGACGCACGTAATCGGATTTTAGGAACATCGAGATTATTTGATGAATCGATTGAACAGCTTGAAGATTTGAAAGCATTATCTATTGATCAGTTAACATACATAGCAGAGCAGCAAACAGCACGTCATCGTCTATATTCATTTGTGCAAGGCGGGGCGACAGGTGCTGGAGGTTTATTATTATTAACGGCGGATTTTCCGGTTATGATCGCGTTAAATGTGAAGGCGGTCCAACTTATTGCAACATCATTTGGACATGATGTGAACAAGCCATATGAAATGATGCTTGCGTTAAAGGTGTTTCACGCGTCATTACTACCAGGAAGACTTCAGCAATACGCATGGTACAATTTATTGCAAGAGCTGGAACAAGAAGATTCGTTCTTTTATGAAGGAGACGAAGCAGTGTTACAAACAGCTTCTACTGAAGTTGTGTTAAAACAAATTTTGAAGACATTTTCGATTTATGCTCTTCGTCGTAAATTATTCCAAGGTATTCCGGTAATTGGAATGGCAATTGGATCTACAGTGAATTATCGTTTAACAAGAAACGTTACTGAATTTGCAAATAGATTTTATCAAGTGCGCCATATAGTCGAGAAAGAAAAAAGAGCATAAAAAAAAGCGAGAGGCCGAAGCCTTTCGCTTTTTTAATTTGTTGCATGTTTTTTGGACATTGGAACAGATACTGGCTGCTTTTCTGCTGTTTTTTCTGTTTTTGGATAATAAATTAAATCCAATGTTTTTGCCTGTACGGCAATCGAAAGAATAGTAAAAGCAATTTCTGTCCAATTTAAATAATATAATGAAAGCGCAAGAACAATCGCGTCAAAGACGAAGAAAATTTGCCCAATTGTAAAACGAGTTCGTTTACTTAATACAATTGTTAAAATATCGTCTCCACCGGTTGCACCGCCAAATCGCAATATAAAACCGAGTCCAATACCAGCTAACGCACCGCCAACTACTGCAGCTATAAATAAGTTATTTGATAAATCTACCGTAAATGGAGAATAATTTTCCATAAAGGAATAAAATACTCCGAATGAAATTGAACCTAAGAATGAGTAGCCAACCATTTTTCTACCTAAAAATGAAGCACACAGTAAAATAATTGGGATATCCATTAATACAGTTGAAATAGATGGTGAAATATCATAAAAGTTTTGAATGAATAGTGCAATTCCTACAAAGCCACCTTCTGTTAAGTGGTTTTGGAAGTGAATGTGATATAGCGCTGCTGCTAAAATAAATGAACCGATTAAAACCATAAAAATTTCTTTAATAATTTGCCGACTTTGGATGTTCCTCATCGTTATTCCTTCTTTCCGTAGTTAGTAGTCCTTTTTGTGTTGTAAACTAACTACGAGCTCACATGTAGCTTTCAGTTAGTTTACGAAAAAACTAACTACGCTATATGTCGCTGAAGAAATAACGAATAATCCTCTCGTCCATCAATTCTCCCTACCTTCGTTTTAGTTTAAGTCTTAAAACGACTAAACAAAACGTGGAGTAGGATTCGTCATTTAGCAATCCTGCTCTTCTTTGTTTTGTTTAGTTAGTAACAATTAAGTCCTAAACAAAACGCTATGTGTAAGAAGAGTCTTTTTTTTGCCAAATTATCCTTCGGGCAATCATAATTTCCCCACTCTCGTATTTTTTTCGCTAGACTAAAGTATCTGAGCTAAAAAATACGCTACGTGTATGATTCGTCAATACGATGCCACATGCTCCTTCGAGCGATCATGATATCAAAATCCCTTCCTTCAAGATTTATACTATTATATCATACTTTTAAAAAATGTATGCGGATGGAAACCGACAATAAACGGAGGGAATCTACAAAAAATGTTATGTTTAAATATTTTTGTAGAAAAGCCTAAGTTATTTCGGAGGATTGGACAGTTTATAACGGTTTGTCCAATAAGTAAGAAAAAAAGGTTTTATTCCGTTGTGTTCTTTTCATCATTTTTATCTTTAAAAAACGCATCCCAACTAATCACACTTAAAAAAGTTAAAGCAATAATAACGAAAGCACGCATAAGCTTTAGACCTCCTTTTGTACATAGTATATGAATCATTCGATTTGGAATGTGTCATTTTTTTACAAATCTTAACTATTATGAGAGTATATTAATATAGATAGATGAAGGGGAGAGTGAAGGTATGCTAAAAGACATGTTCAAAAGAAAAGAGTTAATATGCATTTCATGTCAGAAAAAAATTCAATATGAAGAAGAGCTTGTTGCTTTTGTAAAGTTGCCGAAAGAAAGAGGTATATTAGTTGGTCCATTCGATGTATGTTTGGCGAAAACAGCACAAGAAATATATTGTAAATCATGTTACGACAAAAAAGCATGACCCAAAGTAATTGAGGGGCATGCTTTTTTCATTGGTGTGCTTTCCCCTCAGATACATTTTGAGTGAGTCGATACCAAAGCCAAAGGTCATTAATGATGGAAGCAAGATCGGCAATTTCTGAATTTAGTTTACAAGAAACTTCGAAGTCTTCTTCGTTATTTAAATAATGTTGTTTTGTATTAATATAGTGCTCAAGTTCTTTTATACGATCAGGAATTTTCCCGCGAACTTGTTCCCATCTTAGTAAAATAGCATGTTGCATTTTTTCGGGGATTTCTTCCCAGTCTTCTTGTAAATGCGGAATTTCAATTCCTAGATGTTCATCGTATAAGAAATACTTTTCCATAAGTTCACCCCCGTTTTCCTGCTTATATTGTACAGAAAAACAGAAAGAAGTTCGACGAAATTGTTTGAAAAAATTTGAAAATGACTCTTGATACATTTTGTGAAAGGTGGTAAAGTGTGAATTATTATAAAATAAAATGAATATTTATTCTTTAGGGGGATGCAAAATGGAGAAGAAAAAAGTTGTATTAGCATATTCCGGAGGTCTTGATACTTCCGTTGCAATTAAATGGTTACAAGAGAAGAATTATGATATTATCGCGCTTTGTTTAGACTTAGGGGAAGGAAAAGACTTAGGGTTTGTGAAAGAAAAGGCGCTTTCAGTTGGTGCAATTAAATCATATATGGTGGATGTCCAAGAAGAATTTGCGAATGAATATGCATTGATGGCGATGCAAGCACACACATTATACGAAGGGAAATACCCTCTTGTCTCTGCATTATCTCGTCCGCTTATTGCGAAGAAATTAGTGGAAATCGCAGAACAAGAAGGCGCAACTGCAGTTGCACACGGATGTACAGGGAAAGGAAATGACCAAGTTCGTTTTGAAGTTTCTATCCAAGCATTAAATCCTTACTTAGAAGTGATTGCGCCTGTACGTGAATGGAAATGGTCACGTGAAGAAGAAATTGCATATGCAAAAGAAAACGATGTACCAATTCCGATTAATTTAGATAGCCCGTTTTCAATCGATCAAAACTTATGGGGACGCAGCAACGAATGTGGAATTTTAGAAGATCCATGGGCAGCGCCGCCAGAAGATGCATATGAGATGACATTGGCATTAGAAGATACACCGAATAAACCAGAGTTTGTAGAAATCGGATTTGAAGCAGGCGTACCGACTACTTTAAATGGTACTGCATATTCACTTTCAGAATTAATTAAAACGTTAAATGCGCTTGCTGGAAAACACGGCGTTGGACGTATTGATCACGTAGAAAATCGTCTTGTCGGTATTAAATCTCGTGAAGTATACGAATGCCCAGCAGCAATGACGTTAATCACTGCGCATAAAGAGTTGGAAGATTTAACACACGTAAAAGAAGTAGCGCATTTTAAACCAGTGATTGAACAGAAAATAACAGAACTTATTTATAACGGTTTATGGTTCTCACCTTTAAAACAAGCGCTTCATGCATTTTTACAAGAAACGCAAAAGAATGTAACAGGTACAGTGCGTGTGAAATTATTTAAAGGTCATGCGATTGTAGAAGGACGTAAATCTGAATACTCTTTATACGATGAAAAATTAGCAACATATACTGCTCAAGATGAATTTAATCATGATGCAGCAGTTGGATTCATTTCATTATTCGGTTTACCGACGAAAGTATACAGCCAAGTGAATCAAAAGAAGGTGGAAGCGTGAGCAAACTTTGGGGCGGACGATTTACGGAAGAAGCGGAAGCATGGGTTGAAGAGTTTGGAGCATCCATCTCCTTCGATCAACAATTAGTAAATCAAGATATAAACGGGAGTATTGCACACGTAACGATGCTAGCAAAGCAAGGCATCGTTACGAAAGAAGAGGCAGAGAAAATAAAGATAGGTCTTCAATATTTATTAGAAGAAGCGAAACAAAATAAATTACATTTTTCGGTTGAAGCTGAAGATATTCATTTAAATATTGAAAAGATGTTAATTGAAAAAATCGGTGAAGTAGGAGGGAAACTTCATACAGGCCGAAGTCGTAACGATCAAGTGGCGACAGATATGCATTTGTATTTAAAAGAAAAGGTAGAACATATTATAAAAGCTACAAAACAATTGCAAACTGTTCTTGTTCAACAAGCAGAAAATAATATTGAAACCATTATGCCAGGCTATACGCACTTGCAGCGTGCCCAGCCGATTTCATTTGCTCATCATATTCTTGCTTACTTTTGGATGTTAGAGCGTGATGTGAATCGTTATGAAGATTCATTAAAGCGTAATAATATCTCCCCATTAGGAGCAGGAGCGCTAGCTGGGACGACATTCCCGATCGACCGAGAATATAGTGCGGAACTTCTTGGGTTTAATGGAATCTATGAAAATAGTTTAGATGCAGTAAGTGATCGTGATTTCATACTGGAGTTTTTAAGTAATTCATCTATGCTCATGATGCACTTATCACGTTTTTGTGAAGAACTTATTTTATGGAGTAGCCAAGAGTTTCAATTTATTGAAATGAGCGATCAATATGCGACAGGTAGCAGCATTATGCCGCAAAAGAAAAATCCGGATATGGCGGAACTAATCCGTGGTAAAACAGGCAGAGTATACGGTAATTTATTCAGTTTACTTACAGTAATGAAAGGATTACCACTCGCTTACAATAAAGACTTACAAGAAGATAAAGAAGGAATGTTTGATACAGTCAAAACAGTAGAAGGATGCCTTCATATTATGGCGGGCATGCTTGAAACGATGACTGTAAACAAAGAAAAAATGGGGCAAGCTGTGACGCAAGATTTCTCCAACGCAACAGAAATTGCCGACTACTTAGCAAACAAAGGACTACCATTCCGTCAAGCTCATGAAATTGTTGGGAAGTTAGTGCTACATTGCACACAAAAAGGAATTTATTTATTAGATGTCCCGCTTGAAACATATCAAGAAATGAGCTCTTTATTTGAAGAAGATTTGTATGAAGTTCTTTCACCATATGCGGCTGTAAAGCGTCGTAATAGTGCTGGTGGGACAGGGTTTGAACAAATCAAAAACGCTTTGGAGAAGGCGAAGGGGTTAGTTGGAGAGTTTGTTAGAAGTTGATTGATTTTATAGGGAAGAAGGTACGCTAATCTTGATGGAGAGAAGCTTACCTTCTTTTTTTATAGCCCAACATTAATCATACTTATGTCGATCTTCTGTAATTCGAATATACTCTATATCCATCAAATCACGAAGTAATGCACCATTACTTAGTTCAACGCCGTGTTTCTCTTTAAAATGAGTGCGAATTGTATCTAGCATTTCAATTTCTTTTCCGTTTACGTCTAAAATAATGCGTTCAGAATCATCCATATAGCATCCTCCTTTTTTACACATATATATTTTGTCCGTCTATTTCTAAAAAATGTATGTTAACGTAATGTTAGGAAATAAGAAAGGGATGGAAAATGAGACGTATTTATTTTATAGGGCTAATTTTGTACACGCTAATTGTATTGCATGTTGCATTCCCAAACGTATTTTCATTTGGAAATGTAGAAACAGCACATGTTGCGATATTTATCTTTTCTCTATTTGTAGTAGATTGCTTTATTTCTATATGGCTTTCGAAAAGAAAAGATATACAAGGTAAAAAAGAAATGGAACGGAAAAAGAGAAAACGTTCATTTTGGATGATGACGTACTGTTTGTCTTTAGTACTTACTGCTGCTTTTTTTAGTGAGCATATTCCATTAGAAAGGTTAAATATTGGATTTGGAGCGTTCGTATTCGCATACTATTTTTTTATGCACTTTCTTTCTTATATGAAAGAAAAGCGAGGAGAAGAGGAAAATCCGCTTGTAGAAGAAGCGAAAGAACAAGAGCATAAGAGAATAGAAGGGGATATAAAGAAACTTGGAGAACAAAAATGGTATTTAAAATCAAAAATCATATATGTTCTTTGTTTCATTACGCCGCCAATTGGCTATTTGTACGTCTTCTTACTTCGTAAAAAAATGACAGAAGATGCAAAGCAAACATACTTAACGGTTGCGACGATTATGATGGCATTATGGTCTTTGAAGTTTCTTCCTCCCTATGTATTAGCAATTACTGTTGTTATTGTGGCTTGTCTTGTATTTATAGTGAAGTTTATAAAATGAAAACACGAAGCCTAATATGTAACACTGAATTTAAAATAGTTAAAAATATATAAGATATACTACACGAAGACACATGTTGTTTAACAATGTAGTTTTAAAGTGTAGAAACACTTAGCTTGATACGCTTGTTTTTTATCACTACATTCATCAAAGTAACAATAAAGTCGTTTCTGTAATGATTTAAGAAAGGAATAACCTATTTAATAACTACATGCTACTGAATACAGTCTTTCATGTATTGTTATAAGAAGAAAAACAAGAGCCAGTGTTATTAAACTAACAGATAGATTAAAGTAAGAAATGTTATACTATAATTTGTTTAGTAATAATAGGAGGAATAATAATGGTTCAATCAATAGTTCATATCGCATTAGTAGTAAAAGACTACGATGAGGCAATAGAGTTTTATACAAAGAAACTAAATTTTACATTGGTCCAAGATATATATCAGCCAGAGCAAAATAAAAGATGGGTAGTGGTATCTCCTCCTGGTTCAGTCGGCACGACAATACTACTGGCTAGAGCATCTAAACCTGAGCAAGATTCTTTTATCGGTAACCAATCAGGCGGTAGAGTTTTTCTTTTCTTAAATACTGACGATTTTTGGAGAGATTATAATGAAATGATCTCAAGAGGAATAGAATTTGTGAGAGAACCGCAAGAGCAAGAATATGGAACAGTTGCAGTATTCAAAGATTTATACGGGAATTTATGGGATTTGTTACAACTAAAAGATGACCATCCAATCGCTCAAAGAATTAAGTAGAATACAGTTTAAATTTTATTAAATAATCAATTGGAAAATGGGGATTTTGAAGTGTTCTTTGATTTTGTGGAGTGGATTGATATTTTAAAATCCATACAAGAGTAGAGAAGAACAGAGAAGATTTATTCCTATGAATAAAAATAAAGGCATGTCGTGAAAAAAGGAGTGGATTTCCCACCCCTTTTTTAGTTTATTATCATTGTTTAACAATATGTGTTTATTGTTCATTCGAGCCTCGAACTTAATTTTCCTTATCCTTCGGTAAAATATGTGGACTTGGTGTTTTATCTATAAATTAAAGATCACCTTGCTCCTCATCACCACGAACAACAAGGACATCGCATTTCGCATAGCGAATAATATGTTCAGAGACGCTACCAATTAGGAAACGTTCAACAGCATTTAAACCAGTTGCACCACACATAATTAAATCTACTTTATGGTTTGGAGCGATTTCTTTTGAAATTTTAGATTTAGGATTACCAAATTCTAATACAGTTTCAATTTTTTCAAGACCAGCTTCAAGCGCAGTTTTTTTGTAGTCTTCTAATAAGTCTTCTGCAAATAGATTTGCACGTTCAGCAATTGCACGGCTATAAGCCTCTACTGCTGAGTACGCTTTTACATCAACGATATGAGCGATTGTTAATGTTGCATTGTTGCGCTTTGCGACTTGAATTGCTTTTTTAAAGGCTTTTTCTGCTTCTTTAGAACCATCCACCGCGATTAAAATATTTGTATATGTATTATTCATAGTAAATTCCTCCCAATCTGTTTTATAACTGTTTACAACTTAATTATAAAACAAATTTTGGTAACGTGCTTGCCAGAAACGTTACAGAATTTTGAAAACTCTGTTTCAATTCATTTTAGTTGTAATTGGAGCGAGAACTTGTTACATATGAAGTATAGCAATTTAAAAGGGGGCAGTTTTGTGAGACATGCGCTCATTACAGCCGGTACGAAAGGTTTAGGAAAGCAAGTAACAGAAAAGTTATTGGCTAAAGGCTATTCAGTAACAGTAACGTATCATAGCGATATCACGGCTATGGAAACGATGAAAGAAACATATAAAGATGTGGAAGAGCGTCTACAATTCGTGCAAGCAGATGTCACGAAAAAGGAAGATTTACATAAAATAGTAGAAGAAGCGATGAGCCGTTTTGGCAAAATTGACTTTTTAATTAATAATGCTGGTCCATATGTATTTGAACGAAAAAAGTTAGTTGATTATGAAGAAGATGAATGGAATGAAATGATTCAGGGAAATTTAACAGCGGTATTTCATTTATTAAAACTTGTTGTTCCGGTCATGAGAAAACAGAACTTTGGCCGTATTATTAATTACGGATTTCAAGGGGCGGATAGTGCACCGGGATGGATTTATCGTTCAGCTTTTGCCGCAGCGAAAGTAGGACTTGTTTCATTAACGAAAACAGTTGCTTATGAAGAAGCGGAGTATGGTATTACTGCGAACATGGTATGTCCTGGTGATATTATTGGCGATATGAAAGAGGCAACTATTCAAGAAGCACGTCAGCTGAAAGAGCATAACACACCGATTGGTAGATCTGGAACAGGTGAAGATATTGCAAGAACCATTTCGTTTTTATGTGAGGACGATTCCGATATGATTACCGGTACAATTATTGAAGTGACTGGTGCAGTGGATGTTATTCATAGACATCGATAGAATAAAATAAGATGAAGTTTCGAATAATTGGACAGTTTATCCATTGTGCTGAGAGGTGCGGATAATACTGTCCTTTAATATAAAATTAAATCTATCGGAAAACTTGTATTATTTTTTGTCAAATATTGAGATATTATGTTAAAATATAAGAGCGTAGAAAGCGCTTTAAAAAATGATTCAGGGGTCATTTCATAACTCAAGGGGGAACTAATCATGCGTATCGGTATTCCAACAGAAATTAAGAACAATGAAAACCGTGTGGCAATGACGCCAGCGGGAGCAGTACATTTAGTACAAAATGGTCACGAAGTTTTTGTTCAAAAAGGAGCAGGTTTAGGATCTGGCTTTACAGATGAAGAATACGTACAAGCTGGTGCGAAACTTGTAGAAACTGCTGAAGAAGCATGGAATCAAGATATGGTTATGAAGGTAAAAGAGCCAGTAGCAAGTGAATACGGCTATTTCCGTGAAGGTTTAATTTTATTCACATACTTACACTTAGCTCCAGAACCAGAATTAACGAAAGCATTAATCGATAACAAAGTTACATCAATCGCATACGAAACAGTACAATTAGACAATCGTTCTTTACCATTACTTGCACCTATGAGTGAAGTAGCTGGTCGTATGTCTGCACAAATCGGTGCACAATTCCTTGAGAAAAACAAAGGCGGTAAAGGTATTTTACTTGCAGGCGTTCCAGGGGTAAAACGCGGCAAAGTAACAATCATCGGCGGTGGTCAAGCTGGTACAAACGCAGCTAAGATTGCAGTAGGTTTAGGTGCAGATGTAACAATCATTGACTTAAGTGCAGAACGTCTTCGTCAATTAGATGATATTTTCGGTAACCAAGTAAAAACATTAATGTCTAATCCATACAACATTGCAGAAGCTGTTAAAGAATCTGACCTTGTTATTGGAGCAGTATTAATTCCGGGTGCAAAAGCGCCAAAACTTGTAACTGAAGAAATGATTCAATCAATGGAACCAGGTTCTGTCGTTGTAGATATTGCGATTGACCAAGGTGGTATTTTCGAAACAACTGATCGTATTACAACTCATGACAACCCAACTTACGAAAAACATGGCGTTGTTCATTATGCAGTTGCTAATATGCCAGGTGCGGTTCCACGTACGTCAACTCTTGCATTAACAAACGTAACAGTACCATATGCAGTACAAATTGCGAACAAAGGCTATAAAGATGCTTGCCTAGGCAACTCTGCATTATTAAAAGGTATTAACACATTAGATGGATATGTAACATTCGAAGCAGTTGCAGAAGCTCACGGCTTACAATACGCTGATGCGAAAGAGCTACTTGAAAAAGCTCCTGCTTTATCATAATAGAAATACATTTGAGACCTTCCTTTTCATAAGGAGGGTCTTTTTTATATGGGGAAATAACATGTGAATAATTGTTATTTATTGGTGTAAATCGATTTTTATTATGATAATTTAGAATTATATAATAAAAGAGGGGATTCAATGGGGAGTAAAAAAAGGAAGCAAAAGCAAGCTAAAAGACAAAAGTACATAAAGAAAAAACAGAAACAGAACATACCTTTTTCACAAAAAGTAGTCATTATGATAGAAAAAACATTCCGGTATATTTGTATGGCTCTGTATGTAATTTTGTGTATGTATTCATTTGGAGTGTTTTACAGTTTTGGGATAACTCCCAATATTATTGAGAGCATTCTAGAATTTATACTTGTTGCAATAGAATTAGTCTTATTCTTTATATTATTTGATAAAGTATGGCCTAGTCATGAAAGTAAAAAAGATAGAAAAAGAAGCAAAAAATCTTCATACGCTTCAAGCTCATCAAGTGGGTTCGGTGACTACAGTAGCAATGACTGTAGTAGCTCAAGTGATGGTGGAGGAGATTGCGGAGGTGGTGGAGACTAAGTTGATTTTTCAGAAGAACGACTAATGGAAGGATGGGACGAAATATGGAAACTGTGAACTTAATAGAATTAACAAAAGACATTCAAGATCAACATAAAAACTTCGTCGTTTCAAACATAAACAGTCATTGCTTACGCATCGCTGTCTTTACGGGTGAATATGATTGGCACTATCATTCTAATTCGGATGAATTATTTATTGTGCTAGAGGGAGAATTACTTATTGATTTTGAAGATGGAGAAACAGCGGTTTTAAAGCCAAATGATTCTATTTTAATTCCAGCATGTACGATTCATAGAACGAGAGCATTAAAGAGAACGGTAAATCTTTGTTTTGAACATATAGAGGCTGATACGATTAAAGTGGAGCAATTATGAAAAAATTATCTGTAGCCGATTATAGAAAAGTTCTTCCGGTTTTAGAAGGTAATACAAGAACGACGACGTTTGCTTATGCGGTATGTGATCAAATGATAGATGGTGAGGTTTTTATAAACGGGCAATTAACAGCAGGATTAATTATTACAGCTAACGGTATCTATTATTTATTTGGTGATACGAATGATCAAAATTATAACGAAGAGTTATTTTCATATTTAAAAACGGCTATTGAAAAAACAGAGAAGAGATTTACACTCTTCACTTCGAGTGAAGAGTGGGAAATGATGATAGAAGAGCGTTTTAGTAATGTACTTCGGAACATCCCGCGAATGAAATTTCAAAGCGTAACCTTTGAAGAGAGCCAACGAGATTTTAACAAAAATACATATGAAGTGAAGCGTATTGATAGAAGAGATATAGAGCGCAGCAGTGAATTTAAAGAGGAGTACTACAAAGAGTATTGGGGATCAAAAGAAACGTTTTTGAACAGTGGTTTTGGATTTTGTATAGAACAAGATGGGATAATTGTAGCTGAATGTGTCTCAATATTTAGCGGGAATGGTTTTGCTGAAATAGATATTGCAACACATGAAGCGCATCAAGGGAAAGGATTAGCTCAAGCTGTTGCAACAAGGTTCATTGAACATTGCATGCAAAATGACATTATACCGAGCTGGGATTGTTATGTAGACAATATTCCTTCGCGAAAATTAGCTAGTAAATTAAGTTTTTATCATCCAATAGAATATAGTTTGTTTGTACGTAAGAAAACGGGGGAATAAAAATGAATGTAGAATTAACAAGATTTAAAGTTAAGCCTGGTAAGAGTCATCGAGTAGATGAATGGATGCAGCTTCTTAATGACAATTTGAAAGAAGTGCTTTTGACATTAAACGACGAAAAGATGTACGTTGAGACAATTTTCCGGGAAATAAGAGATGGAGAAGAGTACTTATATTGGTATTCTGTGCAAGGAGAAGGTGGTATTTTTGTCGAAAATTCGCATCATGAAATTGATAAAAAGCACTTAGCATTTTGGTATGAATGTATCGATGAAGAAGCAACGTCTATTGATATGAAAACAGAAGTTGTTATGATTCAAGATGTTGTGAAGGAAGCGATGAAATAATAGATTGTTATTTTATAACTGTAAAATGATCTTCTTTTTTGTTGGAATATATATTATTGGAGATGCTGTAGGATGAAAATTAGTAATAAATATATCACTCTCGGTGAAATAGAAATAATAAGAGAACCTTTAAATAAATTGCATGAATATCATAATAATAAATCAAAACATTTTTCTGGTGATTATCCAAGAATGACATTTGAGGAACGTATTGAAAATTATAAACAGAATTCAAATTACGGAGAATATAGAATTGAATTATTAGTTGAGGCGGAAACAGATGATATATTAGGGTTTTGTATAGCGTATAGTAAAAGTGTAAGCGGAAAGATTGAAGTTTTATTCGTTGATGAAAAATACCGAAGAAACGGATTTGGCTTAAAATTAATGAATAGTGCAGTGGAATGGTTTAAAGCGAAGAAGATAGATGAAATTGAATTAACAGTAGTGTATGGAAATGAAGCTGTATCGTTTTATGAAAAGTTGGGGTTCTATCCTCGTTCAATTATTATGGCAACTAAGTCATAACGATAGTATGGGGAGAGAGGAGTGGGAGTTTTTGCTTCAAAAAAATGATTCATATTTTACTAAAATATATGTGAAAAGCGCATCAAAATGGATGTGCTTTTTATTATGAAAAAATTTATAAAAGCTGCATTTGAATATCTTTAAGTGAAAATAAAGAGGGATATCGAGAATATTTTAGGATAAACTATAAAGTGAAACTTTAATCAGTGGAGTGGTTCATCCCTCACTGATTATCAGCCCTCACCAATCGGGCTTTTACGGGCAGTCCGCCCCCCACCTAATTTCTTTGCTTCCGCTGAATTTTGATGTGAGGTCTTACTGCCCGTTAATGCGGGATAAAGAAATAAAAAACACCAAACCAAAAGACTTACCAATATACGGTGTAGTTGTAACAGGAAAAACAGAGGATTTACAAAGTTTACAAGGATCACCGTATATTAAGGCTGCTGTAAGAGGTGTAACAGTTGAGAAATATTGATTACAAGTAATTAATGTGAATAATCAGAAAATTTATGTTATAATATGGGAAAAGGAGGTTTATATGAGGCAAATACATGGAGCAATTTATATTTACATAACAATGTTTTTCGTGGCGATATCCTATGGGTTGGGGCACGTGTATTCGCATCCTATACTAACTTTTTTAAGTGGAGCATGTATGGCGTTTGCGCTTCTTGTCCACCTTTTCTCAGTTTGGATCGTGAAATTTCAATTAAATATTAGTGAAATAGAAGAAGGCACTTTTTGAGTGGCCTTCTTTTTTAATAATATTTTGGAAGCTCTTGTAGCAATTTCTCAATTTCGAATTCGGTTTCTTCACATATAGAAAGTGTGCGTAGTCTGAAAAATAAGCTACGTAAGAAAGATTTTGTATTTCCATATAAAAACTCGTACGATTCAATAGGTAGTGCTTGTTTTTGGACCGGTAATTGAGCTACTAAGTCACGAAGGGCTAATATGAGTATTTCTTCTTTCAGGCCATTTTGCAGCATTGTGACAATCGGATAAACGAGACGCTCGTCTTCTTCATATCGTCTTCTTCATATTTGTAGTAAATAGAATGGACACAAACTTTGTTTAACAAAGTTTTTAATATCTCTTCGTAATGTAAAGTTTCTAGTTTAGGACTATGAACAAGCGCCTCAAATGTATCGGAAGCATGTGCGATACTATGTGCCCAGCCGTGGTCTTGCACATATCCGCGGAAATCATGTTCATTGTTCATATATAGAATTAATTGATCTTTTACAGTTAAAATATCATTCTGTGATAAGAAATTATGAGTTGTATCTGCATCTATAATGAGCGCAATTAATAAGGTCGTAAATGCACGAGTAAATACAGCATCTTCATCATCTGAATGAATCTTATACAATAAATATTTTTCACCGATGCTTTCTAATAATAGTTTCTGTAATTGTGTGTGTGAAAGGTAGCGATTTTTGATGAGATGATAAAAAGTAGAGTAGATGAGTTTGTCCCTTAAATAGCTATTAGTATCGCCAATATGTTCAAGCATATTGGAACTTAAAGAATCAATGTTAAGTGTGTTATCCAGTATGTAATTATTATTACGAATTTCTTCTAATTGTTGTTGTAACATATAAATCCTCCTTTTTTAGAAAATTCTGTATTTTAATAGTATAATAAAAGGAAGGAATAGGCAATGAATTTTGATGTGGGGATCTTACTGTCCGTAAATGCGGGATAAATAAGTGTATTTGAATGGAGGGGGCATTATGAAGAGAGCATTATTCTTTTTCATTAGTATTTTCTTTTTAGGAAGCTGTTCCATTTCGTATGTTAATTTTTCTAGTGAGAGCAAAAGTTGGACTGGACAATATAAAGGGCATATTAAGGATGACAGTGAAGATGGAATGTTTACGTTTCAATATAAGGGTGGGGATGGAAAGACAGAATTTAAAAACTTAGAGATTGCTATTAATGGAGCCTTTAGTACAATGACACAAACGTCAGAAGTTCATAAAGGAGCAAGGGTTGAAATAAAATCTTCTTGTGTAAGTTGTGCACCTCTATCTAAAGATGAACCGATAGAAGTTGTAATTAAATGGGATGATAAGTATGAGGAGAAGATGGTGTTAAATTTGAAATAGCCTAAATTAAGGAGTTAAAAATGAATAGGCATGTGAAAATTGTTATGTTTTTAAGTGTATTTCTAGTCATATTATCAGCTTGTACTACAAAACAAGTAGAGCAGGTAACGGTAAAAGAAGTCCCTAAAGAAGGGTATATCATATTAAGAAATGACACGGTATTTTTTGCCGATGATAAAACGTTTGAAACAAAAGTAGAGTTACAAAATTATATAGAACAACAAATGAATAAAGAGCATCCACCACATATAGTCTTGAGCTTTAAGGACAAAGACGCATATAAACAGTTAAAAACAGGGGATAAAATAAAAGTATGGTTTTCTCAAATACTTGAAAGCTATCCAGCAAGAATGATTGTAGAGAAATTTGAAATAGTAGAGGAATAAAAAAAGGCAGCATTCACGCTGCCTTTTTATTATTTTACAAATTGTAATTCTTTCGGGAATTTCGTTAAAATTTCTGATCCGTCTTTTGTAATGTAAATATCATCTTCAATACGAACGCCACCTACGTTTGGTACGTAAATACCAGGTTCGATTGTGAAGACCATACCTTCTTTTAATGGAGACTCGTTACCAGCTTTTACATCTGGATATTCATGTACGCTAATTCCAAGTCCATGACCAAGTCGGTGCGGGAAGAAGTCTCCGTAACCTGCATCTGCGATAACAGAACGAGCAGCGTTATCGATTGCGCCAAGTGTAACACCTGGTTTACATGCTTCAACTGCTTGTAGTTGTCCAGCAAGTACAGTGTTGTAAATGCGAGTTTGCTCTTCAGAAATCTCACCGAATGCTACTGTACGTGTAATATCAGAGCAATAACCTTCAATGATTACACCTAAATCAAATAGTACGAAATCACCGCGCTTCATTTTGTTTGCGCCAGGAATACCGTGTGGAAGAGCAGAGTTTGCACCCGCTAATACCATCGTATCAAATGACATCTTATGTATGCCTTTTGTTTTTAATTCGTGTTCAATAATTGCTAATACTTCTAGCTCGCTACGGTTTTCTTTAATTGCATTTACACCAACTTCAACAGCGTAGTCCGCCATTTTAGCTGCTTCGCGTAAAATAGAAAGTTCTTTTTCATCTTTAATTAAACGAAGTTCGCGAACTTTCTCCTCAGCTGATTTGAAAGCTGCATTTGGGAATAATTTCGTTAATTCTTCGTAGCGCTCTACGTTTAAATGTTCTTTTTCAATTGCAACTGCATTTGCATTGATGCCGCGGTCTTTAATTGCTTTTGCAATCATATCCCATGGTCTGTCAGTATCAGTAAATCCGATAATTTCATGTGCCCAGCCAGCGTTACGTGCTTGACCTTCTTCCATTTTAGGACAAATTAAAATAGGTTCTTTTTCTTGGAATACAAACATACCAAGTAATCTTTCATGCGGTTCACAGTGGAAGTTCGTCATGTAGAAGACGTTCGGTGTAGAAGTTAAGAACGCAGCTTCTACGTTTTTTTCTTTTAGCCATTGCATTAAATTTTCTAATCTAGCATTCATCGATTGGCCCCCCCGAGATATTTAATTACAAATATAACTTTAACTCGGAAGAAAGCGTTATGACAAGTAAATAGATGTTAGAAAAGACAGGGAATTGAAAAATCATGTAGAATAAAAAGTGAGAATGTGAATAGGGGAGGAATGTAATAATGAAAGTATCTTATCATGGGCATTCAGTTGTGAAAATTGAGGCGAATGGAAAAGTTATTTTAATTGACCCGTTTTTAACAGGTAATCCGAAAACAGATTTAAAAGCTGAAGATGTAAAAGTGGATGCAATCCTTTTATCGCATGGACACGGTGATCATGTTGGAGATACAGTAGAACTTGCGAAGAAAAATAATGCAGTTGTTGTAGCGCCATTTGAACTAGCAACATTTTTAAGTTGGCAAGGTGTAAATACACATCCGATGCATATTGGTGGTTCACATGAATTTGACTTTGGAAAAGTGAAGTTTACACAAGCATTCCACGGCTCTAGTTATATTGATGAAGCAAATAAGACGATTACATATACAGGTATGCCAGCAGGTATTTTATTTACAGCAGAAGAGAAAACAGTGTACCACGCAGGAGATACTGCACTATTCTCTGATATGAAGTTAATTGGGGGAATTAAATAAAGTTGATCTAGCATTTTTACCAATTGGTGATAATTTCACAATGGGACCAGAAGATGCTGTACTAGCGGCAAAATGGATTAATGCGAAAACTGTTGTACCGATGCATTACAATACGTTCCCAGTTATTGAACAAGATCCATATCAATTTGTAGAAAAGCTACAAAATTGTACAGGGAAAGTATTAGAAGCTGGAGAAAGTATTACACTATAGAAAAGAAAAGTGAAGGGTTTTTACGTGTGTAGAACAGCTTTTAATGCTTGTATTTGTTTTGGTGATTCTTTTCTTTTGGTACGTGGTTGTTCAGGTGTTTCATTCAATTCCATTGCAACTTTTTTCCCATCTACGAAAGCTAAAAATACAGCACCTACAACCTCTAAAAGTTTTTTCATCATGTGTTCGCTCCTTTGTTTTATTTCTTGTCTTCATTGTATAGGGAATCAAGTGGGCGAACTATCGAATGAGATGACAATAGCATTACATTGTTGTAATAGAATGACTGGTGGAATGTAAGAGTCATTTTGTTATAAAAAAAATAGTACAGGTATGCAAAGAGAGAGTGTAACAGTTTTGAAAATATAGTATACTGAAAGTACAACACATGAAGAATTTAGGGAAAAGAAAGTATGGTGAAACCATTTGGCTACCAAGCATAACCAAATTTTAGAACATATTAATAGCCTGCCAGTAGGCCATAAAATTTCTGTAAGACAAATTGCGAAAGATTTGAGTGTAAGTGAAGGGACAGCTTACCGTGCAATTAAAGATGCAGAAAATAAAGGATATGTTAGTACAATTGAACGTGTCGGAACAATTCGAATTGAACAAAAGAAGAAAGAGAATATCGAAAAACTGACATATGCAGAAGTCGTTAACATTGTCGACGGTCAAGTACTTGGGGGCAGAGAAGGACTACATAAAACATTAAATAAATTCGTAATCGGAGCTATGAAATTAGAAGCGATGATGCGCTATACAGAAGCTGGGAATTTACTCATTATTGGTAACCGTACGAATGCACATCAATTAGCGCTAGAAACTGGAGCCGCTGTATTAATTACGGGTGGATTTGATACAGAAGATCATGTGAAGAAATTAGCAGACGAATTAAAGCTGCCGATTATTTCAAGTAGCTACGATACATTTACGGTCGCAACGTTAATTAACCGTGCAATTTATGATCAACTGATTAAGAAAGAAATTGTACTTGTTGAGGATATTTTAACACCAATTGAAGAAACGTTATATTTAAAGCCACATGATACAGTACAGCAATGGCATGCATATAATGAAGAGACAATGCACGGAAGATATCCAATTGTCGATGAAAATAAAAAAGTGCTAGGAATCGTAACTTCAAAAGACATGATCGGTGTAGCGAAAGAAACACCAATTGATAAAGTAATGACAAAACACCCAATTACAGTGAATGGTAAAATGTCTGTCGCAGCTGCGGCACGTATGATGGTGTGGGAAGGAATTGAATTACTTCCTGTCGTTGAGGAAGGAAATAAACTGCAAGGTATTATTAGCCGTCAAGATGTACTTCAGGCACTGCAAATGATTCAACGTCAGCCACAAGTTGGAGAAACAATTGATGATATTGTAACGAATCAATTTATGACGCCAAAAGAAGCGAAAAATGAGCATCTATATCAATTTTCAGTGACGCCGCAAATGACGAACTCAATCGGAACGTTATCGTACGGTGTATTTGCAACAATTGTGACAGAAGCGACAAATCGCGTTATTCGTGCGCAAAAGAAAAGCGATTTAATTGTTGAAAACTTAACAATTTATTTCGTAAAGCCGGTTCAAATTGATAATGTTGTATCCGTTCATCCGAAAGTATTAGAAATTGGGCGTAAATTTGGTAAGGTTGATGTAGAGGTGCATCATGAAGGTAATGTCGTTGGAAAAGCATTACTTATGGTTCAGTTAATTGATAAATAAAAAGATGGAACAAATCGTTTTGATTTGTTCCATCTTTTTTGTTGTTTTAAATTTGAAAGGCATGATTTTAGATGAGAGTTTTAGTGAAATATGTATGGGGTGGAATGGAAAAGTAACGCAAGAAAAGACAGAATAGTAATTCAATTTGGTTGTATATTGTGTTATGATAATATTGTAAGAAAATGGATTTATGAAAGGTGGTATACATTATGTCGTCAGCCGTACTCTTTTTTGGTAGTATCGCATTATTTTACTTTCTTGTAATGATACCGATCCAATATTTATATTTACAAGGTTTACATGAAAAAAAGGAAAAGACAGGATTATCTCAGCGAGAGCTATATGAAAAAATGTCTTTTGGAGAAGAACAATTACATTTTCACGTACAAGGTAACCCATTTAATATACCATCTGCGTTTGTCGCATATATGATTTTAAAAGTTAGGGGACGTAAAAAAGCATCACAATTTTGATGCTTTTTTACGTTGTTTCATAGACTTCTGCTTCTTTAACTGCTAATGGTAAGAAATGTTTGTATTGGCGAAATCCATTAAATACACTTGCACTACCAAATAGAACGAATAAGATACCAACGATAATACGAGCGGTTGAAAGTTCTAAAAAGAATTGGTTTATCCCGAAGAATAAGACGAATGAACCGAGTGCCATTGCGGATTTTCCAGAGAGCCAACCTTTCTCCATTGGGCGGTTTGTACGAAAGTATTTTGTTTTGTAGAAGAGATACAACATAAATGAGACGATAATACAGAAGACTAATACTGGCATAATGAACACTCCCATCGTTTTATGAAAAAAATAGTGGAGAAAAAAGAAATATCTAAACTTTCTAACTTTTATTATAAAGCAATTGTTCGCATGTATGAAATACTTTCCGTTATAATGAGAGATAAAGTGAAGAAGTTGATTAAAAAGGAGATTATACATATGCATGAGCAAATTTTAGGAGCAATTAAAGAGTTTGATACAATTATTATTCATCGCCACGTGCGTCCGGATCCAGATGCATTAGGTTCACAGGGTGGCCTTGGTACAATTCTAAAAGAATCGTTTCCAGAGAAAAATATTTATACGGTTGGGTACAATGAACCATCGTTAGCATACTTACGAGTAATGGATGATATTGAAGATAGTATATACGAAAATGCGCTTGTTATTGTTTGTGATACTGCGAATCAAGAACGTGTTGACGATCAACGCTATACAAAAGGGAAGATGTTAATTAAAATTGATCATCACCCAAATGAAGATCCATATGGAGATATTACGTGGGTAGATACGACAGCGAGTTCGACAAGTGAAATGATTTATGAGTTTTATAACTATGGAAAAGATAAAGGATTAAAAATAACAAAAGAAGCAGCCCGCCTTATTTTAGCAGGAATTGTTGGAGATACAGGTCGTTTCTTATTCCCAAATACGACAGCAAAAACACTTCGTTACGTAAGTGAGCTTGTTGACATGGGTGTGAAATTCACAGATTTATACAATGAAATGTATAAGACAAAAGAAAAAATTGCTCGTTTAAACGGTTATATTTTACAAAACTTTACGATGGTAGAAGAAGGAGCAGCTTACATTAAATTAACGAAAGAAGTATTAGAAGAATTTGATGTACTTCCTTCTGAAGCATCTGGTGTTGTTGGAGCGCTTGGCAATATTGATGGATTAAAGGCGTGGGTTCTATTTTTAGAGGAAGACGACGTAATTCGTGTTCGTCTTCGTTCAAAAGGACCAGTTATAAACAAATTGGCAATGCAATATAACGGCGGAGGACATCCGATGGCTTCTGGTGCCAAGGCATCTTCTTGGGAAGAAGCGGATCGTCTTTTTGCTGATTTACGTGAGATTTGTAAATAAGGGACTATATGTTAGAACGAAAAGAAGGAGCGGCGCTAAAGCCCTCCTTCTTTATTTTTCCTTTTCTATAGTAATGCTAATTTCAAGCACTGTATCAAAAGATATTGTATCGACTTTAAAACGGTATAGTCGATCGTAATGTTTGTACGTTTTGTTTTCGATTACCTTTTTGAGTAGGTCTTTATTTTTTGCGATACTTTGAATGTTTTTCGTTAAAAGATGCTGGAGATCATTATGGATAGATGTAGTCATATTTTCGAGTGTAAGATTGTCTAAATCGTATTTTTCCCGATTGATAAGTTTTATTTTAATCTCTTGAATGGTTAAGAGCCGTTTATTTTCAGTGTTCAATTTTTCTTGATCTTCGAGAAGGACGTGGAGCTTTGCTTCTTGTTTTTCTATAATTTCTCTTTGTTCTGCTATTTTACTAGCTTGTTCTTCTTGAAAAACACCGTATATGTACAAAAAAATAAACCAGCTCAACACGCCTCCAACAGCAGCACCAGCTAATACTAAGTACCATCTTTTTGCTGTATTGGCACTTGGTACTCTCATACATGTTCCTGCGTTAGCCATTTAATAATAATGAGACCTGTTTGCATACCACCAGTTGCGAAAAAAATAAGGAGAATTTGTTTTACGATATCTTTCATATCTCCGCCAAAGAAACTTCTTTCAAAGCTATAAAAGGTATCGAATGTTCCACCGATTGCTGCAACGAGTGCCCAAATTCTTAAATTTTGGGCGAATTGATTAATGTAAGTTAGAGCTGGTTTTCCGATAAGAAACGCACCAAATCCACCAATTAATGAACCGCCAAGTATAACCCCAAAGGCAATAAAATAACTAATAATAAGCAGAGAGAAAAAAGTATGTTCTCTTACATCCATCGTCATTCCCCTTTCTTCTTCATATATATGGACAAAGTATAAGAAGTATGTTTTGATTTCCGCTTTCCTCATCACCTATAATAAAAGTAGTCAAATAGGTAAAGAGAGGGTACAACAGTGAAGTTTGTGCATTTACAATGTCAAACCGTTTTTAGTTTATTAAAAAGTGCTTGTAAAATTGATGAGCTTGTAGTCAGGGCGAAAGAACTTGGTTTTTCATCGCTGGCTATTACGGATGAAAATGTTATGTATGGCGTTATTCCGTTTTATAAAGCATGTAAGAAACATGGTATACAGCCTGTTATTGGATTAACCGCTTCTATTTTTAGTGAAGAAGAAGAAAGGTCTTATCCGCTTGTATTACTTGCTGAGAATGAAATAGGCTACCAAAATTTATTAAAGATTTCTAGCAGTATTATGACAAAATCCAAAGAAGGTATTCCTAAGAAGTGGCTTGCGCATTATGCGAAAGGATTAATTGCTATTTCACCAGGTAAAGATGGCGAAATTGAGCAATTATTACTAGAAGACAATGAGAGTCAGGCAGAAGAAGTAGCTCGCACATATCAAAATATGTTCGGCCATTTTTATATGAGTTTGCAGCATCATGCGATTCAAGATGAGTTGCTTTTACAAGAGAAACTACCTGAATTTATTAGTAGGGTTAATATTCCAGTCGTTGCAACAAACGATGTGCGCTATATCAATCAAAGTGACGCACTTGTTCACGAATGTTTACTATCTGTTGAAAGTGGAACGAAAATGACTGATCCAGATAGGCCGAGGCTGAAAACAGATCAATATTATTTAAAGTCATCGGATGAAATGGAAGCACTATTTTCCCATGCGCCGGAAGCAATCCAAAATACAATGAAAATTGCAGAGCGTTGCCAAGTAGAAATACCGTTCCATGTAAATCAACTTCCGAAGTTTCCTGTTTCGTCTAATGAAACGAGTGATATATACTTGCGTCGTGTTTGTGAAGAAGGTTTGCGGAAACAATATGGTGCGCCGAAAGAAGTGCATATAAAGCGTTTAAATCATGAATTAAATGTTATTTCTCGTATGGGATTTAGTGATTATTTCCTCATCGTATGGGATTTTATGAAGTATGCACATGAAAATCATATTTTAACAGGACCAGGTCGTGGATCGGCAGCTGGTTCACTCGTCTCATACGTATTAGAAATTACAGATATTGATCCGATTGAATATGATCTATTATTTGAAAGGTTTTTAAATCCTGAACGTGTGACGCTTCCCGATATTGATATTGATTTTCCAGACGTAAGACGTGATGAGATGATTCGCTATGTGAAAGATAAATACGGTCAGCTCCGTGTTGCGCAAATTGTAACGTTTGGTACGCTTGCAGCAAAAGCGGCAATTAGAGACATTGCCCGCGTAATGGGGCTTCCGCCGCGAGATATTGATATATTTTCAAAACTTATCCCATCAAAGCTTGGTATAACGTTAAAAGATGCATATGAAGAATCACAATCACTTCGTGAGTTTATACAAGGGAATCTTCTGCATGAGCGTGTGTTTGAAATCGCAAAACGTGTAGAAGGTTTACCACGTCATACGTCTATTCATGCGGCTGGCGTTATTATGAGTCAAGAACCGCTAACAGGCAGTGTAGCAATTCAAGAAGGACATAACGATGTTTATGTTACGCAATATCCAGCCGATGCGCTAGAAGAACTTGGGTTGCTTAAGATGGACTTTTTAGGATTACGTAATTTAACGTTACTTGAAAATATTATAAAATTTATCGCGAACAAAACAGGGAAAGAAATCGATATAAGAAACTTACCTCTTCAAGATGAAAAGACGTTCCAATTATTAGGGAGAGGGGATACAACAGGTGTATTCCAGCTTGAGTCAGGTGGTATGCGAAATGTACTTCGCGGGTTAAAACCGAATGAGTTTGAAGATATCGTAGCTGTTAACTCATTATACAGACCGGGACCGATGGAACAGATACCGACCTTTATTGAATCGAAACATGGAAAAAGAAAAATTGAATATTTACATCCGGATTTAAAGCCAATTTTAGAAAGAACATACGGCGTCATTGTATACCAAGAACAAATTATGCAAATTGCATCGAAGTTAGCAGGGTTTTCGCTTGGTGAAGCAGATTTACTGCGCCGTGCAGTGAGTAAAAAGAATCGTGATATTTTAGATCAGGAACGTAAGCATTTTGTCCAAGGTTGTTTGCAAAATGGTTACGATGAGACGTCTGCTGAGAAAATTTACGATTTAATTGTAAGATTTGCGAATTACGGTTTTAACCGAAGTCACGCTGTAGCTTACAGTATGATCGGATATCAACTTGCCTACTTAAAAGCGAACTATACGCTGGAATTTATGACGGCACTATTATCAAGTGCAATTGGAAATGAAGATAAAATTGTACAGTATATACGAGAAACGAAGCGAAAAGGTTTTCATGTTTTGCCGCCGTCTCTTCAAAAAAGTGGTTACAACTTCCAAATAGAGGGGAATGCGATACGTTACAGTTTACTTTCGATTCGAAATATTGGAATGGCTACAGTGACGGCATTATTAGAAGAACGAGAGAAAAAAATGTTCGAAGATTTGTTTGAATTTTGTCTCCGTTTGCCGTCAAAGTTTGTAACGGAGCGCAATTTAGAAGCTTTCGTCTGGTCGGGATGTTTTGATGATTTTGGTGTTTCGAGAACGAATTTATGGAAAAGTATTAAAGGGGCATTAGAGTACGCGAATCTCGCACGTGATTTAGGAGATGCTGTTCCAAAATCAAAATACGTACAAGGAGAAGAGCTATCTTTTATTGAACAACTAAATAAAGAGAAAGAAGCACTTGGCTTTTATTTATCAAGTTATCCGACAGCGCAGTATGTAAAGTTAGCAAAAGAATTAGAAATTCCATCTCTCGCTCAGGCGATGCGACACAAGAAAAAAGTACAAAGAGCTATTGTGTATATAACAAGTGTGAGAGTGATTCGTACGAAAAAGTTTCAAAAGATGGCATTTATTACATTCTGTGATCAAAATGATGAAATGGAAGCAGTCCTCTTCCCGGAAACGTATATACATTTCTCGGACAAGTTACAAGAAGGAGCAATTGTTTTAGTTGACGGTACGATTGAGCTAAGAAATCATAAGCTGCAATGGATTGTAAATGGGCTATATCCGCTAGAGGAAATGGATGTTTATGAAGAAAAGAAAGACGCATCTGTTTACGTGAAATTGCCGTCTCAGTATGAGAAAAAGCTTTTAAATCAGGTTACGAAAATATTGTTCGACTATTCAGGTTTTGCGAAAGTACTAATTTATTATGAAAAGGAACATAAAATGGTACAATTATCTCGGAGTTTATCGATTCATCCAAGTGAAGAATGTTTAGGAGCACTTCGTGAAATTGTCGGGGAAGAAAATGTAGTTGTGAAAATATAATGGACAATTTCCCTACACTTCGATTATTATAGTAGTAGTGTTCGTGGTCAGACCACTTGGAGAAATTGATATCAGCAAGAATAATTTGAGGAGAGTGGATAGTTTGTCAACACTTCGTGAAGAAGCACTTCACATGCATAAAGTGCATCAAGGAAAATTAGAAACTGTATCAAAAGTAAAAGTAGAAAATGCAAAAGATTTAAGTCTTGCATATTCTCCAGGGGTTGCAGAACCTTGTAAAGAAATTTATGACGATAAAAGTAAGGTATATGAATATACGATGAAGGGAAATATGGTAGCAGTTGTGACAGACGGAACGGCTGTACTTGGTCTTGGTAACATTGGACCTGAAGCATCTCTTCCAGTAATGGAAGGTAAAGCTGTATTATTCAAGAGCTTTGCTGGTGTAGATGCATTCCCGATTGCCTTAAATACAAACGATGTAGATAAAATTGTTGAAACTGTAAAATTAATGGAGCCAACTTTTGGCGGCGTTAACTTAGAAGATATCGCAGCACCAAACTGCTTCATTATTGAAGAGCGTTTGAAAAAAGAAACAAATATTCCTATCTTCCATGATGATCAACACGGAACAGCTATCGTAACAGTAGCAGGTCTTGTAAATGCACTGAAATTAGTTGGAAAGAAAATGTCTGACATTAAAGTTGTCGCAAATGGCGCAGGTGCAGCAGGTATTGCAATTATTAAACTTTTATATCGCTATGGTGTACGCGACATTATTATGTGTGACCGTAAAGGGGCAATCTATGATGGTCGTCCTACAGGTATGAATCCGGTGAAGGATGAAGTTGCAAAATATACAAATAAGAATCGTATAGAAGGTTCTTTAGCTGATGTTGTACAAGGTGCGGACGTATTCATTGGTGTATCTGCAGAAGGTGCATTAACAGAAGAGATGGTTCGTACAATGAATGACAATGCGATTATTTTTGCAATGGCAAATCCAGTTCCAGAAATTATGCCAGAATTGGCAAAAGCAGCGGGCGCAGCTGTTGTTGGAACAGGTCGTTCTGACTTCCCGAACCAAGTAAATAATGTACTGGCGTTCCCTGGTATTTTCCGCGGTGCACTTGACGTACATGCGACACAAATTAACGAAGAAATGAAGATGGCAGCTGTACAGGCTATTGCTGAGCTTGTAGCAGAAGATGAGTTGAATGCAGACTATATCATTCCAGCACCATTTGACGCGCGTGTAGCGCCTCAAGTAGCGGCTTACGTTGCAAAAGCAGCAATGGAGACAGGAGTAGCTCGCCGTCAAGTAGATCCAAATGAGATCGCTGAAAAAACAAAACAATTAGCGCTGATTGGTAAAGAATAAGCGAGGAATTTCCATTGACATCATCAAATACAAAAGTATATCTCGAAATTGTAAAAAAAATCCGTTCCATTATGGAAGAGGATGGATTGGTAGCGGGGGATCGTTTGCCGTCTGAGCGCGAGTTAAGTTCACGCTTAAACGTAGGACGTTCCTCTGTAAGAGAAGCATTGCGTGCTTTAGAACTGGTAGGATTGATTGAAACGAGACGTGGTGAAGGGACGTTTATTCGAAACTTTTATGATAACGGTCTTGTACAATTAATTGCTCCGTTCTTACTGCAAGATGAGAAAACAATTCGTGATTTATTACAAACAAAACGATTGCTTGAGAAAGATATGATTCGAATTGTATGTAATTTACCGAAAGAAACGTTTTCTAAAGTACTAAGTAGATTACACCAAGTACTTGAAGAAAATGAAAGCTCAATCCCAACGCTTCATCAAACGTTCTTTAAAACACTTATTGAACAAGTCGATAATTATTTACTATATCGCATTTGGATGATCGTAAATGATTACGTAGCAACTCTTTCTTGTAAAGTTTCAAGAGATTCTATCGATATGTATAGAAAGCTTTATGCTACTTTGGAAGAAAAACAAGAAAATGATGCACTAAAAATTTACGATGAATTAGTAGAGAATATACAGTTTCACTCGTAATGTATAAAATTTGTCGAAATGACCATGACACGTTATGACAAACATTCTACCGCGTAGCGGTTAAAGTTAAACGTAAAGAGTGAGGTTATTAGACAGATTGAGAAGATAAGGCTAACATCAAACTTTGGTGTTAGCCCCATTTTCTTCTTACGCTAACCTTAGCTCTCAACGAAGGGGGTCAAATTGTGCTAAGAGATTTATTCGTGAAAAAGAAAAAGTACGCTGCAATACCTTCAGAACAAGTACGAAAAGATGTACCAGATGGCGTTATGACAAAATGTCCGGAATGTAAAAAAATCATGTATACGAAAGAACTTCTAAAAAATTTAAAAGTATGTGTGAATTGTGGATATCATCATCCTATGAATGCATGGGAACGTCTTGATAGTATATTGGACGAAGGGTCATTCCGTGAGTATGACAAAGAAATGGTTTCATTAAATCCACTCGAGTTTCCAGGTTATGAAGAGAAACTAGAGAGCGATCGTAAGAAGACTGAATTGAACGAAGCGGTTGTAACTGGTGAAGGAACAATTGATGACATGCTTGTTGTTGTTGCAGTAATGGATTCTCGTTTTCGAATGGGGAGCATGGGCTCTGTAGTAGGAGAAAAAATCGCCCGTGCGGTTGAAAAGGCGTACGACTTACAAGTTCCATTTATTATCTTTACTGCTTCGGGTGGTGCCCGTATGCAAGAAGGGATATTAAGTTTAATGCAAATGGCAAAAACAAGCGTAGCTTTGAAAAAGCATAGTAATGCAGGAGGGTTATTTATTTCTGTTATGACTCACCCAACGACGGGCGGGGTTTCAGCGAGTTTCGCTTCACTTGGTGATTATAATCTTGCAGAACCAGGTGCACTTATCGGATTTGCTGGTAGACGTGTAATTGAACAAACGGTGCGTGAGAAACTACCGGAAGATTTCCAAACGGCAGAATTCTTACTAGATCATGGTCAATTAGATGCGGTGGTGCATCGTGATGATATGAGAGAATCGCTTCGCAAGATTTTAGAAGTTCATCAAGGAGGGGAATTGGCTGTATGGCAGAGCTAGAATTTGAAAAACCAGTTGTTGAGCTAAGAAATAAGATTCGTGAACTGAAAGACTATACGAAAAACAGCCAGATGGACTTCAGTGAGGAGATTCGTATTTTGGAAGAAAAGCTAGAAAATTTAGAGGAAGATATATACGGCAATCTAAAAGTATGGGACCGTGTTCAAATTGCTCGTCATGCAGAACGACCGACAACGCTCGATTATATTGAGCACTTATTTACTGATTTTTTCGAATGTCATGGAGATCGTCTATTTGGCGATGATGCAGCGATTGTCGGCGGCATTGCGAAATATAAAGGGATGCCTGTAACTGTAATTGGGCATCAGCGCGGAAAAGATACGAAAGAAAATATTCGCCGTAACTTT
Organism: Bacillus sp. AF62; assembly: GCF_050312695.1. NCBI lineage: Bacteria > Bacillati > Bacillota > Bacilli > Caryophanales > Bacillaceae > Bacillus > Bacillus sp. AF62. The sequence goes on along the minus strand of NZ_JBNPJZ010000088.1, from coordinate 68,133 downwards.
GGAATGCCTCATCCAGAAGGATATCGAAAAGCACTGCGTCTCATGAAACAAGCGGAAAAGTTTAATCGTCCTATTATTTGTTTCATCGATACGAAGGGAGCTTATCCTGGTAAAGCAGCTGAAGAACGTGGACAAAGTGAAGCTATTGCCCGCAACCTATTTGAGATGGCAGGTTTAACGGTACCAGTTATTTGTATCGTTATCGGTGAAGGCGGTAGTGGTGGTGCGCTAGGTCTTGGAGTAGGAGATTACATTCATATGCTAGAAAATTCCACTTATTCTGTTATTACACCAGAGGGTGCAGCGGCAATTCTTTGGAAAGATGCAGGAAAAGCAAAGGAAGCTGCAGAAGCAATGAAAATTACAGCAGCAGATTTGAAGGAATTAGGTGTAATTGATGAAATTATTCCAGAGGCAAAAGGTGGAGCTCACCGTAATCTTTTAAAACAGTCAGAAAATATAGACTTAATAATTAGAAAAACTTTTGAACAATTAAACGGAATTTCGAAAGATGAATTAATCGAAAAACGTTATGAAAAATATATGAAAATTGGGCAAGTTTCGTTTTCAAACGCTTCCATTGGGATAAAATAAGAAAAGCGTGCGTTCCTCTTCGCGAATGCACGTTTTTATTATGAAAAGACACATCTTCTCCATTGTGTTTTTATATTTTTTCGTGTTATTTTATTATAAGGCAAATAATCTTTATGAGGTGAGTACAAATGAAACGTATTGGTGTATTAACAAGTGGTGGAGATTCACCTGGTATGAATGCTGCCATTCGTGCAGTTGTTCGTAAAGCGATTTTCCATGATATTGAAGTATATGGTATTTACCATGGATACGCTGGATTAATTTCTGGTCACATTGAAAAATTAGAACTTGGTTCTGTTGGCGATATTATCCACCGCGGTGGTACGAAATTATATACAGCAAGATGTCCTGAGTTTAAAGACCCAGAAGTACGACTAAAAGGTATCGAGCAATTAAAGAAACATGGTATCGAAGGACTTGTTGTTATTGGTGGAGATGGTTCTTACCAAGGCGCTAAAAAATTAACTGAACAAGGATTCCCATGTGTTGGTGTACCAGGTACAATCGACAATGATATCCCTGGAACAGACTTCACAATTGGTTTCGATACAGCTTTAAACACTGTTATTGATGCAATTGATAAAATCCGTGACACAGCTACATCTCATGAACGTACATATGTTATCGAAGTAATGGGACGTCACGCTGGTGATATCGCATTATGGGCTGGTTTAGCTGATGGTGCAGAAACAATCTTAATTCCAGAAGAAGAGTATGACATGGATGATGTTATCGCTCGTCTGAAGCGCGGTAGTGAACGTGGTAAAAAACACAGTATTATCGTTGTAGCTGAAGGTGTTGGAAGTGCAATTGACATCGGTAAGCACATTGAAGAAGCAACAAACTTTGATACTCGTGTAACTGTATTAGGTCACGTACAACGTGGCGGATCACCAAGTGCACAAGACCGTGTATTAGCAAGTCGTCTTGGCGCAAGAGCAGTTGAATTATTAATTGCTGGTAGAGGTGGACGTTGTGTAGGTATTCAAGATAACAAACTTGTTGATCATGATATTATCGAAGCGTTAGCTCAAAAGCATACAATCGATAAAGATATGTATCAATTATCTAAAGAATTATCCATCTAATCGGCGTAATGTCGGATATTTGGGAACGGTTTCATAATTTTCGGAGGTGCAATATGCGTAAAACTAAAATTGTATGTACAATAGGTCCTGCTAGTGAAAGTATTGAAAAATTAGAGCAATTAATTGAAGCGGGTATGAACGTTGCTCGTTTAAACTTCTCTCATGGTAGCCATGAAGAGCACGGAGCTCGTATTAAAAACATTCGTGAAGCTTCAAAGAAAACTGGTAAAACAGTTGGTATCTTACTTGATACAAAAGGTCCAGAAATCCGTACTCACGACTTCGTAGACGGACAAGCTGAGCTTGTAACAGGTGCAGAAGTAGTTCTTTCTACTGAGCAAGTATTAGGTACTGCAGAGAAGTTCTCTGTATCTTATGCTGGTCTTTATGACGATGTAGACCCAGGTTCTCGCATTCTAATCGATGACGGTCTTATCGAACTAGAAGTAATCGAAAAAGCTGATGGAAACATCCGTACAAAAGTTCTTAACAGCGGAACTGTAAAAAATAAAAAAGGTGTTAACGTACCAAACGTAAGCATTAAGCTTCCTGGTATCACTGAAAAAGACGTAAAAGATATCATCTTCGGTATCGAGCAAAAAGTTGATTTCATCGCAGCTTCATTCGTACGTAAAGCGTCTGACGTATTAGAAATCCGTGAATTATTAGAAGAGCATGGCGCTCAATATATCCAAATCGTACCGAAAATCGAAAACCAAGAAGGTATCGACAACATCGATTCAATCTTAGAAGTTTCTGACGGTTTAATGGTAGCTCGTGGTGATATGGGTGTAGAAATTCCACCAGAAGAAGTACCATTAGTACAAAAACGTCTAATCAAAAAATGTAACGTGTTAGGTAAACCAGTTATTACTGCGACACAAATGTTAGACTCTATGCAACGTAACCCACGTCCAACTCGTGCGGAAGCAAGTGACGTAGCTAACGCAATCTTCGATGGTACAGATGCAATCATGCTTTCAGGTGAAACAGCTGCTGGTCAATATCCGGTAGAAGCAGTAACAATGATGGCTAACATTGCAGTACGTGTTGAAAAATCATTACAATACGAAGATATGTTCAAAAAACGTATTAAAGAGTTCACTCCAACAATTACAGATGCAATTAGCCAATCTGTTGCGCATACAGCACTTGCTCTTGATGTAGCTGCAATCGTAGCTCCAACAGAAAGTGGACATACTGCGAAAATGATCTCTAAATACCGTCCAAAATCTCCAATCGTAGCTGTAACATCTGACGAGCAAGTAGGACGTCGTCTTGCACTTGTTTGGGGTGTACAAGCATTTATGGCTGAGAAGCGCGCAGCTTCAACTGACGAAATGTTAGATACAGCGATTCAAACAGGTATGGATGCAGGTCTAATCGGCCTTGGAGATACTGTAGTAATTACTGCTGGTGTTCCAGTTGCTGAAACTGGTACAACAAACTTAATGAAAATCCACGTTGTTGGTGAAGAAGTTGCTAAAGGACAAGGAATCGGTCGTAAAGCTGCAAAAGGTAAAGTAGTTGTAGCAAAAACAGCTGCTGAAGCTGTAGCGAACGTAAACGAAGGTGATATTCTTGTTACAACAAGCACTGATAAAGATATGATTCCTGCAATCGAAAAAGCTGCTGCTTTAGTTGTAGAAGAAGGTGGCCTAACAAGCCATGCTGCTGTTGTGGGCGTATCAATCGGTATTCCTGTTATCGTTGGTGTAAACGGCGTAACAGCAACTTTAAAAAATGGCCAAGAAGTAACAGTTGATGCAGCACGCGGAATTGTTTATAATGGACATGCGGAAGTGCTATAAGTAATACGGAGAGAAGGATCGGAGTCCTTCTCTTTTTTTACACAAAAACGAGATAGAATTAGCTTAAAACGCCTAGAATTGCTTTTAAAAGCTGTTTGTTATGGGTTTTAATATGAAAGGGTATTATATTTCATATGATGTATATAGGCGTTGTGAGGGTGTTAAAAGTGAGTTGTGAGAGAGGTGTAGAACTATGAAGTGGTTACTATTCTTGTTTATTTTAATACCGGCGATTGAGATTACGGTCTTAATCGGATCAAGTCATGTAATAGGTTTATGGTCTACGTTCGCTATGATTGTATTTACAGGTGTAGTAGGTGTGTATTTGGCGAAAAGACAAGGATTTAAAGTGCTTGGAGAGATTCAATCTAAGTTGAATAGAGGGGAAATGCCAGGTGAGGCAGTATTAGATGGTATTTTTGTATTTGTAGGAGGTATTCTCTTAGTGCTTCCTGGTTATGTGACAGATGTGCTAGGGTTTATCTGCGTGATCCCTATTACGAGAGCTTTATTGAAGCCGCTTGTTATGAAGTGGGTGGAATGGAAGTTTAGAAAGAACTCTACTATTATCATTCAGAAGTAGCGCTTAGATTATAACGATCTAAGTGCTATTTTTTTGTCTTGTAAGAGGGGAGGAACTTTCTGATTGAAGCTTTGCTTTACCGCGTTATTTGTGGGGGGATGATGAGTGGGGATGAACAAAACGTCCGCTTATTATATTTGCTATATAATTTTCGTTTGAACTCTTGTTGTGCTTCGATTAAACGTGTGATTTTTTAGTGCTATTAATTTGGATGAATAAGATGGTGCGAAATGCAGCCAAATTAAAGTTTTGCTTTCGAATATAAAGGAGCGATTGGTGTAAAGAATTCATATAAAAGGTGGTGATTGTTAGTTGAAGCCTTATTTTATGCCATTTTGTATATTTATTCATTTACATAAAAAGTAATAAATGTAAGTAATAATTATAGATAAAATAGAATAAAAATGTATTTTTAACTAGAATATGTGTTTTTTTATGCAAAAAAACAAGAGGATTATCCTGTTTCTGGGTAATGCTCTTGTTGCGTGTGAGTAGTGTGAAAAATAAGTAAAAGGAATAATCAGTGGGAATTTCCCACTGATTATAGCTTGATTTTTTGTATGAATTAGAAACTGTTATTTTGAAGGTGAACCTTTAATATATTTCCACAAGTCATGGAAGACATTAGCTTTGTGTAATGTATTAAGTAGTACTAAGGTGACTGGACCGATGATTAATCCTAAAAAGCCAAAAAGCTTAAAGCCGACAAATAGAGCGACGAGTGTTGCTAATGGATCGAGACCGATGTTAGATGAAAGTACTTTCGGCTCCATAATTTGTCTTTGGACAATCACGACGATGTATAAAATGAGAAGGCCAATGGCGAATCCGGTATCGCCAGTGAAAAATACGTATATAACCCACGGAACGAAGACCGCGCCTGTTCCTAAATAGGGTAGTAAATCTACAACTCCTGTAATAATCGCAATAGTAATGGCGTATGGTACGCGTAATATTAAAAGTCCAATCAGTACAATGACGGTTGTCATAGATACGAGTGTAAGTTGTGCTTTCACAAAACCGAATAAAGCTTTTTTTAAGTCGACAAAAATAGTTTTTCCGTAGCCATGTACACGATTTGGTAGTAATTTTCTTGCTTTTTGAGCAAGACGGTGCCAATCGTAACTAATGAAGAAAGTGGCTAATAAAATGAATACAAGGACAGTTAACGTTGTTGGCAGTGCACTAATGAAATTCGTTAACCCGCTTATAATGGCGGTTAAAAGTTCTTTCATTTGTGTTGTTGCTTCTGTTCCTAAGTTTTGGATGTTTTGTGTAATTGTATAGCGCTGTGGTTCTCCAAGATGATTAAATTTAGAGATTAAATCATCGTAGAGAGGCATAATATGATTAAGTGCAAATTGCTGAGCGAATGTAACGATATCTGGAAACTTTACTGTAACAAGTTGTAGTAAGTATGTTGTGGCAGATATTGCTTCAGTCACAAGATATGTAACAAGTCCGACGATAGCTCCAAATACGAGAATTAAGCTAACGAGTACTGCTAGTGCGCGAGGAAATTGTAGTTTTTGATTAAGGAAATTGACGACAGGATTAATCAAATAAGCAAATGCAAAAGCGATAATAAAAGGATAGATAAGCCCTGACATGTATAGTAATACATAGAACCCAGCTACCGTTGCTACAATGACAAATATGAGTCGCAATATCATATATAGTAAGTTTCGGTTCAAAGATGTATACCTCCCATTCCAATTTGGATTATCCTAATTCGTTCAACTTATAACGAGTGTGTCCCACTGATTAAAGTTTCACTTTATGTTATAGTGGAATGATGGATTTTTCCTGCTTTTTCAGTATGTGAGTGACTGTGAAAGCTTGGTGTTGATGCTTCTACTATATGGTAAAAACTTCATTTTCTCTTCTTTTTATTTTACCTGTTTCTTATTAGAAAAGAAAGAAGAGACGACTGTTTTCAAAAATGTATACATGCTTAAATTTTTATGGTGAAAGTCTCAATTTATCATTTTAAAATACATAAAAAATGAAGTGATTCATGTTGAATAGGCATCGATATAGCATGTATAACGATAGGTTTAAAGGTATTTTTGTTTGGAAATGAGTTCATTATTTTCAGAAAGGAAGTGCAAACATGATTAGTCAGTCAACGTTATTTTTATTCATACTACTTATTATAGGACTTATTGCTAAAAACCAATCGCTTACTGTAGCTATTGGTGTGTTATTTCTATTGAAGTTTACGTTTTTAGGAGATAAGGTCTTTCCTTATTTACAAACGAAAGGAATTAACCTAGGTGTAACGGTCATTACAATAGCGGTGCTCGTACCGATTGCGACGGGGGAAATAGGTTTTAAACAACTTGGAGAAGCGGCGAAATCGTATTATGCGTGGATTGCTTTAGCTTCAGGTGTAGCGGTCGCTTTGTTAGCGAAAGGCGGCGTACAATTGTTGACAACGGATCCTCATATTACAACTGCGCTTGTTTTTGGGACAATTATAGCGGTTGCGTTATTTAATGGGGTTGCTGTTGGTCCGTTAATTGGGGCTGGAATTGCCTATGCGGTTATGAGTATTATACAGATGTTTAAATAAGGAATTTTATAGTAATATAAAATTTTTGAATTCTTTCTGTTCACAAAAGTCAGATAATTGTTTATAATAGGATTAGAAACTTTGAAAAGTTACATAACAGCAGAGACTTTACACCAGATAAAATAAAAACAACATAAAACAATTTTATAATGATATTGTTTTATGTTGTTTTTATCATAAAACTCTTCGGAATGTATTTTCCTCACTAACTTGTTGTTTTGAGCGTGAGGATTCGGGGAGACATTCACGCTCATGCTTTCCATGTAAACAATGGACAATAAGAGGGGAACACCGCAACAAATTTGCATGATCGTGCATTTTGCTTGCCTAAAGAGTGAACGGGCGTTCATAATTCATAAGGGGAGCAAATAGATATAAGGAGCAAGGTTGGGAGAATTTTCAGGAAAAGGAGAGAATGTCATGACTGTTATTCGAGGTTTAGAAGGGGTAGTAGCAACAACATCATCTGTGAGCTCTATTATTGATGATACATTAACTTATGTTGGGTATAATATTGATGATTTAGCTGAGAATGCTACGTTTGAAGAAGTAGTGTACTTATTATGGCACCGCAAGCTTCCTAATGAAAAAGAACTAGCGGAATTTAATGAAATTGTATCTGAATACTATAAAGTTCCAGGTGAGATTTTAACATATTTGAAACAAGTAGATTTAAAAATTGCACATCCGATGTCTGTTTTACGAACTGCAATTTCCATGCTATCATTATACGATGAGAGCGCTGAAATTATGGATGAAAAGTCCAATTATTTGAAAGCGGTTAAATTACAGGCTCAAGTGGGAACTTTAGTTGCTGCTTACGCGAGAATCCGTAAAGGTTTAGATATTGTTGAGCCAAGAAAAGATTTATCATTAGCTGCAAACTTCTTGTACATGTTAAATGATCGCGAGCCAAATGAAGTTGAAATTGAAGCTTTTGATAAGGCACTTGTACTTCATGCAGATCATGAGTTAAACGCTTCTACATTTACTGCACGTGTTTGCGTAGCTACACTGTCAGATGTATATTCTGGTATTACAGCAGCAATCGGTGCATTAAAAGGTCCTCTTCACGGTGGGGCAAATGAAAATGTAATGAAGATGTTAACTGAAATTGGCGAAGAAGAAAATGTAGAGTCATATATTCATAATGCTCTTCAAAATAAAGTAAAAATCATGGGCTTTGGCCACCGTGTGTATGAGCAAGGTGATCCACGTGCAAAACACTTACGTGAAATGTCTAAGAGATTATGCGTGCTTTTAGGAGAAGACAAATGGTATAATATGTCTATCAAAATTGAAGACATTGTAACAAAAGAAAAAGGTCTTCCACCAAATGTCGATTTCTATTCAGCTTCTGTATACCATTGTTTAGGAATTGACCATGACTTATTTACACCTATTTTTGCAATTAGCCGTATGTCAGGCTGGTTAGCTCATATTCTAGAACAATATGAAAACAACCGTTTAATCCGTCCGCGTGCTGATTATAATGGACCAACGCATCAAGTGTATGTTCCAATCGCACAAAGATAAGCGAAAAACACTATTTCGATAGTGAAAATACGCTTTCAAAAGTCTGATTCTTTCGGAAAGATGTAATGATTAGAATATTTTAATTTGACTAACGGTTTGAACTGAGGGGTTATTCCCTCAGTTTCATACATATGAAATTTCAAACATGGGGGTTATCACATTGACGACAGGTGAAAAAATTACTGTAACTAATGGTGTTATGAATGTACCAAACAATCCGATTATTCCATTTATTGAAGGAGATGGAATTGGTCCTGATATTTGGGCAGCTGCATCTCGCGTAATAGAAGCAGCAGTTGAAAAAGCTTATGATGGTGAGAAGAAAATCGTTTGGAAAGAAGTGCTTGCAGGGGAAAAAGCATTCAACCAAACAGGCGAGTGGTTACCAGAAGAAACTTTAAATTTAATTCGCGAATATTTAATCGCAATTAAAGGTCCACTTACAACTCCAGTTGGCGGTGGTATTCGTTCTCTAAACGTAGCACTTCGTCAAGAATTAGATCTATATGTATGTCTACGTCCAGTTCGTTATTTTGAAGGTGTTCCTTCACCTGTAAAACGTCCGGAAGATACTGATATGGTTATTTTCCGTGAAAATACAGAAGACATTTATGCTGGAATTGAATATGCACAAGGATCTCCAGAAGCAGAAAAAGTTCTTGCTTTCTTAAAAGAAGCAATGGGTGTTAATAAAATCCGCTTCCCAGAAACATCTGGTATTGGTATTAAACCAATCTCAGAAGAAGGGACAAAGCGTCTTGTTCGTGCTGCAATTCAATATGCAATTAATGAAAAACGCTCTTCTGTTACATTAGTTCATAAAGGAAACATTATGAAATTTACAGAAGGTGCTTTCAAAAACTGGGGTTACGAAGTAGCGGAACAAGAATTCGGCGACAAAGTATTTACTTGGGCTGAATATGATCGCATTGTTGAAAAAGATGGTAAAGATACAGCAAATAAAGCGATGGCAGACGCTGAAGTGGCTGGAAAAATCATCGTAAAGGATTCTATTGCAGACATCTTCTTACAACAAATTTTAACTCGTCCACGTGAGTTCGATGTTGTTGCAACAATGAACTTAAATGGTGACTATATCTCTGATGCACTTGCTGCACAAGTAGGTGGAATTGGTATTGCACCTGGTGCAAACATTAACTATGTGACTGGACATGCTATCTTTGAAGCTACACACGGTACAGCTCCAAAATATGCAGGTTTAGATAAAGTAAACCCATCTTCAGTTCTTCTTTCAGGTGTATTATTATTAGAACACTTAGGATGGAATGAAGCAGCGAAATTAGTAACAGATTCAGTTGAGAAAACAATTGCATCAAAAGTAGTAACATATGACTTCGCTCGCCTAATGGAAGGCGCAACAGAAGTGAAGTGTTCTGAGTTTGCTAATGAGCTTATTAAAAACATGGATGTAGCGATAATCAAAAATGCATAATTAAAGCGGGGGGTAAATTATGACAATCAAACGCAAGAAAGTTTCAGTCATCGGTGCAGGATTTACAGGAGCAACAACGGCATTCTTATTAGCACAAAAAGAACTTGCAGATGTTGTATTAGTGGACATTCCACAACTGGAAAATCCAACAAAAGGGAAAGCGTTAGATATGTTAGAAGCGAGCCCAGTACAAGGTTTTGATGCTAACATTATTGGAACATCTGATTACGCAGATACTGCTGATTCTGACGTTGTCGTTATTACAGCAGGTATTGCACGTAAGCCTGGTATGAGCCGTGATGACTTAGTAGCAACGAACTCTAAAATTATGAAAAGTATTACGCGCGACATTGCAAAACATTCACCAAATGCAATTATTGTTGTGTTAACAAATCCAGTTGATGCAATGACATATTCTGTATTTAAAGAAGCAGGATTCCCGAAAGAGCGTGTAATTGGCCAATCGGGCGTATTAGATACAGCTCGTTTCCGTACATTCATCGCACAAGAATTAAATCTTTCTGTGAAAGACATTACAGGATTTGTTCTTGGTGGACACGGTGACGACATGGTACCTCTTGTGCGTTATTCTTATGCAGGCGGTATTCCGTTAGAAACGTTAATTCCGAAAGAGCGTTTAGAAGCAATCGTCGAACGTACACGTAAAGGTGGCGGTGAGATTGTAGGCTTATTAGGAAACGGTAGTGCATATTACGCACCAGCAGCTTCTTTAGTTGAAATGACAGAAGCAATCTTAAAAGATCAACGCCGTGTATTACCAGCTATTGCGTACCTTGAAGGTGAGTATGGTTATAGTGACCTTTACTTAGGGGTACCAGTAATTCTAGGTGGTAACGGAATTGAAAAAATTATTGAATTAGAACTTCTTGCAGATGAAAAAGAAGCGTTAGATCGCTCTGTAGAATCTGTACGTAACGTAATGAAAGTTCTTGTTTAATAATTGAATAGTAGTGAAAAAGATTCGGGATTCCGAATCTTTTTCTACTATTTACCGAATTGTTTTTTTGAAATAATATGAAAACGCTATCATTTGTAGTATCCTATAATGAAACTATAGATTTATACTATACATTGCCCTCATCATAGTAAATTTCGGATAAGGTATCGCTTTTAGTAGGATAATAAGGTGAAAAAATCGGAGGGGGTTGTAACATGTTAAAGAAAAAAGTTCAAATTGGTCGTAAAATGGATGAAATTACAGTAGGAGAGAAATTATCTATCACTGAAAAAATTGAGGATAAAGATTTGTTATTGTACTTAGGGTTAACGAATGATGCCAATCCATTATATATTCAGCATGATTACGCATCCCAAACTCCGTATGAAAAGCCGATTGTACCAAGCATTATGCTAACGGGAATGATTACAACGGCAGTTACGAAATATTTACCGGGTCCAGGAAGTCATATTACTAGAAAGGACCTTACGTTCGTGAAGCATGTTCACCATTATGAAACGTTACAAATCCACTTTGAAGTTGTGGCTGTTTCTGAGGAGGAACATACAATTGATATGCTTGTATCTGCTCATGATGAAAAAGGAGAAACTGTTGTAAAAGGTTCATTAACAGTCACGCCGCCTTTTAAATCTGTTTCCATTATGGAAAAAGCATTAGATAATTTTTAAAAGATGAAAATATGAATAGCGCTAGCATACCTTGAATAAGGATGCTAGCGCTATTTTTAGTTGAAAAATCCTTCTTTGAACCCTTCAGCAAATTCTGAGCACCCCGTTTTAATCGTATCCCAGCTCGGTACGTTAAAAGTAAGGAAACATGTTACTACTAAAGTTAAAATAGGTAGTAATAGTCGCATAATAGACCCCTTTTTATATTCGGATTATTGGATTAACAATATTTACTATATTATAATTTGATAATTTAAGTCAATGGAAGGAGTGATTCTTTAAGATGAGGTGGAAAGGAGAAGCCGTTATCTTTGAAACGGTAAGAGAAGCTGAAGTGTGGGCAGACGGGGTTGCGAATGAAATGCACGGGAGAGTATTTGATGGATATGAAACACCGGATTATAAAATTGCGTATGCTCTTTCGTTTTTCCTAGCACAAAATCAAGATTTTATAGTTCATACGGAAGTGAGCTTTAAAGAAGAGAGAGTAATCTATAAAGTTTGGCAAAATCCTGTGTAGTTGCAGGTGAATCGTAATTACTTCTATTTTCTCAATTCTACACAAACGATCTCCATGAATAGACAATTATATTGAGAGGGACCTTGTTTTCTAGTATGATGAGAATAACGGGGAAAATACTAGTATGAAGAAGGTTTCAAGTCTATAACTTGGAGGAAAAGAATGAACAATCGTATTTTAGTAGTTGATGATGAGGAATTTATCTTAACTTTAATCGAATTTAATTTACAACAAGCTGGGTTTGAAGTTATAACAGCGATGGATGGAGAAATGGCGCTTCAAAAAGCGACAACAGAACGCCCAGATTTAATTATATTAGATTTAATGCTTCCGAAAATGGATGGTATGGAAGTGTGTAAAGAATTACGATTGCAGCGCGTTATGACGCCGATTTTAATGTTAACGGCAAAAGATGATGAGTTTGATAAGGTGCTAGGCCTTGAACTTGGGGCAGATGATTATATGACGAAGCCATTTAGTCCAAGGGAAGTTGTTGCTCGTGTGAAGGCGATTTTGCGCCGCACGAAATTACAACAAGAAGAACAAGTTGCAGAAGCGCCAGATGAAGATAGCATCACAATTGCAGAACTTAAAATTTTACCGGAGTTTTATGAGGCTTATTTCCAAGGAAGAAAGCTTGAATTAACACCAAAAGAATTTGAACTACTTGTGTATCTTGCGAAAAATAAAAGTCGCGTGTTGACTCGTGATCAATTATTAAGTGCTGTATGGAATTATGATTTTGCTGGTGATACGCGAATTGTTGATGTTCATATTAGCCATTTGCGCGATAAAATTGAACAAAATACGAAAAAACCGACGTACATTAAAACGATACGTGGTTTAGGATATAAATTAGAGGAGCCAAAAGGGAATGAATAAATTTCGTTCCAGGCTTCTTTTTACATTTGTTTCTCTTATTGTATTTATTTTAGTTGGACTAGGTTTATTGCTAGAAACTGTGTTTGAAAACTACTATATAGATCATGCTAAAGAGAGAATGGTAAAAGAGACAGAGTATGTTGCGGCGTTAGCAGAAGAGCAAGGTTTTGATAATGTCTTAAAAAATCCATACGTATTTGAAAAGTTAGAAGAAAAAATACCAGCTTCTATCGTATTTGTGGATGAAAAAAAGAAAGTTCAATATAGAAAAGGACAAGAATTGGCATTTAGTCCAGAAACGATTAAAGAACTTTCTTCGGAAGTGGCAAAACAACGAAGTAAAGTGATTACGAAAGAGACAGATCGAAAGAATGAATTTTATCATGCGGTGTTCGTTCAAGATGTAGAAGGAAAACAAGGATACGTTTTGGTGAAAAGTACAATCGATCCTTTAAGAGACGTACATCAAAAAACGTGGGGATTATTAATTATCGGATTTGTTATTGCTTGTCTCGTAGTTGTATTTTTAGGTATGAAAATTACAGGGCAATATATTAGGCCGATTGAATCGGTTACAAAAGTTGCAATTGAATTGGCAAAGGGTAATTATAAAGCACGTGCATACGAAAGTCATTCGGATGAAACAGGAATGCTGAGTAAAGCGATTAATATTTTAGCTCGTAACTTACAAGAGATGACACTTGAACAAGAAATGCAGCAAGATCGTCTGCATACGTTAATTGAAAATATGGGAAGCGGAATGATTTTAATTGATAGCCGCGGGTATATAAACCTTGTAAACCGCTCTTATAAGGAAACTTTCCACGTAACAGATGAAGAATATTTAGATCGCTTATATTATGAATCGTTTCATCATACAGAAATTATTGAGCTTGTAGAAGAAATCTTTATGACAGAAGTGAAAGTGCGTAAACAAATGTTATTGCCACTTGGAATTGAGCGGAAGCATTTCGAAGTATATGGAGCGCCGATTATCGGGACAAACCATGAATGGAAAGGGATTGTTCTCGTATTCCATGACATAACAGAGTTAAAGAAATTAGAACAAATGAGAAAAGACTTTTTAGCGAATGTTTCTCATGAATTAAAGACACCGATTACTTCTATTAAAGGTTTTTCAGAAACACTCTTAGACGGAGCGATGGATAATAAAAAATTCTGCGAACATTTCTTGCACATTATTTTAAAAGAAAGTGAGCGCATGCAAGGATTAATTGAAGATTTATTAGATTTGTCAAAGATCGAACAACAAGGATTTAAATTAAATATGGGAACCGTTGACATGAAGGGGCTGCTTGAAGATATTCATATGGTGCTTGATAATAAAGCAGGAGAAAAAGAAATCTCTTTACAAGTGAATGTATTAAAACGTGCTTCTGTTATTGGAGATCCAAGTCGTTTGAAACAAATCTTTATTAATTTAATAAATAACGCGATCGTATATACACCGGCTGGAGGCGTTGTTTCAGTAGAGTTAGCGGAAGATAAGTATAATGCTTATATAAAAGTATCGGATACTGGAATTGGTATTAGTAAAGAGGAAATTCCGCGTATTTTTGAACGCTTTTACCGAGTGGATAAAGCGAGAAGTAGAAATACTGGTGGTACAGGCCTCGGATTATCAATTGTAAAGCATTTAGTAGAGGCGCATCACGGTACAATTACAGTGGATAGTGAAGTTGGGGAAGGGACAACATTTACAGTTGTTTTACCAAAATCAGCAACTGAAAAATAGGATGAAGGATGTTTACAATATATTAACAATGGCTTAATTAAATATTAATAAAGCTCTGTTAATATAATACATGAAAACCCCTTCATCCAAGGAGTAATTTTGGACGAGAATAGTTAAGCTGTTCTCGTCACTTCCCTTTATGCCAATATAAGTCTGTTTTATATATGAAAGAAAATAACCGTTATTTTTCTTCTCTCTATTAGTCATGTTAATATAGAGAGAGGAAAGGAACGGTTTTTTTCTGGGAAAAAAATCATTTCAAATTTGTATGGGGAGGTTTCAATTTTGGAAAAAAAGGTCGTATTAGTAGATGGTAATAATATCGCGTATCGTGCTTTCTTTGCACTACCGCTTTTAAATAACGACAAAGGTATACATACGAACGCAATTTACGGTTTTACAATGATGTTAATGAGAATATTAGAGGAAGAAAAGCCAACTCATATGTTAGTGGCGTTTGATGCAGGCAAAACAACCTTCCGTCATAAAACGTATAGTGAGTATAAAGGAGGACGTCAAAAGACTCCACCTGAATTATCAGAGCAGTTCCCGTTTATTCGTGAGATGCTGGATGCATTCAACGTACCGCGTTATGAATTAGAAAATTATGAAGCGGATGATATTATGGGAACGCTAGCAAAAGAAGCGAGTGAACAAGGAGCAAGTGTAAAAGTTATTTCAGGAGATAAAGATTTACTTCAACTTGTTTCTGATAACACGCTTGTATGTATTCCGCGAAAAGGGATTACGGAAGTAGATGAATATACGAAAGAAGCTTTATTTGAAAAATATAGCTTATCACCAAAGCAAATTATCGATATGAAAGGTTTAATGGGAGACCAATCAGATAATATTCCGGGTGTACCAGGAGTTGGTGAAAAAACGGCGATTAAATTGTTAACACAGTTTGGAACGGTTGAAGAAGTGTATGAAAATCTAGATCAAGTAAGCGGGAAGAAATTAAAAGAAAAACTAGAAGAAAATAAAGAACAAGCTCTTATGAGTAAAGATCTTGCGACTATTATTACAGATGCACCGATTACAGTTCATGTGGATGATATGGCGTATAAAGGATATGAAGCAAGTGATGTGATTCCAATGTTCGAGAGTTTAGGATTTACATCTCTTTTAAATAAATTAGGTGTTACGCCAGAAGAAACAGCTCCAGCTGAATTAGATGATATTACATTTGATATTGTGGAAGAAGTTACAGAAGAAATGCTTCAGCAAGATAGTGCGCTTATCGTAGAAGTGCAAGAAGATAATTATCATAAGGCGGACATTCAAGGCTTTGGTATTCAAAATGAAAATGGTTGCTACTTTATTCAGAAGGATATTGCTCTTGCATCGGATGCATTTAAAGCATGGCTTGCAAATGGAGAAATGAGAAAGCATACATTTGATGCGAAGCGAGCAATCGTTGCACTGAAATGGAATGGGATAGATATGCAAGGGATTGACTTTGATCTATTAATCGCTGCTTATTTACTTGACCCGGCTGATACAGATAAAGATTTCCGTACTGTAGCGAAAATGAAAGAAACGCATGCTGTGAAATCAGATGAAGAAGTTTACGGAAAAGGTGCGAAGCGTGCTGTTCCAGAGTTAGAAGTAGTAGCGGAGCATGTGGCTCGTAAAGTGCATGTATTATATGATGTAAAGCAAACATTCGTTGAAGAGTTAAAGAAGAATGAGCAATATGAACTGTTTACAGAGTTAGAATTGCCACTTGCGCGTGTATTAGCTGATATGGAAGTAAAAGGTGTAAAAGTTGATACGGAGCGTCTTCGTAATATGGGAGAAGAACTCGCAGGTAGATTAAAGGAAATGGAACAGGAAATTTATAAGCTTGCGGGAACAGAATTTAATATTAATTCACCGAAGCAGCTTGGTGTAATTCTGTTTGAGAACTTAAACTTACCGGTTATTAAAAAGACGAAAACAGGTTATTCTACGTCAGCTGATGTATTAGACAAGCTTATGGATCGCCATGAAATTATTCCAAACATTTTACATTATCGTCAATTAGGGAAGCTAAATTCAACTTATATTGAAGGTTTACTGAAAGTTGTACATGAAGATTCATCTAAAATTCATACTCGCTTTAATCAAGTGTTAACGCAAACAGGTCGATTAAGTTCAACGGATCCGAACTTGCAAAATATCCCGATTCGATTAGAAGAAGGAAGAAAGATTCGTCAGGCATTTGTTCCATCAGAAGAAGGTTGGATTATGTATGCGGCTGATTATTCACAAATCGAACTTCGTGTATTAGCTCATATTGCAAATGATAAAGGGCTAGTTGAAGCATTCCAGCATGACATGGATATTCATACGAAAACAGCTATGGATGTATTTGGCGTTGAAAAAGATGAAGTAACTTCAAATATGAGACGGCAAGCGAAAGCTGTTAACTTCGGAATTGTGTATGGTATTAGTGATTATGGTCTTTCACAAAACTTAGGAATTACAAGAAAAGCAGCAGCGGAATTTATTGAAAAGTATTTAGAAAGTTTCCCTGGTGTACAAGAATACATGGAGGACATCGTAAAAGATGCGAAACAAAAAGGATATGTGGCTACATTATTAAATCGTCGTCGTTATATTCCAGAAATTACGAGTCGTAATTTCAATTTACGTAGCTTTGCTGAGCGTACAGCGATGAATACACCAATTCAAGGTACTGCAGCAGATATTATTAAAAAAGCGATGATTATTATGGCAGATCGTTTAGAAGAAGAAGGATTACAAGCGCGTCTTCTTCTGCAAGTACACGATGAATTAATATTTGAAGCACCAAAAGAAGAAATTGAAAAATTAGAGCAGCTTGTACCTGAAGTAATGGAGCATGCGATTGAACTCGCAGTTCCGCTGAAAGTTGATTATTCTTACGGTCCAACTTGGTACGACGCAAAATAAGGAAGTGATGAAATGCCTGAATTACCAGAGGTTGAAAACGTCAGACGGACACTTGAAAATCTTATAACAGGAAAAACGATTGAAGATGTTATTGTTACTTATCCAAAAATAGTGAAACGACCGGATGATGCGGAAATCTTTAAAGAAATGCTAAAAGGCGAGAAGATTGAAAATATAAAGCGAAGAGGAAAGTTTTTGCTTCTATATGTAACAAATTATGTTATTGTTTCACATTTGCGTATGGAAGGTAAGTTTTTACTACATCAAGAGGATGAGCCGATTGATAAACATACGCACGTCCGTTTCTTATTTACAGATGGAACTGAATTACATTATAAAGATGTGAGAAAGTTTGGTACGATGCATCTCTTTAAGAAAGGTGAAGAGATGAACCAAATGCCTCTTGCTGACTTAGGTCCGGAGCCGTTTGATGCTGAATTGACACCACAGTATTTACAAGAAAGATTGCAAAAGACAAATCGTAAAATAAAAGTTGTGCTATTGGACCAGCGTCTTTTAGTAGGGCTTGGAAATATATATGTAGATGAAGTTTTATTCCGTTCTCAAATTCATCCGGAACGAGAAGCTTCGTCTTTGACAATAGAAGAAATTGAGCGAATTTATGAGGCTACCGTTACAACGCTAGGCGAAGCAGTGAAGCGTGGTGGAAGTACAATTCGAACGTATATCAACTCACAAGGGCAAATTGGTTCGTTCCAAGAACTCCTAAATGTATACGGAAAAAAAGGAGAACCGTGTGTAACTTGCGGTACGATATTAGAAAAAACAGTTGTTGGCGGGCGAGGAACGCATTACTGCCCAATTTGTCAGCCAAGAATATAGAAAAGAGATAACATCGGATAGGCATTTGTCATATACATACAGCAGAGCTATGTATAAGGGAGGAGCTTACCGATGTACCTTTATTTATCTCTTATTTTATTAGCTTTTACATTAAGCTTAGATAGCTGTAGTGTAGGGCTAACATATGGTTTAAGAAGCGTAAGAATTCCACTAAGATCAATTATAATTATCGGAATGTGTTCAGCGGCTGTTATGCTTGTTTCAATGGGAATTGGACATATGATCGCGAAAGTATTTTCACCTGTTATCGCAACGCGTATCGGTGGGCTTGTTCTTATTGGAATAGGGATTTGGGTATTGTATCAATTTTTTCGAAGTGAGAAAAAAGAAGAACCAAAGCAAGAGGAGAAGGTCTGGAAATTAGAGATTGCCTCGCTAGGGCTAGTGATTCAAATTTTACGGAAACCGACTGTAGCAGATTTTGATAAATCAGGCACCATTTCTGCAGGAGAGGCATTGCTTCTTGGTATCGCTCTTTCTGTAGACTCATTTGGTGCCGGAATTGGTGCATCTTTATTAGGGTATGCACCCGCTATGATGGCGATATTAGTTGCAATTATGAGTTCTTTGTTTTTATTTATTGGAATGAAACTTGGAACGGTTTTATCGAATATGAAGTGGTTACAAAAATTTACATTCCTGCCTGGGGTATTACTCATTATAATTGGAATTTGGAAAATGTAAGTATGGGCGTGGAACATTGGTTTCGCGCCTTTTATTATGAGGAGGATTATTATGACAGTAGTAATTGGATTAACGGGAGGCATTGCAAGCGGAAAAAGTACGGTATCTCAAATGTTTCGTGAACTGAGCATACCAGTTATTGATGCAGATGTTATTGCAAGAGAAGTTGTAGAACAAGGAAAACCAGCATATAACAAAATAGTAGAAGTATTTGGAACGGAAGTGTTACAAGAAGATGGAGAACTAGATCGTCCAAAACTGGGAAGTGTCGTTTTCTATAATGAAGAAAAACGATTGCAGTTAAATAAAATTGTTCATCCTGCAGTGCGTGAGGAAATGAATAGGCAAAAGGAAATGTACATAAAAGAAGATATGCAAGCGGTTGTGTTAGATATTCCTCTCTTATTTGAAAGCAAATTAACAAGTCTCGTTGACCGCGTTTTAGTTGTAGCAGTTAAGCCGCATACGCAATTAGAGCGTTTAATGAAACGAAATAACTTTTCAGAAGAAGAAGCAACAGCTCGTATTCAATCTCAAATGCCGTTAGAAGAAAAAGTGAAAAATGCAGATGAAGTGATAAATAATGATGGCACAATTATGGGAACGAAAACACAATTGCAGGTAATTTTAAAGAAGTGGAACATTATTGACTAAAAAATTGTGAAATTAATGAAAATGCTTAGTGACATATCTCCTTTTTGTGTTATACTATTATTGGGATTGGAGATAAATAGTATAACGCATTCAAGGGGGATAACATATTATGACTCGTGTGGCAATTAATGGATTTGGACGTATTGGGAGAATGGTATTTCGTCAAGCAATAAAAGAAAGCGCATTCGAAATTGTAGCAATCAATGCAAGCTATCCATCTGAAACGTTAGCACACTTAATTAAATATGATACAGTTCATGGCAAGTTTGACGGAACAGTAGAAGCATTTGAAGATCACTTATTAGTTGATGGAAAAATGATTCGCCTTTTAAACAACCGCGATCCAAAGGAATTGCCTTGGACAGATTTAGGTGTTGAAGTTGTAATTGAAGCAACTGGTAAATTTAATTCAAAAGAAAAAGCAATTCTTCACGTTGAAGCTGGAGCGAAAAAAGTTATTTTAACAGCGCCTGGTAAAAATGAAGATGTAACAATTGTAGTTGGTGTGAACGAAGACCAATTAGATATTACAAAACATACTGTTATTTCAAATGCATCTTGTACAACAAACTGTTTAGCGCCTGTTGTGAAGGTGTTAGATGAGCAGTTTGGAATTGAAAACGGTTTAATGACGACAGTTCACGCTTATACAAATGACCAAAAAAATATTGATAACCCACATAAAGATTTAAGAAGAGCACGTGCTTGCGGACAATCAATCATTCCGACAACGACAGGTGCTGCGAAAGCGCTAGCAAAAGTTCTTCCGCACTTAAACGGAAAACTTCATGGTATGGCACTTCGTGTACCAACACCAAACGTGTCTCTTGTTGACTTAGTAGTAGATGTAAAACGCGATGTGACAGTTGAAGCTATTAATGATGCATTCAAAACTGTTGCAAACGGTGCGTTAAAAGGTATTGTAGAATTCAGCGAAGAGCCTTTAGTATCTATCGACTTTAATACAAATACACATTCAGCTATTATCGATGGTTTATCTACAATGGTAATGGGTGATCGTAAAGTGAAAGTACTTGCTTGGTATGATAACGAGTGGGGCTACTCTCGTCGTGTTGTAGATCTTGTAACGTTAGTTGTTGAAGAGTTAGCGAAACAAGAAAATGTGCAACACATTTAAGTGAATAAGGGAGGAGAGGGCAAGGCAATATTTGCCCTCTTTTTTTATTTTTTTCTGAAAAGGAAAAAAATTATATAAGTATATTTTAAAAAGTGGACATACCACGAAACGTTGTGATTACTGCATTTGTGAATCGTTTATTTTTTTTAGGGAAAAGTAAAGAGGAAAATATGACAGAAAATCGAAAAAACTGTTGTTGCAAAATGAAAATAAACAAAGTATACTAACACTCGTAAACTTAAGAGCTGAGGTACGTAGTCACTACTTAAAGGGTTAGGACCTCTCTGGACTAACTTTCCCCCGTGGTAGTGGAGCAAGCCAAATTGCAAATTAGTTTTCAATTCGAACAGTTAGAATAAATTTACAAGGGGGAACTGTAGAATGGATACTATGGATACGATGGGTCGTCACGTGATCGCTGAACTTTGGGATTGCGATTTCGACAAGCTTAATGACATGCCGTATATTGAACAATTATTTGTGGATGCAGCACTAAGAGCTGGTGCTGAAGTGCGTGAGGTTGCTTTCCATAAATTTGCACCACAAGGTGTAAGTGGAGTAGTAATTATCTCAGAATCACATTTAACAATTCATAGCTTTCCGGAGCACGGTTACGCAAGTATTGATGTTTATACTTGTGGGGATCGTATTGATCCAAATGTTGCTGCAGAATATATTGCAGAAGGTTTAAACGCGAAAACGCGTGAGAGCATCGAGCTTCCTCGAGGCACTGGTAGCTTCGAAATTAAGCAGAGAGAAACAAAAGCTCTTTAAAAAAGAACATAATTGATTTAAAATGTAAAGAGGTGTATAATGCACCTCTTTTTTAGTTTATAAAAAAGGAAAAATATAACGTACTCGTTAGTTGAATACATTGGACTCTTGCAAATGAGGTAGTGCCCTATATACCATCTTATTTTTAAGTATGAGATGATAAAGTGATGCGCTGAAACTTAAAGTGGTAAGAGAGTTAGAATGAGTTATATAATATCGTATATATATTTTAGGTGAATTGAGTAGAGAAAAATAAAGAGTATAGTGTAAAGGAGTGAATGAATTGCGTTGTCCATCCTGTTCTCATAATGGTACAAGAGTGTTAGATTCGCGTCCGGTAGACGAGGGGCGCTCTATTCGAAGAAGAAGAGAGTGTGAAAGTTGTTTAAGTCGCTTTACGACCTTTGAAAGGGTAGAAGAGTCACCTCTTATCGTTGTTAAAAAAGAAGGCACACGAGAAGAGTTTAATAAAGAAAAGATTTTACGCGGTTTAATTAAAGCGTGTGAAAAAAGACCAGTATCTTTAAGACAATTAGAAGAAGTAACACAAAGCGTGGAACGTGAACTGCGTAATTTAGGTATATCAGAAGTGAAAAGTGATATGATTGGTGAAATTGTTATGGAAGAACTTCGCGATATTGATGATGTTGCTTACGTACGTTTTGCTTCTGTATATCGTCAATTTAAAGATTTAAATGTATTTATTGAAGAATTAAAAGATATACTGCAAAAAGAAAGAGAGTAGAAGTTGTATTTTATTCTCTTTACATACCGTAAGTAATAGGATAAGAGAGCTAGAAGCGCAAGCTAATAGCTCTTTTTCACTAAGAATTTATATAATGAAGATAGAACGAATGAAGTAGAGGATAGATTGGATGAGAGAAAGGAAAAGCAAGAATGGAAAAACAGTCATGGATGGAGCTATTGCCGATTGATCGTTATAAAGTAAGTGCGAAAGGGCTACTGCATAATTACGACCGAAAAGTATTAACGATGTTGTATCAGCCGTTAATAGGTAGTAGAGCTTTTAGCTTATACATGACACTATGGGGGGAGCTAGAGCAAGATCGTGTATTTGGAAAAGAGAATACACATCATTCCCTTATGGTGACTATGCAAATGCAACTTCCTGAAATATATGAGGAACGAGTAAAGTTAGAGGCAATTGGGCTTTTGAAGGTATATATTAAGAAAGAAAAAGATATTCGAATGTTCATATATGAGTTGCAACCACCTTTATCTCCGAAGCAGTTTTTTGATGATATTGTTTTAAGTATCTTTTTATACAATCGATTGAGTCGGACAAAATATAATCAAGTAAAGCAATATTTCTTAGAAGAAGAATTTGATTTTGCTTCTTATGAAAATGTTACGCGCTCTTTCAATGATGTGTTTGGTTCGTTTAATCCAGGACAGCTTGAGCATGCGCAAGAAGACCTTCGTATTCCAAAAACGACAACTATGCCAAGTAACGAGAAGGGAGACGCTCCGAAAGTTTGGAATGATTTCTTTGATTTCTCTTTATTTGTAGATGGATTGTCCGCTCTTGTTCCTAAAAAGGCGATTACAGATCAAGTAAGAGACTGCGTTATAACACTTGCTTATGTGTATGGTGTAGATGTGTTATCGATGCAAAATATCGTTCTTGGTGCGGTGACGGAGATGCAAACAATTGATATGGAAAGGCTTAGAAAAGGAGCGCGCGATTGGTATCAATTTGAAAATGGTCAAGCATTACCGGTACTAAGTGAAAGAGTACAGCCTCATGCTGCACGTACGATGAAAGAGAAAGAGCCTTCATCACAAGAGGAGATGTTAATAAAGCAGCTAGAGGAAATCTCGCCAAAACAACTATTGAAAGAGATTTCTGGTGGTGCAGAGGCAACGAAAGCGGACTTGCAAATCGTTGAAGATGTCATGATTAATCAAAAATTGACACCAGGAGTTGTGAATGTACTTATTTATTACGTTATGCTACGCTCAGATATGAAACTTGCGAAAACGTATGTCGAGAAGATTGCTGGGCATTGGGCACGTAAAAAGGTCGGTACAGTAGCGGACGCGATGGCGTTAGCGAAAGAAGAGAACCGTCAATATCAAGAGTGGGCTGAGACGAAGAAAAAAGGCCGTACGGCGAAGAAGACGGTACGAAAAGAAATGGTGCCAGATTGGCTTAAGGAAGAAGAGCCGAAAGAACAAGAGAAAGAAACGGCGAAGAAAGATGTAAGTGTAGAAAAAGATGCAAGTACGCTAGAAGATGAACGAAAACGATTAGAAGAAGTGCTAAAAAAATATAAGCGTGATTAATAGAAGAGAATGAACGCTCTTTGAGGTGAGAAAATGGAGCATATTCAAAATTCATTTACAAAATTAATGGAAAATGAAAACTTTAAAAATAGATATGAAGTATTAAAGGCAGAAGTAATGGCGCATCCGCGTGTGAAAGAATTTATAGACGAACATAAAGGTGAAGTAACGACTTCTATGATTGAGCGCAGTCTTGTGAAGTTATATGAATATATTGGACAAAGTGTAGGTTGCGTAGATTGCCCGGATTTAGGTGCATGTAAAAATATGCTGCAAGGGTATGAGCCAAAGCTTGTTATTCAAGGGAAAATGATTGATATTCAATACGATCGCTGCGTTAGAAAAGTAGCATATGACGAGAGAAAGAAATATGAAAAACTCGTTCAAAGTGTATATATGCCAACGGATATTTTACAGGCAACTATGGAAAACTTAGACCCTTCTGATTTAAATGCACGTATCGATGCAATTGGCGCAGCGAATGAATTTTTAAGTACATATGAACCAGGTAAAAAAGCACAAGGTTTATATTTGTACGGTAAATTTGGTGTAGGAAAAACGTACCTTTTAGGAGCAATTGCGAACGAGCTTGCTCGAAAGAAAATAAGTTCGATGCTCGTATACTTCCCGGAATTTTTACGTGAAATTAAAAGTTCGATTCAAGATAATTCGATTGGCGAAAAGATTGATGCTGTTAAACGCGTACAAGTTTTAATGTTAGATGATATCGGGGCAGAAGCGATGTCGAGCTTTGTGCGTGACGATGTGCTTGGTGCAATCTTGCAATTCCGTATGCTAGAAAACTTACCGACGTTCTTTACGTCTAATTTTGATTTTAAACAATTGGAACATCATTTAACGTATACACAACGTGGTGAGGCTGAAGAAATGAAGGCAGCACGTATTATGGAACGAATTAAATATTTAGCGAAACCAATTCCAATTGGTGGGAAAAACCGTCGTCATAAGTAAAAGAGCAAGCTGAGAAGCTTGCTCTTTTGTATTATAGTGATATTTTCTTTTCAAATATGAGATCGAAATATTCAGGTTGTCCAGAACTGCCAATCGTAGGGGCAACAATCTGTACGAACCTCCAGTCATCTCTAGCATGTTCTTGAATAATTTCTTGGTAGTCTTCAGCTAGTTTTGAGCGAGTGAGCCCCCAATGAAATTCGACTTTTACGAATTTATATTCAAACATTCAGATACCTCCCTTTAGTAATAAGTAAAGTATACAATAAAAAAATTCATAGTAGCTTGTATCATTTTTTTCTCCCTCCCTTAATATATATATAAAATTAGCAAGCCATATTGAGTGGATTTTCTAACGATAGGAAATGTAATTCTACTAAGAGTGAACTTCCACGGGACGGACTCTTATAGGATTTGTAACGTATAGATACAGTCCTTTAGAGCAGGGATAAAAGGGGGGACAAAAGTGATTGAAATTTGCTTCGAAGAAAAAAATGATGCTATGCACGTATATAGACAATTGCTGAAAAGAGCGGAAGTATTATATAAGGAAACGAGTGTGTATTTACAGGAACAAAAAGTGGTGATTCACATACCAGTACGTGAATCAAATTATATTGAAAAGATCTTATTGCCGGTAATGGTGTATTTTATTGTGAATGTGAAACAAAATGAGTGGATTTATACGATCTTAAAAGAAAAGTTTTTTTATGAAGAACAAGAAGAGTGTCATCAAATATTGCACATGGCACATGAGATTTTAAAGGGAAGAAGAAAAGGGGGAGCTCAGGATTTAACGCGTAACGCATTTGAGTCATATATTAAGTCTTCTTTAAATAATTGGCTTTGTGATCCGCTCTCATTCTCGTTTTCATCATATATCCGTTTTCGTCTTCGTACATATAGGGAAATGGTGGCTAAAATTGCGGAAGTGGCAATTGATGAATATAAGATGGAGCAAGAATACCAAATGTTCATTGAGACGCTTCGGCAACAAGTAAGTAGCCGTAAATCACGCTTGTCCTGTGTGCATCTTATTTTTGATGAAAGCTTTATCTTTTATGATGAAAAAGGTAGACGTTTAAAACAGGAGAAGTTGGTCCAATATATAGATGAAGAATTATTAAAGCAAAATGATGTATATATTGATACGAAAGTAATTGCGCCGCTTCTTTCTATTTCGCCCAAAAAGATTTATTTATATACGAAAGAACAAGACCATAATATGATTATTACTTTGCGAAATGTGTTTCAAGAACGGGTCCAATTACATGGATTACATGATTTTGAGCGCAATGTGAAAAATTTTAAAAATAAAGGTAACGCCCTTGATTTTCTAAGTTTTTGAGCATATAATTACCTACATAAATGAAATATATCGAAATGTCATGATGAGGACATGAGTAGTTTTCTACGATTTTCAGAGAGGGAAGCCTTAGGGTGTGAGCTTCCTAGTACGGGATTATTACTTACCACCTCTAAACTTTAGCAGTGAACGGTTTTTCTAGTAATTGCTAACGGACAACACCGTTATGTTGAACTTGAGCAATTAACAATTATGTTAATTGGAACAAGGGTGGAACCACGAATTCAACACTCGTCCCTTTTTACGGGATGAGTGTTTTTTATTTTGAGAAAAAGAGGAGTGACCAGTGATGGCAGATGTAGTTAAAATTACTTTCCCTGATGGAGCTGTGAAGGAGTTTCCAAAAGGCGTAACAACTGAAGAAATCGCAGCTTCTATTAGCCCAGGCTTAAAGAAAAAAGCTGTAGCTGGAAAATTAAACGATGAGATGATCGATCTTGTTACACCAATCGAAGAAGATGGTGCAGTTTCTATTATTACATTAGATTCTGAAGATGGCTTATATATTTTACGCCATTCAACAGCCCACCTTTTAGCACAAGCGTTAAAACGTTTATATAAAGATGTTAAGCTTGAGCTTGGCATTGGTCCAGTAATTGAAAATGGCTTCTATTACGATATCGATATGGAAGAAGCAATTACAGTTGAAGACTTCAAGAAAATCGAAAAAGAAATGCAAAAAATCGTGAACGAAAACTTAGAAATCGTTCGTCATGAAGTACCACGTGCAGAAGCACTTCGTCGCTTTGAAGAAATTGGTGATGAGTTAAAATTAGATTTAATTAACGATCTTCCAGAGGATGCAGTTATTTCAATCTATGAGCAAGGCGAATTCTTCGACCTTTGCCGTGGTGTTCACCTTCCATCTACAGGGAAAATTAAAGTGTTTAAATTATTAAGCGTTGCAGGTGCTTACTGGCGCGGCGATAGCAATAATAAAATGTTACAACGTATTTACGGTACTGCATTCGTTAAGAAAGCAGAATTAGATGAGCACTTACGTATGCTTGAAGAAGCGAAAGAGCGCGATCACCGTAAATTAGGTAAAGAATTAAAACTATTTACTAATAGCCAAAAAGTAGGACAAGGTTTACCACTTTGGTTACCAAAGGGTGCAACAATTCGTCGTATTATCGAGCGTTACATCGTTGATAAAGAAGCAAGCTTAGGCTATGATCACGTATACACTCCAGTATTAGGAAGTAGAGAGTTATATGAAACTTCTGGTCACTGGAATCACTACCGTGATGGCATGTTCCCATCAATGGAAATGGATAATGAAGAATTAGTTCTTCGTCCAATGAACTGTCCTCACCATATGATGGTTTATAAAAATGATATTCACAGCTACCGTGAATTACCAATCCGTATTGCGGAACTTGGAACAATGCACCGTTATGAAATGTCAGGTGCGTTATCTGGGTTACAACGTGTACGCGGAATGACTTTAAACGATGCGCACATTTTCGTTCGTCCAGATCAAATTAAAGAAGAGTTAAAACGTGTTGTAAACTTAACTCTAGAAGTGTACAAAGATTTCGGTTTAGAGAACTACTCATTCCGTCTATCTTATCGTGATCCAGCAGATACTAAAAAGTATTATGCGGATGATGAGATGTGGGAAAAAGCACAAGGTATGTTAAAAGAAGCTATGGATGAAATGGGTCTTGATTACTATGAAGCTGAAGGTGAAGCAGCATTCTACGGTCCAAAACTTGATGTTCAAGTTCGTACTGCTCTTGGAAAAGACG
This sequence comes from Bacillus sp. AF62, assembly GCF_050312695.1. Lineage (NCBI taxonomy): Bacteria > Bacillati > Bacillota > Bacilli > Caryophanales > Bacillaceae > Bacillus > Bacillus sp. AF62. Next base: position 40,259 of record NZ_JBNPJZ010000088.1, on the reverse strand, counting down.
AAACACTTTCAACTGTACAATTAGACTTCTTACTTCCAGAACGCTTTGAATTAACTTATGTTGGCGAAGACGGTAAGCAACATCGTCCAGTTGTAATTCACCGTGGTGTTGTATCAACTATGGAACGCTTCGTAGCCTTCTTAATTGAAGAATACAAAGGTGCATTCCCAACTTGGTTAGCTCCAGTTCAAGTACAAGTAATTCCAGTTTCTCCGCAAGTACATTTAGACTATGCGAAGAAAGTACAAGACGAATTGCGTCGTGCTGGTATCCGTGTTGAATTAGACACTCGTGAAGAGAAGATCGGTTACAAAATCCGTGAAGCACAAATGCAAAAAATTCCGTACATGCTTGTAGTAGGTGATAATGAAGTAACTGAAAACGGCGTAAACGTACGTAAATATGGTGAACAAAAATCAGAAACAATCGCATTAGATGCTTTTGTTGATATGATTAAAGTAGAAGGAAAACGATAAGAAAAAGCCGCGGTATACCGCGGCTTTTCTTTGTAATATAAAAGAGAAAAACTAGAAAAAATAACCATGTAACACTTATCATAAAAAAGTATTGCAAGTATGTTAGTTGTTTGTTACAATATTTCTTGTTGTTAGTAAAACACATCGCGTCTTCTTGACAGACGTCATGTCCTATGATAAACTCATCAAGGATAATAGAATATTGTTTTGTGGAACAAGTAGAAGCACCCGCTTCTCACCTGATGGACGCATTCGCAGTTAGCAGGTAAATGTATTTCTTACTTAAGATTTTACAAGTGTGGGTGTCGTATGCCCGCACTTTTTTTGTCGGGTTCTATGACTACAAAATATGTTCTGAGAAAACCTTGGAGGTGGCTTACTATTAGCAAGGATATGATGATTAACGAGCAAATTCGTGCACGTGAAGTACGTTTAGTTGGCGCAAATGGCGATCAACTTGGAATCAAGTCTCGTAATGACGCTTTAGACTTAGCTGCAAATCTTAATCTTGATTTAGTATTAGTTGCTCCAAATGCGAAACCGCCAGTATGCCGCATTATGGACTACGGTAAATTCCGCTTTGAGCAACAGAAGAAAGAAAAAGAGCAGCGCAAAAATCAAAAAGTAATTAGCATGAAAGAAGTTCGTTTAAGTCCAACAATTGATGAACACGACTTTAACACAAAACTTCGTAATGCTATCAAGTTTTTAGAGAAAGGCGACAAGGTTAAAGCGTCAATTCGCTTTAAAGGACGTGCCATTACTCATAAAGAAATCGGTCAACGTGTTTTAGATCGCTTCTCAGAAGCTTGTGCTGAAGTTAGTACAGTTGAATCTAAGCCTAAAATGGAAGGACGCAGTATGTTCTTAGTTTTAGCACCGAAAAACGATAAGTAATAGATAGAGGAGGAAATACCTATGCCTAAACAAAAAACTCATCGCGGCGCTGCAAAGCGTTTCAAAAAGACTGGATCAGGTAAACTGAAACGTTCTCACGCTTACACAAGCCATTTATTCGCTAACAAATCTACAAAAGCTAAACGTAAACTACGTAAAGCTGGTGTAGTAAGCGCTGGTGACTTCAAACGCATTCGTCAAATGCTTGACAACTTAAAATAAGTTCGGCTGATATATAGAACAATTAGGAGGTAATATTATGCCAAGAGTAAAAGGTGGTACAGTTACTCGTCAACGTCGTAAAAAAGTAATTAAATTAGCAAAAGGTTACTACGGTTCAAAAAATACATTATTCAAGGTTGCTAACCAACAGGTTATGAAATCTCTAATGTATGCATTCCGTGACCGCCGTCAAAAGAAACGTGACTTCCGTAAATTATGGATTACACGTATCAACGCAGCAGCTCGTATGAATGGTCTTTCTTACAGCCGCTTAATGCACGGTCTTAAAAATGCTGGCATCGAAGTTAACCGCAAGATGCTTGCTGACTTAGCTGTTCATGACGAAAAAGCTTTCGCTGAATTAGCAACAGTTGCAAAAAACAACATTAACTAATTAATTAGTTGAAACCTTAGAAGAATTTTCTTCTAAGGTTTTTTTGTTTGTGTTCAGAGAGAAGTTTGAAGTTCTAAAGATTAACGGATGTGTTGTTATCGATATGACAAAATCAACATAAAAACTATAGTGATATAGAAGAATATACATATGAAGTCAGGAGAATCCTCCTGGCTTTTTTTAATTATGCACGTTTGGAAAGAAGAGTATCTTTCCTAGCCGAAACGACACTGCTATAATGGAAAGATGATATGGAACTTTCATCAGATGAACAATTTAAGAGTGATGACTGAAACGTATTTGCAAATTAAGGACAAGCTATTTTATAAAGAGGTAGATAGCTGACTTATTCATAAGAACTGAAACATAATAATGAACTTTGAGATGAAACAACATTGTTGCGTAAAATGCGATGTTGGAGGAGGACAATAGAATGGACTTACTACAACTATTTAAATTACAAAAAGAATTAGATGACCGTATTGCAAAAGAACATGACTTACAACCGAAAAAATTGTTAAAAGAAAAAATGTTAGCTCTTCTTGTAGAAATTGGTGAACTTGCAAATGAAACACGTTGTTTTAAATATTGGAGCAACAAACCAGCTTCGGAACGTGAAGTAATATTAGAAGAATACGTAGATGGTTTGCATTTTATTTTATCAATCGGAATTGATTTAGGTATTGATAAAAACTTCTTATTCTATAAATGTGCACAAACGAATAAAACACAAGTGGAAATTTTCTTAGACACATATGCGAAAGTAATTCGTTTTACAGATCAACCATCTATTACAAACTATATTGAATTATTTACGAGCTATCTTCGACTTGGACAAGCACTTGAATTTGAGCAAGAAGAGATTGAAAAAGCATATTTAGATAAAAATGAGGTAAATCATCAGCGTCAAACACAAGGATACTAATTTAATTTTTGAATATTTCAATTTAATTATTGTATAATGAATTGACTGAAGAAAAAGGAGGGTGTTGGCAATGACAAAATTAGACGCGACATTGACAATGCTAAAAGAATTAACGGATGCACGTGGTATTGCTGGTAACGAACGTGAACCACGTGAAGTAATGAAGAAATATATCGAGCCGTTTGCGGACGAACTTTCTACTGATAATTTAGGGAGTTTAGTTGCGAAAAAAGTAGGGGAAGAAAACGGTCCGAAAATTATGGTTGCAGGTCATTTAGATGAAGTTGGATTTATGATTACACAAATCGATGACAAAGGTTTCCTTCGCTTCCAAACGGTTGGTGGCTGGTGGTCACAAGTTATGCTTGCACAGCGCGTGACGATTGTAACGCGTAAAGGAGATGTAACAGGTGTAATTGGTTCAAAACCACCGCACATTTTACCTCCAGAAGCTCGTAAAAAGCCAGTTGAAATTAAAGACATGTTCATCGATATCGGTGCTTCTAGCCAAGAAGAAGCGATGGAGTGGGGCGTACGACCAGGAGATCAAGTTGTACCGTACTTTGAATTCCAAGTGACGAAGAATGAAAAAATGTTACTTGCAAAAGCGTGGGATAACCGAATCGGTTGTGCAATTGCAATTGACGTATTAAAACAACTAAAAGATGAAAAGCATCCAAACGTTGTATACGGCGTTGGAACTGTACAAGAAGAAGTTGGTCTTCGTGGTGCAAAAACATCTGCGAATTATATTAAACCAGATATCGCGTTCGCAGTAGATGTTGGTATCGCTGGAGATACACCGGGTGTAACGTCAAAAGAAGCACAAAGTAAAATGGGCGATGGACCACAAATCATTTTATATGATGCTTCTGTTATTGGACATACAGGTTTACGTGATTTCGTAGTTGATGTTGCTGATGAATTACAAATCCCTTATCAATATGATTCAGTAGCGGGCGGAGGAACGGATGCGGGTGCGATTCACATTGCTGTAAATGGTATTCCTTCTATGGCAATTACAATTGCAACGCGCTATATCCATTCTCATGCGGCAATGTTACATCGTGATGATTATGAAAATGCAGTGAAGTTAATTGTAGAAGTTATTAAACGTCTTGATAAAGAGGCTGTACATAACATTACATTTAATTAATAGAAAAAGCGAAGGAGATTCTCCTTCGCTTTTTTATGTTTTAAAAAGGCCGTTCTAATCCCGCTGCAGTATGAGCGCCTAAAATAATTAAACGAGTTAATTGCATCGCCATAAAATGCGGGGTATATATCATTCCTCTTTTAAGCCATGACATAATCATCCCTAGATGGGCACCAGTAACATAACTAATGAGAATATCGCGTGGAACCATTAGTTTTTCATCGTTAGGTTGTGAAATAGAGAGGCTTAATGTTAAATGCGTTTGAATTGCTTTCATCATCTTATACGTATAGTTTCCGGCAGCTTTATCACCAAGCATGACGTTATAGAAGTTAGTGTTTTCTGCAATATGTTCGAACAAGGCCAAAAAACTTGGATGTGGCGAATCAAATGTTAGTTGGAAATCTTCTTTATTTCTATTTCTCGGTTTAATTACTTCAGTTAGCTTTTCTAACATTTCTTCAATGCTTTTGTCTAGTAAGTCATATTTATCGTGGTAATGGCTATAAAATGTAGCGCGGTTTACAGGAGCGCGTTCTGCAATATGTTGAACAGTAACATTTTCAAAACCTTTTTCGCCTACTAAAGCGACAAAAGCATCCTGTATGAGTTGTCTCGTCCGTTTTACACGTGGATCATTTGTATTTTTAATAGACATTTTTATTTCCCCTCGTTTAATTTTCTGTACTTAAACAACATATTGGTATTATATTGTTGTTTAAACGACATTTCATACGTAAATTGTCGGTTGTAGATTCAAAATAATTATTTATAATTATAAACGATAGTCCTTCAGAAATCAGCACCGCTCGCAGGTAGATAAATTTCGATTTACGCTGCAGATGGTGTGATTTTTTTGTTAAAAGGTTAATATAATTAACAATTAAACAATCTAAACAATAAGGGCATAAATAGTTTAGAAAAAAATTATATGCGATATAAGGAGAGGAATGCAATGAATCAGTTTCGAAGAATGGTAATTATCAACATTATCACATTAATTGTACTAGTTGGCGGCGGTATTGGCGGTTATTACTATTACAATCAAACGGAAAATTACTTAAAAACAGACAATGCAAAGATTGATGGAAAGGTAATTCCGGTTGCTTCACCAGTAGCAGGTAAACTAACTGACTGGAAAGCTGAAGTAGGAAAAAATTATAATGAGAACGATAAATTAGGTACTGTTACTGTAGCGGCAGCTAATGGAGAACAAACAGTAGATGTAACAATTCCACAAAATGCAACAGTTGTACAATCAAACGCAACAACAAATGCTTTCGTTGGAGCAGGTAGCCCGATTGCTTATGCATTTGATATGAACAATTTATGGGTAACAGCAAACATTGAAGAAACAGATGTTGATGATGTTCAAAAAGGTCAAGATGTAGATGTGTATGTAGATGCATACCCAGATACAACGTTAACAGGAAAAGTAGAACAAGTTGGCTTAACAACAGCTAATACATTCTCTATGTTGCCATCAAGCAACGCAACAGCGAACTATACGAAAGTAACACAAGTAGTACCAGTTAAAATTTCTTTAGATCATAGCAAATCAGTAAATATTGTTCCTGGCATGAATGTGACAGTTCGTATTCATAAGTAAGGGGGAGATGAGATGTCCTCAATTGTAATTGCAGGATATGCACTATTTTGTATAATCGTCTTCTTCCTTGTAAATCGTCTTTTACGAAAGAAAAAAACGAAAATGGGAGAAGAACAAGTCCCAGCCGTAAGTAAAATAGAAGTAAGTAAAGTTGAAACAGAAGAGAAAGAAATTGAACGAAAGCAAGAATTGGAAATTTCTAATGTAGTTGAGTTAGAAACAGGAAAGCAAGAAGAAGTAAAACAAGAAAAAGAAGTGCCGAAAAAACAAATGTCTATGCCTGTAGAGAATGTGAACGTAAAAGCAGTTGTAGCTGTATTAATTCTCGGCATGTTCGTTTCTATTTTAAACCAAACAATCATTAACGTTGCATTACCTCCGTTAATGAATGAATTTAATGTATCAACTTCAACAGCACAATGGTTAATTACAGGCTTCATGCTTGTAAATGGTATTTTAGTACCGATTAGTGCCTTTTTAGTTTCACGATTTACGTATCGTAAATTATTCGTAGCAGCAATGTTATTCTTCACGGTAGGATCTATCATTTGTGCTACTTCAGGAAACTTTACAATGATGATGACAGGTCGCGTAATTCAAGCAGTTGGTGCAGGTATTTTAATGCCGGTTGGTATGAATATCTTTATGACGTTATTCCCGCCTCATAAACGCGGAGCGGCGATGGGATTACTAGGTGTAGCGATGATTTTAGCGCCAGCTATCGGACCAACTGTAACAGGTTGGGTGATTGAAAACTATAGCTGGAACTTAATGTTCTATGCGATGTTTATTATTGGTTTAATTATTACGTTTCTATCTTTAAAATTCTTTACACTAGCTCAGCCAGTGTCTAAAACGAAATTAGATATATTCGGTGTGGTTAGTTCAAGTATTGGACTAGGAAGCTTATTGTACGGATTTAGTGAAGCTGGAAATAATAGTTGGACTAGTGCAGAAGTCATTATTTCACTTGTTATCGGTGTAATTGGTTTAGCGTTATTTATTTGGAGAGAGTTAACAACGGACAATAAAATGCTTGATTTACAAGTATTTAAATATCCAGTATTTACTTTTACTTTAGTAATTAACGCAATCGTTACGATGGCATTATTCGGAGGTATGTTATTGCTTCCAGTATATCTGCAAAACATTCGTGGCTTTACGCCAATTGAATCTGGTTTACTACTTCTTCCAGGATCATTAATTATGGGGATCATGGGACCAGTGGCGGGTAAATTATTCGATAAATATGGCATTCGTCCATTAGCGATAATTGGATTGGCAATTACGACGTATGCGACATATGAATTTACAAAATTATCGATGGATACACCGTATAGCGTTATTATGACGGATTATATTATACGTTCAATTGGTATGTCATTCATTATGATGCCAATTATGACAGCTGGTATGAACGCGCTGCCGATGAAATTAATTTCTCACGGTACAGCAACGCAAAATACGTCAAGACAAGTAGCGGGTTCAATCGGAACAGCGATTTTAATTACACTTATGACGCAACAAACGACTGCTCACGTAGCAGATTACGGCAACATGTTAACAACATCAAACCCAATTTTAGTTGATAAAGTACACGGCATGGGTCAAAGCTTAGCGGCCTTAGCTGGATCAGCTCAAGCAGGAGACGCGATGAGCACACAACTATTATATGGACAAATTTCAAAGCTATCTGCAATTAACGGTATTAACGATGCCTTCTTAATTGCAACGATACTTGCAGGGATTGCTTGGGTGTTATCGTTCTTCTTACCATCAGGCAATAAACAAAATAGAAAAGCAGGGAATTAATTTCCCTGCTTTTTTATGCAGTTACATATAAAAGATGATAACCAGTTACGGAGCACAGCCCTGTTATAAACAAAATTGTCCCCATAGAACAAATACTCGATATTTGCCTGCCGCTTATAATAGCTAATAGTCCAGCTAAAGAGAAGAAGCACCAATATAAAGTTCCCGAAATTGGAACCATCCCCTCTAAATCTATTCCAGAACCTATACAAACGATAGGAACAACGATAAGTAATATGCTAATTAAACCAGCTATAATAGTAAGTAATTTACGATGCTTCATGCCAGCAATAATTAAAAAAAAGCCGACGATGAATTCGCATAATAACAAAATAGGGGCTAAGATAAGCCAAATAAATAAACCGGTAGATTCCATATGTAATAACTCCTTAACGAATAAAAGTTGAATCAGGCATGGACATGAGTTGATAGCAAATAGCTGCAAACAGTCCTATTGAGAAAATAATGAATCCCATGTTGCGTATACTCTTAATTTTTGAACGTGCCCCATTCAATCCTGCTAATAAACCAGCTAGAGAGAAAAGCATCCAATATAGGACAGGTGGAATATGGAGAACGGTTTCTCCATTGATACCTGTGTTCAAAAAAATAAAAGGCATTATAACGAATGAAAAGCAAATAATCCCCATTAAGATAACAAGTAATTTCCGATGTTTAATTCCTGTTGCAATTAAAAAAATACCACTAGCAATTCCGCATAGTAAGAGAAGTGGCATAATAACCATCCAAATAATACTGAACATATGTAAACTCCTTTATAATAGTCAAGTTATATTTTACTACATAAGGTTTATTTTAGATATTATTAATGAGTATATATAAATTGAAGGAAATGGGTAATAAGGATACGGATTATCAAAAACGCTAACCGCAGAAGAGTTTGAAGTTATGATAAAAGAGTAAAGAGAGGTATCGCGATGATACCTCTTTTTAACTCAAGAATGCCAACATGTTATTCATAATATGAAATAACATAGCTGGAATAATGGACTTTGTTTTTTTACATAAAATGGCCATTAATAATCCCATAAAGAAAGTAATTACCATTACCCCAAGTGAGTATGTATGAGCGATACCGAAGAAGAAACTTGTTACGATGGCTGCAATCCAAAATGGAAAGCGTTCTAAGAAGAAGCGAAGTATAAAACCACGGAAAATAAGTTCTTCAAAAATGGGTGTGAGTATTGCAAAGCTGAGAAGTAATAATATTTGATATTGCTTAAAGACGTCTAAGCTTAGTGCGGAAGATTGCTGCTTTGTTGCGTCTTGGAACACATAATTTAACAAGATGTAATTGAGTATGATGTTGATAACGAAGAAAAGAAGTAAGTATACGTATGTGCGCCATTCTTTCAGTGTTTTAAAGTTAAAAGATTTTAGTAGTAATTTTTTTGCGGGTTCGAATTTAAAAATGAAGAATAACAATACAGCTAGTTGTAATACGGTACTTGCAGTATTTGCAATAGATTCATACAGGGCAACTTGTTTTTTATCTGTAAGACCTGCTGTATAAATTGTTAATGGCATTGCGAGGAACACAGTAATAAGTCCAGTTCCAAAAAAGGCGAATAAAACAGAGCTAATAAATTGTCCCCATGACATCGAGTGTTTTTGTTCATTAGAAAGCTGTGTAGCGGGTTGCATTTGTAAAATCACCTCTTTTATATTTGTATATTTAATTATAAAGTAAAATGTTTTTGAATGTAACATTTAAATATTACATATAAAGTGAAACTTTAATCATTGGGGAGGTTCATCCCCCACTGATTATCAGCCCTCACCAATCGGGCTTTTACGGGCAGTTGATTCTCCACCTAACTTCCTCGTCTTTGCTGAATTTCGAGGTGGGGGTCTTACTGCCCGTTAATGCGGGATAAAGGTTTATTTTCCATAAAATAATAAAAGAGGTATCACCCTGTAGTGATGCCTCTTTCTCATTGATAACTATGTTCTGCCTTGTTATTCAATTTTGCTTGCTCTATTTGCAATTCACGCTCTACCAATCGATCTAATTGCTGAATAGCTTTAAGTGCTTTTTCATAAGAAATAGTTCTATAATGATGAGCTCCGCCTGGTTCTTCATCTGCTTCGTCTGCCCATTTAATAATGTTTTGAAGAGATGTTCTTTCAATTTCTTGTTCTACTAAGAAAGAATCTGTATGAAGAAGAATTGCGATAGAAATTTCTTTTGCTAGTTTTGGATGTTCTCCTAATCTAATAAGCAATTTATGTGCTCTTTCAGCACCTTTAATTGCATGGATATCATTCTTTTTATATAAGTCATAGTCCCATTCGCCGCCTGTGTACCACGTATGATGTCCGATATCATGAAGGAAACCGGCTTTTGTCGCAGCATCGACTGAGGCGTGATGCTTTTTGGCTAGGTGAAACGCATGGTAAGCGACAGCGATCGCGTGGACCATTCCAGAACGGTTTACGTATTTTTGTGTAATGTGATGTTTAAAAACTTGTTCAAGCGTAATACGGTGCATAAAACATTCACTCCTTTTATCTAATGATGTATACGAAGAAAAATCGATCGGTTTAAATGTATTTTGAACATTGTACTCCATCATAGTTCGTTAGTAAAGTAGAAATGTTTAGGAGAAGAAAAATTTTTTTCGTAAAAAAATCACCTTAGCTTATGCGAAGGTGATTTTCAAATTGCTTATTTTTTTAATCCTTGCTCTAGTGTTTCTAACATTTCGTGCTTTTCATTTTCATCAGCGTTTTTCCAAATGACTTCAAATAAAACGCCAAGACCTGGAAGCATTTTTTCTTCACCGCTTTGAATTGCATCGACAATTGTTTCTTGTAATTGATCTTGTGAATTACCAGATACATTCGCTAATACGGCACCGCGTAAATTAAAACTCATTGCTTTCACCTCTTCTTCAGAATTGAAACTGACGTTAGTTTTTGTTCTTTTTTATGTAAATATGTATGAAAAATAGGCTATAATGATAAGACAAGAAGAGAGGGAAATACATATTATGAAAAACATTGATTCAGTACAAAATCCGCGTGTAAAGCAGTGGAAAAAGCTGCAAACGAAAAAAGAACGCGATAAAAAAGGTTTATTTTTTGTAGAAGGATTTCACTTAGTCGAGGAAGCTCTGAAGGCAGGAATTGTAACAGAACTTATCGTTTCAGATCAGACAGACCTTCCGAAAGATTGGACAGTTAATGATGTGGAAATGTATATCGTGCCTGAGGCGATTGTAAAAATACTTCGTGAAACAGAAACGACGCAAGGTGTATTTGCTGTTTGTGAGAAGCATGAGAAAGAAGTAGCTCTTACTGATGGGAAATTCCTTTTATTAGATGGCCTGCAAGACCCAGGTAATTTAGGAACAATTATTCGTACAGCTGATGCAGCTGGTATTCACGCCGTTGTGCTTGGAGAAGGTTGTGTTGATGTTTACAATAGTAAAGTACTCCGCTCTACACAAGGCTCTATTTTCCACTTACCAATTGTAAAAGGGAACTTAGAAGAATGGGTAGACAAGTTAAAAGAAAATAACGTTCCTGTATATGGAACAGCTCTTGAAAATGGAGTTCCGTATGGTGAAGTAACTCCGGCCGGAAGTTTTGCATTAATTGTTGGAAATGAAGGAAATGGCGTACGTCAAGAAATTCTTGCAAAAACGGATCAAAACTTGTATATTCCGATTTACGGCGGGGCAGAATCATTAAATGTTGCGGTTGCAGCAGGGATTTTAACGTATTATTTGCAAAGCCCGGTTGCGAACAAATAAAAAACTTCTTATAATAAGTTGAAGTACATTATATTAAAAGTTAAATAACGAAAAACGTTGATAGAGAAGAGTAGCTTACAAAATCGCCATATAGGGAGAGAATGCCGTAGACTGAAAGCATTCTTATGGTAGACGGAAGTGAATTCACCTCTGGAGTTGACGCCAGGACCATATATATGTAAAGGCGTTCCGGTCAGAATTGATCGTTATAACTAATGAGTGGGCAGACTTGTTCTGTCAATTTAGGGTGGTACCGCGAATTTACCTCGTCCCTTTTTGGGAGCGAGGTTTTTTTATTTTTAAAATTAGGAGGGTTCCAAAATGGAAGCACGTTTAAAAGAGCTAAAGCAAAAAGCGTTAGAGCTTATTGAAGAAGCGAAAGAGCTAAAGGGCTTAAACGACGTACGCGTAGCGTATTTAGGAAAAAAAGGTCCAATTACAGAAGTATTACGCGGCATGGGAAAATTATCAGCAGAAGAGCGTCCACGTATGGGAGCATTAGTAAATGAAGTACGTGAAGCGATCCAAACGCGTCTAGAAGACAAAATTGGTAACTTAGAAAAAGCAGTAATTGAAGCGAAATTAGCTACGGAAACAATTGATGTTACATTACCAGGTCGTCCTGTTGAAACAGGTTGTCACCATCCGTTAACAGCTGTTGTTGAACAAATTGAAGATGTATTCATCGGTATGGGTTATGAAGTAGCTGAAGGAACAGAAGTAGAAAAAGACTACTACAACTTCGAAGCACTAAACTTACCGAAAGATCACCCAGCACGTGACATGCAAGATACATTCTACATTACAGAAGAAACGTTACTACGTACACATACATCTTCTGTGCAAGCACGTACGATGGAAAATAATAAAGAAAAAGGCCCAATCAAAATTATCTGTCCTGGTAAAGTATATCGCCGCGATGATGATGATGCGACGCATTCACATCAGTTCATGCAAATTGAAGGTCTTGTAATTGATAAAAACATTCGTATGAGTGACTTAAAAGGTACACTGCAAGTATTCGTGAAAAAGATGTTCGGTGAAGATCGTGAAATCCGTCTTCGTCCAAGTTTCTTCCCATTCACAGAGCCATCTGTAGAGATGGATATTTCTTGTATGATGTGTCATGGCAAAGGTTGCGGCACTTGTAAAGGAACTGGCTGGATTGAAATTTTAGGCGCAGGTATGGTTCACCCGAACGTACTTGAAATGGCTGGTTATGATTCAAAAGAATATCAAGGTTTCGCATTCGGTATGGGCGCAGAGCGTATCGCAATGTTGAAATACGGCGTAGATGACATTCGTCATTTCTATACAAATGATGTACGTTTCTTACAACAATTCAAACGAGCGTAAGGGAAGGAGAGGATAAATATGTTCGTATCATATCGTTGGTTACAAGAGTATGTAGATATTAAAGATGTAACAGCACAAGAACTAGCAGACAAAATCACGAAAAGTGGTATTGAAGTAGAAGGTGTTGAAGTATTAAATAAAGGTGTAAAAGGTGTTGTAGTTGGTCACGTATTAGAATGTGAAAAACACCCAGAAGCTGATAAATTAAGCAAATGCTTAATCGATATCGGTGAAGAAGAGCCAGTTCAAATTATTTGTGGAGCTGCTAACATTGCAAAAGGTTTAAAAGTACCAGTTGCAAAAGTTGGTGCTGTACTTCCTGGTAACTTCAAAATTAAAAAAGCAAAACTACGTGGTGAAGCTTCTCACGGTATGGTTTGTGCTCTTCAAGAGCTTGGCATTGATGGAAAGTTAGTTTCAAAAGAATATGCAGATGGTATCTTCATCTTCCCAAGTGACGCTGAAGTTGGTGCAGATGCACTTGAAATTTTAAACTTACACGATGAAGTACTTGAGCTTGGCTTAACACCAAACCGTGCAGATTGCTTAAACATGTTAGGTGTTGCATATGAAGTGGCTGCTATTTACGGCCGCGAAGTAAAACTTCCAGCTATCGAATTACAAGAAACAGCAGAAAAAACTTCTGATTATATTTCTGTAAGTGTAGAAGCGAAAGAAGAAAACCCATTATACATTGCAAAAATGGTTAAAAACGTAAAGATTGGTCCATCACCAATGTGGATGCAAACTCGCCTTATGGCAGCTGGTATTCGTCCAATTAGCAACGTAGTTGATATTACAAACTACATTTTAATGGAATACGGTCAACCGTTACATGCATTCGATTACGATAAATTAGGTTCAAAAGAAATCGTTGTTCGTCTTGCAAAAGAAGGCGAAAAAATTGAAACGTTAGATGATCAAGAGCGTACATTACAAAGCCACCACCTTGTAATTACAAACGGTACAAAAGCTTTAGCTGTTGCTGGTGTGATGGGCGGAGCGGATTCTGAAGTTACAAATGAGACAGTAAACGTTCTAATTGAGTCTGCATACTTTGCAGGTCAAACAGTGCGTCGTACATCAAAAGACTTAGGTCTTCGTAGTGAATCAAGTGCACGTTTCGAAAAAGGAATCGACCCAACACGTACATTTGAAGCAATTCAACACGCAGCTGCTTTAATGGCGAAATATGCTGGCGGTGAAGCACTTGAAGGTGTAGTAGAAGCTGACAACTTACAAGTACAAGAGCGTACAGTATCTGTTACTGCTGAAAAAGTAAACCGTGTATTAGGTACAAATATTTCTGCGAGTGAAATGGGTACAATGTTCACAAACTTGAAATTCCCATTCACAGAAGTAGAAGGAACATTCCATGTAAATGTACCAGCACGTCGTCCTGATATTACAATTTCAGAAGACTTAGTAGAAGAAGTGGGCCGTCTATACGGTTATGACCACATTCCAGTTACATTACCTTCTGGAACAATGACTCGTGGTAAATTAACATCAGCACAAACGAAACGTCGTAAAGTACGCCGCTTCTTAGAGGGTGCTGGTTTATATGAAGCAATCACGTATTCATTAACAAGCGCTGACAAAGCGAAACAATACATGGTTGAGCCAAACGAAAAAGCACCTGTAAACCTTGCGCTTCCAATGAGCGAAGAGCGCAGCCAACTTCGTTTAAGCTTAGTGCCACAATTGCTAGAAGCAGTTTCATACAATGTTGCTCGTAAAAACGACAGCGTTGCTTTGTACGAAGTAGGTTCTATCTTCTTACCAACAGAAGCAGGAGAACTTCCGAAAGAAGAACAACACCTTGCAGGTGTTATGACAGGTCTTGCTCTTCACCATGCATGGCAAGGTGAGAAGAAAGTAGTAGACTTCTTCGTTATGAAAGGTGTACTAGAAGGACTATTCGACGTACTTGGCGTTTCAAACCAAATCACATATGCACCAGCAAAACGTGAAGGTATGCATCCAGGCCGTACAGCTGATATCGTATTAGATGGCGAAGTAATTGGTTTCATCGGTCAATTGCACCCAGAAGCAGAAAAACAATTAGATGTGAAAAATACATTCGTATTCGAACTATCTCTTGTAAAAGTATTCGGTGCAGACGCAGAAGAAACTTACTACTCAGCAATTCCACGTTTCCCATCTATGACACGTGACATGGCTGTTGTAGTAACAAAAGAAACAAAAGCTGGTGAAATGAAGCAAGTCATTGCTAAAGCTGGCGGAGAACTTCTGAAAGACGTAACACTATTCGACTTATACGAAGGTGAAAAAATGGAAGAAGGCAAGAAATCACTTGCATTCTCTATGACTTACTTCGATGCAGAACGTACGTTAACAGATGAAGAAGTAACAGAAGCGCATAACCGTGTATTAACAACGGTAGAAGAGAAATTTGGTGCGGAGTTACGTAAGTAATTAGAAAATTGCCGGATTCATTCCGGCAATTTTTTTATTGCACAATCGTCGACAGATGTCGGTAAGTCGATATATTACAAAAATCGCTTATATATTTTCTGGCATCTTGCATCTTTCTCTCGAATGTAGTACATTAATTTTAGTTTAACAAAATGAAAGACGATGATAAGGAAAAGTAGTATATACTATAATCCAAAGCGAGTCAGGGGCGGTGAGAGCCTGATGAGGCGGTATATGTGAAGAACACCTTGGAGTTGCTAACCGAAATTGAATCTTGTATTCAAGAGTAGACTTAGACGGGAATCCGGCCTGTTACAAACCGGGAAGTATGTATTACATACGAGTTAAAGTTGGTCTTTATGACAAATTGGGTGGTACCGCGAAGTTTAACCTTTCGTCCCTTTATGGATGAAAGGTTTTTTTGTATTTAAATATATCAGCAAAGGAGAATTTCACTATGGAAAACACATTAGTAAAAAGTTTGTATAGAGATACAGAAAAGTATGCAGGTCAAACAGTACAAGTATCAGGGTGGATTCGTAACTTACGTGATTCAAAAGCATTTGGTTTCATCGAATTAAACGACGGTAGCTTCTTCAAAAGCGTTCAAATCGTTTTCGATACAGAATTAGAGAACTTTAAAGAAATTGCAAAGCTTCCACTTAGCTCTTCGGTGAAAGTAGAAGGTAAAGTAATTGCAACGCCTGGAGCGAAGCAACCATTTGAAATTAAAGCAGAAAAAATTGATATCGAGGGCTTATCAGATTCTGATTACCCACTTCAAAAGAAGCGTCATACGTTTGAATACTTACGTACAATCGCTCACTTACGTCCAAGAACAAATGCATTCTCTGCAACGTTCCGCGTACGTTCTATCGCAGCATTTGCGATTCACCAGTTCTTCCAAGAGCGTGGATTTGTACATGTCCACACACCAATCATCACTGGTAGTGATACAGAAGGTGCTGGCGAAATGTTCCGCGTAACAACGCAAGATTTAAATAACGTACCAAAAGGTGAAGACGGAAAAGTTGATGAATCAAAAGACTTCTTCGGTAAAGAAACAAACTTAACAGTAAGTGGACAGCTGAACGCTGAAGCGTATGCATTAGCATTCCGTGATGTATATACATTCGGACCTACATTCCGTGCGGAAAACTCAAACACAACTCGCCACGCTGCTGAGTTCTGGATGGTTGAGCCTGAGATTGCATTCGCTGAGTTAGGCGATGTAATGGATCTTACAGAAGATATGCTGAAATATGCAATGAAATATGTATTAGAGCATGCACCAGAAGAAATGGACTTCTTCAACAGCTTCGTTGATAAAACAGTTCTAGAGCGTATGAACAACGTGATTAACTCTGACTTCGGTCGCATCACATATACAGAAGCAATTAAAGTACTTCAAGAATCAGGTGCTGACTTCAAATACCCAGTAGAATGGGGTATTGACTTACAAACAGAGCATGAAAGATACTTATCAGAAGAGATCTTCAAACGCCCTGTATTCGTAACTGACTACCCGAAAGACATTAAAGCGTTCTACATGCGTATGAATGAAGATGGAAAAACAGTAGCTGCTACTGACCTTCTAGTTCCTGGCATCGGCGAATTAATCGGCGGAAGTCAACGTGAAGAAAGAATGGACGTTTTAGTAGACAGAATTAAAGAATTAGGTATGAACGAAGAGGACTACTGGTGGTACTTAGAACTTAGAAAATACGGCGGTACAAAACACGCTGGATTCGGTCTAGGTTTCGAGCGCTTCCTAATGTACATCACTGGTATGGCTAACATCCGTGACGTAATTCCATTCCCAAGAACTCCAGGTTCTTCTGAGTTCTAAAATGTGAAAAAAGCGAGAGGATTTCCTCTCGCTTTTTATTTTGCATAGTTTATTACCCTGTAGCAAAAAGTAACGCGAAGGGGTGAATATAAATGAGTAAAAAAGTGAAAAAAGATCATTCAAGATCGGGCCTAGGTTCTCCAGAAGTAGAAGGACAAGGAACGACGACACATGAAACAGGTTCTCATAAAGTACCTTCATCTAATAAGAAGCAGAAACGAAGCTAACATAACAAAGGAGAGTCTTAAGGGCTCTCCTTTGTTATGTGTTACATCATATTATCGTTAATTTCTTTTGTAATCTTATTTATGTCTTTGTCTAATCGATCGAAATAGAAAAACCACAGTAAACTTATGAACACGTAATAGATGGCCATAACGCTAAGGCTATCAGATATGTTTTCGAATGTGGATTTAGTAGTGAAGAAAGTGCCCCAAACAGTAGAAATAATGAAGTAAGAAAGTGGACCTACGAGGTGTATGAAAACATATAATAATTTTTTAACTTTCACAGCGTCCATATGAATTCCCTCCTTATGTAAACAATCCTTTTCTTCTAATCATGAATTCAAATTCCTCACAGAAATGTTGTAGCTTGTTGTGCATCGTGTTTCACGATAAATTTTCGAATCCGAAAATTTAATAGGAATGATCTACCATATCTTTCGATTAAATTTTGGAACTCCTGTTGCTCACTTAATAGTTGGATATTCTCCCTAATTTTGAATTGTCTTTCATGGGATTACCTAGTAAGATGTTTAGAATCATTTATAGAAATAGTAATAGGAATTATCTTCTTTAATTTTAATAATATGTATATTTATGTTGTGACATAATTACAAGGACAATAGTAGGGTGAAACAAAAAACAGGAGTTTGTAGGCTCCTGTTTTTGTCGATACTATTTTAATAAGCGAAACGCCTTCTCTGTATTAGCGAAATGCAGTTTCACAAACTCAGGTAATCGTTCTTTACCAAGCTTTTGAATTAATTTAGCAGCGGCGATATCAACTTGTTTACCAGCACCTTTTGGAAGTGGCATACCAGCTTTTTTACTTAGTTCGTCAAACTGTTTTACGAATGAGTAGCGAGCTAAAATAGAAGCAGCGGCTACTGCTAAATGGACGCTTTCACCTTTCGTAGCGAAATAAACATTTTCACGCTGTACCTGTTTTTGTTTTGCTAAATATTTATAGTATGTATCAGGTTGTGTGAATTGATCGATTAAGACGCCTTCAGGTTTTGTAGGTGCCATTTTAGCTAATAAGTTTGTAATAGCTTTATTGTGTAGTAAAGCTTTTAACTTACCTTGGTTGTTTCCTTTATCAAATAGCTCGTTATATTTTTCATTATGAAGGACAAGGGAGCTGTAAGGAACAACGTGTAGAAGTTGTTTCGCAATGGCAGTAATTTGATCGTCATTTAAGTTTTTAGAGTCTTTTACACCAAGTTCTTTTAGTAGTGGAATTTGCTTTGCATCCACATATACAGCAACGACTGTCATCGGTCCAAAGAAATCTCCCGTACCAACTTCATCAGACCCTACAATAGACATTGTACTGATGGAAGCAGGCGGAGCATAACGATGGGAATCAACAGATTTTGTCACAGCTGTTTTCGGTGTTTGAGAGACAGTTTGCCAACGAGAAGCTTCTGCTTCAGCGCGGCCTCCTTGGAACATTACTTTTCCAGATTTATACGCTGTAATCGTGCAAGATGGTACCTTTGCCATGAAGATCCCGCCTTGCGGAGTTTTCGGGCTAAGCGAATGTTTATATTGTTGTTTCATGTCTTCAATTACTGTAGAATTTGTTAGAATTACGATAGAATTTGACATAATGGTCACCCCTTTTTTTATATTGTTATTTTTATCATATCGGATTGTTCTTTCTGTTTCCATATTATGAAGGTTCATGGTATGATAAACTTTAGGATTCTGTACGTGATTGGAGGCCGGTGAGTTGTCACAACAAAAGGGAAAGAAAAGTCGAATTAATGTAGAAATCTATGGTCAACAATATTCAGTTGTTGGCGATGAAAGTACAAGTCATATCCGCATGGTAGCAGCGATTGTGGATGATAAAATGCGCGAACTCAATGCCAAGAATCCTTCGCTTGACACGAGTAGACTAGCGGTATTGACGGCGGTAAACGTCATACACGATTACATAAAATTAAAAGAAGAACATGAGAAATTGAAAGAAAGTATGACAAAAAAAGGAATGGAATAACATGATTGATATTATTATCATTTTACTGCTTGTTATGGGATTTTTCCTCGGCTTACGCAGAGGGTTTATTCTGCAACTTGTAAAGTTAACAAGCTTTATTATCGCATACCTTGTTGCATACTGGTACTGTAAAGATTTAGCGCCAGCACTTGCGAAATTTATTCCGTATCCATTTGATAAAAACGTATCTGTTCCAGAATGGATTGATGCAAATAATATTGAGACAGTATTTTATCAAGCGCTTGCGTTTATCATATTGTTTATTATCACTAAAATTGCACTTTCATTACTTGGTAATTTGTTAAATATGTTTGCAGAAATACCGGTTTTAAAGCAAGTAAATGCGTTTGCGGGGGCAATCCTCGGATTTTTAGAAGTATATATTATTTTGTTTGTCTTAATTATCATTGGAAATATTCTTCCGATTGAACAAGTACAAACACCATTACAAAAATCATCAATTAGCAAAATAATTGTAGACGATACACCGATTCTATCTGAAAAGGTGAAGGAACTATGGCAGACAGGTAGCAGAGTATAACTTCTCTTTTTTCGGAAAGAGAAGTTTTTTTCTATGAAAGAAAGGCGGGGCAATGATGAAAGTAAATAAAAAACAAGTTATCAAATTATTAGAGACAATCGGGCTTTTTATGGAACTAAAGGGTGCGAATCCATTTAAAATATCTGCATTTCGTAAAGCGGCAGCAGCATTAGAAAGTGACGATCGTAGTCTTTCTGAAATTGAAGATTTCACAAAGATTCCAGGAATCGGAAAAGGAACAGCAGCCGTTATTCAAGAATATATAGAATCGGGAACATCTGAAGTATTGCAAGAACTTGAGAAAGAAGTACCAAGTAGCTTATTGCCGTTATTAAAACTACCAGGACTTGGTGGTAAAAAGGTGGCTAAGTTATATAAAGAACTTGGTGTTGTTGATATGGAATCGCTAAAAGCTGTTTGTGAGGAAAATAAAGTACAGGCTTTAGCAGGTTTCGGTAAGAAGACAGAAGAGAAAATATTAGAAGCAATCGATCAAGTAGGCTCTCGTCCAGAGCGTTTACCAATTGCGATGGTATTGCCTATTGCCGGGGAAATAGAGGAGAAATTGTCGAATATTGCTGAAGTAATTCGTTTCTCTCGCGCTGGTAGCTTACGCCGTGTTCGTGAGACAGTGAAAGATTTAGATTTTATCATTGCAACGACAGAACCAGCAGCGGTACGTGAGCATTTACTACAATTCGATAATATGATTGAAGTAATCGCAAGTGGAGATACAAAAGTTTCTGTCCGCCTTCAATATGAATATGATATTTCAATCGATTTTCGTTTAGTAAAACCAGAAGAGTTTATTACAACTCTTCACCATTTCACAGGATCAAAGGACCATAACGTAAAAATGCGTCAAATCGCAAAAGATAAAGGCGAGAAAATTAGTGAATACGGTGTAGAGAACTTGGAAACAGGTGAAGTGAAAACATTTGAGACTGAAGAAGACTTCTTCGCTCATTTCGGTCTGCCATTTATTCCGCCAGAAGTGCGTGAAGATGGAAAAGAAATTGAATTAATTAAAGAGTATCCGAACTTAATTCAGTTTTCCGATATACAAGGTGATTTACATATGCATACAACTTGGAGTGACGGTGCTTTTTCTATTGAAGAAATGGTACAAGCGTGCCGTGCTCGTGGATACAAGTTTATGGCGATTACTGATCACTCGCAATATTTGAAAGTAGCGAATGGTTTAACGAAAGAGCGTCTTCGTGAGCAAGCGAAAGAAATTGAACGTATGAATGAAAAGTATCCAGACATTACAATTTTACGCGGAATTGAAATGGACATTTTACCAGATGCCTCTCTTGATTTTGATGATGAAGTATTAGAAGAATTAGACTATGTCATTGGAGCGATTCACTCTAGCTTCTCACAAGACCGTGAAACGATTATGAAGCGTCTGCGTACTGCACTTGAGAATAAACATGTCACAATGATTGCCCATCCGACAGGACGTCTTCTCGGGCGCCGTGAGGGTTATGATGTAGATACAGATTTATTAATTGAACTCGCAAAAGAGACAAATACAGTTTTAGAATTAAATGCGAATCCGAACCGTCTAGATTTAAGCGCGAAATTATTAAAACAAGCACAAGATGCTGGTGTAAAAGTAGCGATTAATACGGATGCTCATACACTTGAAATGTTAGAAGATATGGAAACAGGTGTCGCTGCAGCACGTAAAGGTTGGATTCAAAAAGATAACGTGATTAACACATGGGATATTGAACGTTTATTAGACTATATTAAACGTAATAAGTAACACAAGGGGGACCTGCAACATGTTAGAAAGAACGTTGCGTGTATTAGAATACAATAAAGTAAAAGAACAATTACTTGAACATACAGCCTCTTCACTTGGCCGTGATAAAGTGAAGAATTTAGTGCCGAGCACTGATTTTGAAGAAATTGTAGAAATGCAAGATACAACGGATGAAGCAGCGAAAGTCATTCGTTTAAAAGGTAGTGCACCATTAGGTGGCATTACGGATATTCGCTCGAATGTGAAGCGTGCAAAGATTGGAAGTATGTTAAGCCCGAATGAACTACTTGATATTGCGAATACGATGTATGGTAGTCGTAATATGAAACGTTTCATTGAAGATATGGCTGATAACGGTGTCGAGCTTCCGATTTTAGAAACTCATGTCGCTCAAATTGTATCTTTATATGAGTTAGAAAAGAAAATTACAAATTGCATCGGTGATGGCGGTGAAGTAGTCGATAGTGCGAGTGATAAACTGCGTGGTATTCGTACTCAAATTCGTACTGCGGAAAGCCGTATTCGTGAAAAGTTAGAAAATATGACGCGTTCTTCAAACGCGCAAAAGATGCTGTCTGACTCGATTGTAACAATTCGTAATGAACGTTACGTAATCCCAGTAAAACAAGAATACCGCGGCGTATATGGCGGTATTGTTCACGACCAATCTGCTTCTGGACAAACATTATTTATTGAACCACAAGTAATTGTAGAATTAAATAATGCACTACAAGAAGCACGAGTGAAAGAAAAACAAGAAATTGAACGCATCTTATTAATGTTAACAGAAGAAGTGGCAGTAGAAGCCGATATCGTTTTATCAAACGTAGAAGTAGTTGCAAATCTTGATTTCATCTTTGCGAAAGCTTTTTATGCGAAACGAATTAAAGCAACGAAACCAATTGTAAATAACGAGCGTTATATGGATTTAAGACAAGCTCGTCATCCGCTAATCGATCCAGAAATTATTGTGCCAAATAACATTATGCTAGGTAAAGATTTCACAACAATTGTTATTACAGGACCGAATACAGGTGGTAAAACAGTTACGCTGAAAACAGTTGGTATTTGTGTATTAATGGCGCAATCTGGTCTTCACATTCCAGTAATGGATGAGTCAGAGATTTGTGTATTTAAAAATATCTTTGCTGATATCGGTGATGAGCAGTCGATTGAACAAAGCTTAAGTACGTTCTCCTCACATATGGTGAACATTGTAGATATTTTAGAAAAAGCTGATTTTGAAAGCTTAGTTTTATTTGATGAATTAGGTGCTGGAACAGACCCGCAAGAAGGTGCTGCACTAGCAATTTCGATTTTAGATGAAGTATGTAACCGCGGTGCTCGCGTTGTTGCTACGACGCATTACCCAGAATTAAAAGCATACGGATACAACCGTGAGCAAGTTATTAATGCGAGTGTTGAGTTTGATGTAAATACATTAAGTCCAACTTATAAATTATTAATCGGTGTACCAGGTCGCAGTAACGCCTTTGAAATTTCGAAGCGCCTTGGATTATCTGATCGCGTTATTGACCAAGCACGTAACCATATTAGTACAGATACAAATAAAATTGAAAATATGATTGCGAAGTTAGAAGAAAGCCAGAAAAACGCAGAGCGTGACTGGAACGAAGCAGAGGCACTTCGCAAACAATCTGAGAAACTTCATCGTGAGTTGCAACGTCAAATTATTGAGTTTAACGATGAGCGTGATGAAAAACTATTAAAAGCGCAAAAAGAAGGGGAAGAAAAAGTCGAAGCTGCGAAGAAAGAAGCAGAAGGGATTATTCAAGAACTTCGTCAATTGCGTAAAGCACAGCTTGTAAATGTGAAAGACCATGAGCTTATTGAAGCGAAGAGCCGTCTAGAAGGAACAGCGCCAGAGCTTGTGAAGAAACAAAAAGTAAACGTGAAAAACACTGCGCCGAAACAACAGTTACGCGCAGGTGATGAAGTAAAAGTATTAACGTTCGGTCAAAAGGGTCAATTACTTGAAAAAGTAAGTGATACAGAGTGGAGCGTACAAATCGGTATTCTGAAGATGAAAGTAAAAGAATCTAACATGGAATACAT
Organism: Bacillus sp. AF62; assembly: GCF_050312695.1. NCBI lineage: Bacteria > Bacillati > Bacillota > Bacilli > Caryophanales > Bacillaceae > Bacillus > Bacillus sp. AF62. The sequence goes on along the minus strand of NZ_JBNPJZ010000088.1, from coordinate 16,725 downwards.
TAACACACCGAAGCAAACAGAGAAAAAAGCAGTCGCAAGTGTGAAGGGTAGAGATTACCACGTTTCATTGGAACTTGATCTTCGCGGTGAACGTTATGAAGATGCAATGATGCGCGTTGAAAAATATTTAGACGATGCCCAGCTTGCAAGTTATCCTCGTGTATCAATCATTCACGGTAAAGGAACAGGAGCGCTTCGCCAAGGTGTACAAGATTACTTGAAGAAGCATCGCGGCGTGAAGAATTACCGTTACGGTGACATGGGCGAGGGAGGCCTAGGCGTAACAGTTGTCGAATTAAAATAGCAAACAACGAAACAAAGGGGAAACCATTATATGTTTATGGACAAACTTGCAAAAGTATTGTTAGCTTGTTGTGGAATATTTTTGGTGATTGGGGTTATTTATTTAGTTGTTTTTGTGAAGTGAAAAAGCGTCAATCGTGGCATAATGATATTGCCATAGATTGACGTTTTTATTATATATGAAAAGGAATAAAACATGAAAATCAACCAATACATAAGCGAAGCAAAATCATGCTCAAGACGTGAAACAGACCGCCTTATTAAAGCTGGACGCGTGGCTATTAATGGCGAAATATGTACGCACGGTGCACTTGTGAGCGATGGTGATGTTGTAACGATTGATGGACAGGTTATTGCGAAAGAAGAGAAAGAAAAGGTGTATATCGCATTCCATAAACCAGTCGGAATTACTTGTACAGCAGCTGATCATATTGAAGATAATATTATTGATTATATCAATTACCCAGAGCGAATCTTTCCAGTTGGGCGATTAGATAAAGCATCAGAAGGACTTATTTTATTAACGAATGATGGCGCGATTGCCAATCAAATTTTACACGGTGATCACGAACACGAGAAAGAATATGTTGTCACAGTCGATAAACCTTTTACGGACTGGTTTATTGATGAGATGTCCAGCGGTGTAAAGATTAAAGATGGTATGACGAAGCCGTGCAAAGTGACGAGAGTCGATCAATCAACATTTCGTATCGTTTTAACGCAAGGAATGAACAGGCAAATTCGTAGAATGAGTCGTGCTTTCGGATTTACTGTAATAAAGCTAAAGCGAGTGCGCATTATGAATATAGAGCTAAATGAGCTTGGAGTAGGAAAATGGCGGAACATTGCAACTGAGGAATTAGAGATATTAAAAGGGCAGTTATAGGGAGGAAAAATTTTCTCCCTATATTTTTTTGTCAGAAAAAATAAAACTATTGATTTTTTAAAAAATAGCCCATATAATAAAAAACAACAAGTTTCGACAAGATATTTTATAAAAGTAATGATGAGGACATGAGTTGTATTTTACGATTCTCAGAGAGGGGAGCCTTAGGCTGTGAGCTTCCTAATACGAAAAGACAAGCTTACCACCTCTAAACTTCAAGAGTGAACTGCATACATGATGCATTGTAATTCTTGACGGATAAAACCGTTATCAATTTACACGAGCTATAAAATGAGCTTATTTTGCTATAAATTCATTTTATTAGAATAAGGGTGGAACCACGATTTCAACACTCGTCCCTTTGTTAGGGACGGGTGTTTTTTGCGTTCTTTTACGGGGAAGTATGCTTGAAAGAGGATATGTGACGGATTTAAAATCAGAATATTTTGTCAATTAATTATTTTAGGAGGTTAGTAGAAATGAAATCATCTTTAAAGTTTTCAGAGATGTTTGCAATAAGTTTAATGTTATTTGCACTGTTTTTTGGTGCAGGCAATATGATTTTTCCACCAGCGTTAGGGCAAGGTGCTGGAACGGACGTATGGATCGCGCTGTTTGGTTTTATCGTAACAGGGGTTGGACTACCTTTATTAGGAGTAATTGTTATAGCTTTAAAGGGAGATATTAATGAGCTAGCAGGACGTGTACATCCTATATTCGCACTTGTTTTTATCACTGCAATTTATTTATGTTTAGGCGTATTTGTAAGTGTGCCGCGTACAGGAACAGTAGCTTATGAGATGAGTGTTGCACCGTTTTTACCAAGTGAGATAGCTGGTCAGTCATATCCACTTGTTATCTTTACACTTATTTTCTTTGCAGTCACTTTCTATTTAGCTTTAAATCCTTCGAAATTAGTGGGGCGTATTGGTAAAGTACTAACTCCAATATTATTAGCAGTTATTGCAATTATCGTAGGTAAAGCACTTATTACACCAATTGGAGAATTTGGTGCACCGACAGAAGCGTATAGTGCTCCTCTCTTCAAAGGATTTATTGATGGATATTTAACTTTAGATGGACTTGCAGCACTTGTTTTCGGAAATGTTGTAATTCATGCGTTAAAAGAAAAAGGCATTACAAATAAAAATAGTATTGCAAAAGTAACAATCTTTGCAGGATTTATTGCAGCACTTGGTTTACTACTTGTATATTTAGCGCTTGCGTATCTTGGAGCTTCTAGTGTATCGCTTGGAATGGGCGCAAACGGAGGAATTATTTTAACAAATGTCGTGAATCATTTATTTGGTAGCTACGGAACTTTATTACTAGGGATCGCAATTACAGCAGCATGTTTAACAACTTCTGTAGGTATTGTTGCAGCTTGTGGTGATTACTTCTCTTCCTTATTACCAAAGCTTTCTTATCAAAAAGTCGTTTTCATTTTCTGTGTATTAGCATTTATGGTAGCAAACCTTGGGTTAACTCAGTTAAATGTATTAGCATTACCAATCTTAATCGCCATTTATCCAATTGGAATCGTACTTATCGTATTATCACTTGTTGAAAACTACGTTCGTCTTCCATTAGCGATGTATGTGGGCGGGATTGTAGGAGCATTTGCAATAAGTTTCTTTGATGGGTTACACAATGCAAACCTTCAAATTGCAGCGCTAGCACCTATTTTAGATAAGATTCCATTATATAGTGTAGGAATTGGTTGGTTAGTTCCAGGCATAATCGGTATAGGATTTGGTTATATAGTTTCTAAGTTTCAAAAGCAGGAAATTGCTGTAGAAAAATAGAGAAAAGAGGCTTTCTATAATAGAAAGTCTCTTTTTTTGTAGAAAAAGCCACATATAGAGAAATTCAGATATTAAAAATTTTATACGTAATATAGTTGACAAAAAATTTATGAGTAGGCTAAGATTGACTTAGTTGTGGAAATATTGGAAGGGAAGTGAGGGAAAAGGGTTTTCTATAACTAAAGTGTTGTTAGGGGGAAGAGGTGAAAGAAGAGGAGAAGAGATAGTTTATTTTTTTTGATTTATATTGAGAATGATAATCAATAAATAAGTTTTGAAATTTTTTCTCAGTTTCTATGCCTTCATATAAGGAATAGGGTGAGATATTATTTTTAACATTAAATGAGAATGATAATCAATAATACTTATATTACATAAAAGAATGCTAATTAAATAATAGGTAGAAGAGATTATTTTTTTCTTATAAATTGAGAATAATTATCATTTTCAAAAAGTGAAGTGAAAGATAACAAAGGAGGAAACAAGAAAAATGAAAAAGGTTTCTGTATTACCCGCTTTTATTATAATGTTCGTATGTATGCTAGCTTTTCTTGTAATGCCATACGGGAATGCTTCAGCAAAACTAGCTGATGGTACTTACGATATTAATTACGTAATTCAAAAAGCGGAAAATGATTCAGCTTCAATGGCAAATGACTATTTTGAAAAGCCAGCAAAATTAATAGTGAAAAACGGTGAGATGAGAGTACAAGTTCCGATGAATCATAGTGCTTGGATTACAGAATTTAAAGCACCAGAGAACGGGAATTTTGTTGATGCGAAAGTTGTTAGTAAAGATGAATCGGCAGATAAAAGAACAGTAGAGTTTAAAGTAGATGATTTATCCAAACCAGCAGCTGTAAAAATCCATGTTGTTGTACCAAATGCAAACTATGACCACCACTACACAATTCGTTTTGCTTTTGATGCAAATGTAAAAGCTGTAGGTGGCGATAACGGTGTAGCTGCTACAACAAAAAATAATGATCAAGCGAAAACAGATACACAAGTAAAAGAAGAGAAAACAAAAGTAGAGAGTAAGGAAACAGCTAAAGAAGCGAACAAAGAAACAAAAAATGAAAATGGAAAAGCTGAAAAAACAGATAACCCAAAAACAGGCGATGAAGCACGTATTGGATTGTTTGCAGCGTTAATTCTTATTTCAGGTGCTTTCTTAATTCGTAAAGTAAAATTGAGTAAATAAATCTTTTGAAGGGTGATGAATATATGTTTAAACAATTTAAAATGATTATTGCCGTATTTGCTGTTTTATTTACATTTATCGCAACAATAGGTTTACAAGATGCAAAGGCTGCTACAAAACTAGCTGATGGAAAATATAATATTGCTTTTACTGTATGGAAAGGCGATAAAGATGAATCGTCTAGAATGAATAGTTATTTTGAAAGCCCAGCAACATTAACAGTTAAAAATGGAAAACAATATGTTTCATTTAAAGTGAAAGATAGTGCTTCTATTAAAAGTTTCCAAGTAGAAAAAGATGGTCAATTTGTAGAAACAACTGTGTTAAGTGAAAACAAAAAAGATAATACTAGAGTTGTAGAATTTGAAGTTGCTGAATTGTCAAAAAAACTAAATGGCAAGGTGAAAATTAATATTCCAATTATTAATTATAATGCTTCGTATGATATTCGCTTTGTATTTGATGGGAACAGTATTAAATAATTTTCAAAAGGGAGAGTCGTTCCATTGAACAGGTATACAAAAATTATTGTTGCTATGTTTTTAATGATATTTACATTCGTATCAACATTACAACCACTTGCAGTTCAAGCAGCTACCAAGTTGGCTGACGGTGAATATTCAATTGGCTTCAAAGTTTTAAAAGATACATCAGATGAAGAATCGATGATGAATCAATATTCAGTAAGCCCGGGAACTTTAAAAGTGAAGGATGGGAAAAAGAAAGTATCCTTTACATTAACGAATAGTTCATGGATTACGAAGTTTGAAACAGAAAAAGCAGGTAAGCTAGTTGCGACAAATGTAATTAGTGAAGATAAAGAAAAAGACACAAGAGTAGTAGAATTTGATGTAGAAGATGTAGAGAAGGTATTAAATGCAAAAGTAAAAGTAGATATTGATTTTTTAAATTATCATCATGAGTACGACGTTCGTATTGCATTTGATCAAAATAGCATTACACCAATTCATGTAGAAAAACCAAATGAAAAAGAGGACCCAGCTAATAAGCCAGATCCAAATGAAACTACCGATCCAGGTCAGAAGCCCGACCAAAAGCCTGACCCAGATCAACAACCAAATTCTAACACAATTACAGATGGTGCGTACAGCATTCCATTTAAAGTATTAAAAGATCAAACAGATGAAGAATCTAAGATGAATACTTACATGCTAAATCCAGGAGTATTAAAAGTAGAAAACGGCAAGAAAAAAGCAATTGTAACACTAAAAAGTAGCTCATTAATTAAAAATTTCCAAACGGAAAAAGATGGCGCATTTGTTGATGCAAAAGTAGTGAGTGAGGATAAGGAAAAAGATACAAGAGTAGTAGAGTTTGAAGTAAACGATTTATCTAAAAAACTAAATACAAAAGTATTTATCGAAATGACATCAAGAAATTATAAGCAAACGCATGATGTACAACTTTTATTTGAACAAGATAAACTTGAACAAATTAAAAATGAAGAGAAACAACCAGAAGTAGAAAAACCGGAAGCAGAAAAACCAGAAGTAGAAAAACCGGAAGTAGAAAAACCAGAAGCAGAAAAACCAGAAGTAGAAAAAACGGAAGTAGAAAAACCAGAAGCAGAAAAACCAGAAGTAGAAAAACCAGATGAAAATAAAAAACCAGATGCTGAAACAATTAAAGATGGTGAATACAGCATCAATTTTAAAGCATTAAAAGATCAAACAGACGAAATTTCAATGATGAACACATATACAAAAAGTCCAGGTGTGCTAAAAGTAAAAGATGGTAAGAAGTATGTATCATTTACGTTAACGAACAGTTCTTGGATTACAAAATTTGAATTTGAGAAAAATGGTTCGTTTGTTGATGCAAAAGTAATAAGTGAAGATAAAAAAGCTGATACACGCGTAGTGGAAGTAGAAGTAAACGATTTGTCTAAAAAATTAAATGCAAAAGTAAAAGTAGATATTGATTCAATGAATTATCACCATTTCTACGATGTTCAATTTGTATTTGATCAAGACAGTATTAAAGCTTTAGGGAACCAAGGAGGAAACGACAACCAAGGAGGAAACGACAACCAAGGAGGGAATGACAACCAAGGTGGGAATGGAAACCAAGGTGGAAATAATAACCCGAAAGTAATAGTTGACCCGAAAAATTTAGTAGATGGCCAATATGATATTACATTTAAAGTATTAAAAGATAAAACAGATGAGATTTCAAAGATGAATGACTATGTTGTAAATCCAGCGAAATTAATCGTAAAAGATGGTAAAAAATACATTGAGATGACGCTGAAAAAAAGTGCGTGGATTACGAAATTCCAAACGGAAAACAAGGAACTATTCGCTGATGCGAAAGTAGTAAGCGAAGATAAAAATGCAAATACGCGAGTAGTACAGTTTGAAGTAGAAGATCTATTTAAAAAATTAAACGCAAAAGTAAAGGTAGACATCGATGAGATGAACTACCATCATTTCTACGATGTACAAATTCAATTTGATACAAATAATATCGGCGCGTTAGGAACTATTAAAGAGGAACCGAAAAATCCAGTGACTACACCGAAAGTAGATAATGTAAAAACAGTAGGTACTCCTGATTTTAACCGAAATGCAGATGGTCAGAAGAAAAAAGAAGATACAAAAAATGATTCGAAAAAAGAGAAAAACTCAAAAACTGCAGATACAGCACAACTTGGTTTATACATGGTGTTACTGCTAGGTTCACTTGCTTTACTAGTTCGTAAATATAGAGCAGGTAGATTGTAATTTTTGGAGTCTTGATGCATGTTCGCGTGCATCAAGACTTGTTTCATATTGTATGGAAGGGAGTGGTGATTGAGAGTGAAGAAAATCGTAAGTGTACTAATGGCTATCATTTTGTTAATGAGTATAGCTGGGTGCTCATCACCAAAAAAAGAAACAGCAAAGCAGGTAAAGAGTGAGAGTAAGGAGCGCGTTGTTGCAACAACAGTGGCTGTTACTGAAATTATGGATGCGTTAGAAGTAGATTTAGTCGGCGTTCCAACAAGTTCTAAAACTTTACCGAAGCGATATAAAGGTTTACCTGAAGTTGGGAATCCAATGAGTCCAGATATGGAAAAGGTAAAGTCATTAAAGCCTTCAGAAGTGTTATCTGTGACAACACTTGAATATGAATTAAAGCCAGTTTTTGATGGTGTGGGTATGAAAGCAAACTTTTTAGATTTAACGAGTTTAAAAAATATGCAAAGTTCTATTAGCGATTTAGGTAAGAAATATGGACGTGAAAAGCAGGCTGAAGCAGTAGTAACTAAGTTAGATAAAAAGGTTGCTAGCATTCAAAAGGAAGTAAAAGGAAAGAAAGAACCGACAGTGCTTATTTTATTAGGTGTGCCAGGCAGTTATTTAGTAGCAACAGAGCATTCTTATATTGGAGATTTAGTGAAACAATTAGGTGGTAAAAACATTGTACAAGGTGAACAAGTAGAGTATTTAGCTTCTAATACAGAGTATTTAAAGAAAGCTGATCCGGATATTATTTTACGAGCAGCTCATGGTATGCCTGATGAAGTTGTGAAAATGTTTGATAAAGAATTTAAAACAAATGATATTTGGAAGCACTTCGCTGCAGTTAAAAATAATCGTGTTTACGATTTAGAAGAGCGTTTATTTGGAACGACAGGTAATTTAGCAGCAATTGAAGCTTTAGATGAATTGAAAAAAATGATGTATCCGTGATGCATTTTAATATAAAGGAAGAGTGGAATGAATAAAAAAACGTGGAATTTCCTCATTGTTACTGCATTGCTCATTGTTATGACATCATTGTCAGCGATGAAAGGGAGTTTAGAAGTAGGTATTGTTGAACTTGTGCAAGGGATATTTACAGGTGGGAATGAAGATGTTGAAGTCATTAAAGATTTACGTTTCCCGCGTATTATTATTGCGCTGTTCACTGGAGCGGCTCTTGCTGTTTCAGGGGTGCTTTTTCAAGCTGTTATGAAGAATCCACTCGCTGATGCTGGGGTAATCGGTATATCTTCAGGAGCTAGTTTTATGACACTCGTTATTATTACATTGTTCCCGCAATTCTTTTTCTGGACACCCGTATTCGCCTTTTTAGGTGGTGCGTTTGCGTGTTATCTCGTTTATTCGTTTTCATGGAAGTCAGGGTTAAGCCCGCTTCGCATTATTTTAATTGGTATTGCCATTAATGCGATGTTTACTGGATTAAATGAATCATTCGTTACGATTTGTGGGTATTTTATTAAGAGTATTAAGCAAACGACGACTTCTAATATAACAATGAAGACGTGGGGCGATGTAGAAATAATGGTGACTTATGGAACGATTGGTCTTATTCTTGCTCTGTTCGTAGGAGCTTGGTGTAACTTATTATCGCTACAAGATAAGACTGCGAAAAACTTAGGCTTGCACGTGACGAGAGTTCGTCTTATTATTTCTGCCATTGCAGTACTCTTAGCGGCAGTATCAACAGCGATTGCAGGTGTTATTGCTTTTGTAGGATTACTAGTTCCGCATATTTCAAGACAATTAGTCGGTTCAGACCATAAAGTATTAATTCCATTTTCTGCTCTTGCAGGCGCGTTATTAATTTTGACGGCGGATACGATTGGAAGGTTAATTGTGCCACCTAACGAAATTCCAGCAGCAACAATTATGGCGGTTATTGGTGGTCCATTCTTAATATTCTTGCTTAGAAAGAGTGATAAAGTTCATGGAAATTAAAAATGTAACCTTTTCATACGATAACATAACAAATCGTTTAAAGTCTGTTAGTAGTGAAATAGAAATTGGGAAAATTACAACAATCATTGGCCCGAATGGATGCGGGAAATCAACATTACTTAGTGTCATGTCTAGAAATCACGTTCCTAGCAGTGGAGAAGTAATACTTGATGGGAAAGCGATTAGTGAATATAAACCGAAAGAGTTTGCTAGAAAGCTAGCAGTTGTCCATCAACAAAATGAGGCTCCAGCAGATATTACAGTGGAAAAGCTAATAAGCTTTGGGCGTATGCCATATAAAAATATTTTCTCTCCGCAAACAGATGAAGATAGAGAAGCGATAGAGCGCGCACTAGTATGTACGAATTTACAAAGTAAGCGTGATAAGCCAATCTATGCTTTATCTGGTGGAGAGAGGCAGCGAGTTTGGATCGCAATGACATTAGCTCAAAATACACCAATGCTTTTCTTAGATGAACCGACAACATATTTAGATATTTACTATCAGCTAGAAATATTAGAGTTAGTGAAAGAGTTAAATGAAGTGTATGGGCTAACGATTGTAATGGTATTACATGATATTAATCAAGCCATTCGTTATAGCGACCATATTATCGTTATGAAAGATGGAGAGATCATTACGAAAGGTAATCCTAATGATGTAATAACAGAAGAAATGGTTAAAGCAATATATGGTGTAGATGTCATTGTAAAGCAGGATGAAGATACAGGATTGTATATGGTCCCAATGGGTATTTAAATATGCGAACAATCCGTTTTGAGGTGATAATTTGAGTAGTAAAAAAGAACGGAAGAAGAATTCTTTTTTTCAACGAATACTTACAGTTGTTTTTTTAGGTACCTTTTTCTATTCAGTATATGAATTAGGTGATATTTTCATGGATTACTATGAAAATCGTAAAGTAATGGCCGAAGCACAAAACATTTATGAAAAAAGTCCGATGGAAGAGCAATCACAAGATGGGGAAGTACGTAAACAGTTCAAGGCTCTGCAGCAAATTAACCAAGAAATAGTTGGATGGGTTACGATGGATGATACACAAATTAATTATCCAATCGTTCAAGCGAAAGACAATGATTACTATTTATTTCGTAATTATAAAGGTGAAGATATGAGAGCAGGAAGCATCTTTATGGACTATCGTAATGATGTGAAATCTCAAAATCGAAATACTATTTTATATGGTCATCGTATGAAAGATGGTTCTATGTTTGGAAGTTTAAAGAAAATGTTAGATGAAGAGTTCTTCATGTCGCATCGTAAATTATATTACGATACATTATTTGAAGGATATGATCTTGAAGTGTTCTCGGTGTATACAACAACAACTGATTTTTATTACATTGAAACGGATTTTAGCAGTGATAAGGAATACACATCATTTTTGGAGAAAATTCAAGAAAAATCGTTGTACAAAACGGATACAAAATTGACAGCAAGTGATCAAATCGTAACACTTTCGACGTGTGACTATGCACTTGATCCAGAAGCAGGAAGGTTAGTCGTGCATGCGAAACTAGTAAAAAGACAGTAAATAAAAAAGTATAGAATATGAGAAGTGGTAACGCTTCTCATATTCTATACTTTAAAAAAGAAATATGTTTACTGTGCTGCAGCCATTGGCATACGTACAACTTCAACATTGTAGTAAGCGATTTTATTATCAAGAATATATTCTGGCATCCCGCCTTGATGTGAGTGAGCATCTTTAAATGCTGAGCTCTTCGTCCAACCTTGGAAATCTTCTTTTGCATTCCAGCGTGTGCTAATTGTTACTTCATCATAATCAACTGTATTTTGCGTTAAAAGAACTTCTAATCCTAAAAAGCCTGGCATTGTTTCGACTTGACCTACTTTATTAAAACGCTCAATTAATTTATGTCCATTTCCCTTTGTAATTTTAGCTGTATTTGTAACAATAATCATGTTTTATTCCTCCTATAAATGTAGCCTTTATTTTCGAGAACTCATATACATTAAATGATAATGAAAATCATTATCATTGTCAATGGTAAATGTAAAATAAATAAGTTTTTTTATTGTTTTGGACAGTAAGATTTCCCTTTCAAAATGTAGTAAATATATGGTGGTTAAGCGAGAGAATGAGCGAGTTGTACTAGCAAAGCAATAATATGGTATAGTGAAACGAGGCTGTTTTTCAGTCTCGTTTTTGAAATGCTTCCTATAGAGAAAGCATGCAAATGGAAAGGAAGTTATTATATGCGATCAGAAGTAACTGTAAAAATAAAACCGAAATTTATAAAAGAAATTAAAAGTGGATATCCGCTTATTTTAAAAGATGCAATTCAAAATTTAAATGATGTTCAGGAAGAAGGAACAATCATTAAAGTGGTAGATGAGAAGAGTCAATTTGTTGGAAAAGGTTATTATGGAAAACAAAATAAAGGATACGGCTGGATTTTAACGAGAAAAGAGAGTGAACAAATTAATCAATCTTTCTTTGAAAGTAAAATAAAATCTGCCTTACATAAACGAAAGCAATTTTACAAATCAAGTGATACGACAGCATTCCGTGTTGTGAACGGTGAAGGTGATGGTCTTGGAGGCTTAATCATCGATTATTATGATGGCTATTACGTAGTAAGTTGGTATAGTGAAGGGATTTATACTTTCAGAGATGAGATTATAGCAGCTCTTCAAAAAGTAGCAAACTTTAAAGGTATTTATGAGAAAAAGCGTTTTGATACGAAAGGGAAATACATTGAAGGTGATGATTTCGTAGCAGGAGAGCGCGGTGAGTTCCCACTTATCGTAAAAGAGAATGGTGTGAACTTCGCTGTTTATTTAAATGACGGAGCGATGGTTGGTGTGTTTTTAGATCAGCGTAGCGTTCGAAAACAAATTCGTGATAAATATGCGAAGGGAAGAACAGTGTTAAATATGTTCTCTTATACAGGTGCTTTCTCTGTATTTGCAGCGCTTGGCGGAGCGAGTAAAACAACGAGTGTGGACTTGGCAAATCGTAGTTTAAGTAAAACGATTGAGCAGTTTAGTGTAAATGAAATAGATTATGAAGCACAAGACATTATTGTAGAAGATGTATTCCTTTACTTTAAATATGCAGCGAAGAAAAATATGAAATTTGATATGGTCGTACTTGACCCTCCAAGCTTTGCGCGCTCAAAAAAATATACGTTTAGTGCAGCAAAAGATTATAAAAATTTATTAAAAGAAACAATTTCTATTACAGAAAATAACGGGATTATTGTTGCTTCTACAAATTGTAGCGCATTCGATATGAAAAAGTTTAAAGGCTTTATCGATACAGCATTTAAAGAAATGAATGGCAAATATAAAATATTAGAAGAACATTCTTTACCAGAAGATTTCCGTACCATTGATCAATTTAAAGAAGGAGACTATTTAAAAGTAGTTTTCATCGAGAAAATTAAAGGTTAATAAAGAAAAAGGAGCTCGAGTTTACTTGAGCTCCTTTTTCTTATTGGACGATATTTTGCACTCTACCGACTTGCCCGTCCTGCAATCGTACTTTAATACCATGCGGATGGGAAGGGGAGTTTGTTAAAATATCTTTTACAATTCCACGTGTTAATTTGCCGGTGCGTTGATCTTGTTTTAATACAATATCAACTTCAAGACCGGGTGCGATATTAGAACGTTTTTGTCCGTTCATTTATACACCTGTACGTCTACGTTGGTTGTTTGTTTTTTTAGTTTGTTGGTTTTGTAATTTTTTCGTTTCTTGGCTTTGATTTGTATTATTTGACCCATTTCCATTTCCTTGCTTTTTCTTTGCAAGTTGTTCGCGCATTAAATCAGCTAAGCTTACTTTTTTGTTTTCTGACATGATAAGTCTCCTTTATATAAAGTTAATTATGAACAATCGTAGTGAATTTTATCATATCATTGTTAGGGGAGGAAGGGAAGTTGGTTTGAAAATTCATATATTTGTTTCAAGTCTGTAGTAGTTACGATACAATTGAATTGTTAACGTTTGTAAAAAGGGGATAGACATATGTCACATCATATTTTATTAGTTGAAGATGATCTCTCAATTCAAGAGATGGTGGAAAAGTATTTAATAAAAGAGGGCTTTCAAGTTACAATCGCATCTGATGGAGAAGAAGGCGTGAACACATATTTAAAAGGTTCATTTGATTTGATTATCCTCGACATTATGATGCCAAAGCTAGATGGCTTAGAGGTTGTGCGTATCATTCGTGAAAAAAGTGCGGTTCCGATATTAATGATGTCAGCAAAAGATACAGATGTTGATAAAGCTGTTGGATTAGGACTTGGAGCAGATGATTACATTTGTAAGCCATTTTCTATGATTGAATTGGCGGCGCGTGTAAAAGCAGGTATTCGAAGATCTACGAAATATTCGGCTACAGAAACAACAGAAAAGATGATTCAAATTGGTGATTTAACAATCGATCCAATTAATTTTACTGTGGAAAAAAATAGGAAGCCTCTCAAGCTTACTTTAAAAGAATTTGAGATTCTAAAACTGTTCGTAAAGAATCAAAATCGTGTATTTACAAAAGCACAAATATATACGCTAGTTTGGAACGAAGAGTATTATGGTGACGATAACGTTATTAATGTTCATATGAGAAGATTGCGTGAGAAAATCGAAAGTGATCCATCTAATCCAGAATATATCAAAACGTTATGGGGCATCGGCTATAAGTTGGAAGTGATGTAATATGGTCAATTTGTTAATAGGTATTATTTTCATATTGTTATGTGTCATTTACATACAATATAAAATGAGAAAAAATAGTAGTAAAAATTTGCGATACACATATGAAAAGTTAGAAAGTATTGTAAATGTACAAACAGGCGAGAAGTTACTCGTTATGACAGATGATCGAGAATTGCAAAAATTATTAGTGGCAATTAATCAATTATTAGATGCAAAACAGAAAACAAATGCAGATCATGCGAAAGTAGAAATTTCGATGAGAAAAATGCTTTCAAATATTTCACATGATTTAAAGACGCCACTAACAGTTATTCTTGGATATACAGAAATGTTAAATAAGGATAAAACAATGAATAAAGAAGAACAACAAATATTACTTGAAAAGGTGCATGTGAAAACACTAGAAGTAATGGAACTAATTCATAAGTTTTTTGATTTAGCAAAATTGGAATCTGGTGACAAGGCAATCGAGATGACAAAAGTAAATATGAATGAGGTTTGTCGTGAGAAGATTTTATCTTTTTATGATTTAGTGACGACGAAAGGGTTTCAAGTTCATATTGATATACCAGAAAAAAATATATATGCACTTGGAAATGTAGAAGTATTAGGTAGAGTATTGAATAATTTAATATCAAATGCAATTACATATGGAGACGATGGAAAGATACTGGGTATGACGTTAAGAGATGATGAAACGAATGTGTATATAGACGTATGGGATAAAGGAAAAGGGATTGATGAATCTCATATTGATAAAGTGTTTGAGCGTATGTACACACTTGAAGATTCAAGAAATAGATTGTACCAAGGAAGCGGTTTAGGGTTAACGATTACGAAAAGACTGGTTGAAGCGATGGATGGAAAAATTCATCTTTCTAGTAAGCCGTATGAAAAAACAATTTTTACAGTTGCATTAAAAAAGATGCAGTTTTAGCTTGTAGAGAAGTAGATTCTACAAGCTTTTTTTTCAGCGTAAGGAATTTGTAAGAAACGGGTAAGAAAAAAGAGATTTCCGTTGTCTATTATAAAAATATAAAGTAGTGCGAAAGGGGAAAGTGACATGACCTATATATTAAAAACGAATCAGTTAACGAAAGTGTTTAAAGGGAAAGAAGTTATTTCTAGCGTTAACATGCATGTGAAAAAAGGAGAGATATACGGTTTCTTAGGACCGAATGGTGCTGGTAAAACAACGATTATGAAAATGATTACAAATTTAATAAAACCGACGAGCGGTGAGATTGAAATTTTAGGTGAGAAGTTAACAGACACATCTTATGAAGTATTAAAAAGAATGGGGACAATTATTGAATACCCAATCTTTTATGATAAATTAACGGCGAAAGAAAATTTAGAATTACATTGTGAATATATGGGCTATTACGATAAAAACGCAATTGACCATGCATTACATTTAGTGAAACTGCAAGGGATAGATAATAAAAAAGTAAAAGATTTTTCATTAGGAATGAAACAACGACTTGGTATTGCAAGGGCAATCGTGACAAAGCCAGAATTGCTCATTTTAGACGAACCCATAAACGGTTTAGATCCAATTGGTATTAAAGAGTTACGAGACTTATTTAAAATGCTCTGCAAAGAATATGGCATTACATTATTAGTTTCTAGTCATATTTTAGGTGAGATGGAATTAATGGCGGATACAATTGGTGTAATTCAAAATGGAAAACTAATAAAAGAAGTTTCAATGAAGAGTATTAACGGAAAACAAACAGAGTACATTGAAATTACTGTTCCTGATGTGAAGCGTGCAGCTTACATTTTAGAAGATAAACTTGGCATAAAAAATTATAAAATAATGAGCGGAAATATGATTCGTGTGTATGATACGGCAGTGTCTCAGCAAGCCATTTCAAAAGCACTTATTATGAATGATGTGGAAATTGAAAGTATTAATAAGAAACATAGTTCCTTAGAGGAATATTTCTTAAATGTAATGGATGGAGAGGGCATTCATGCTTAATGGATTGTTAGTGAATCTAGTAAGTGGATTGATCGTAATGTTCATAAGTGGGATTTCATATTATAGGAAACCAGAGCGAAAATGGTTGTTAATTCTACTAGTGATAGGAATGTTAAGCGTAATTACTGCTGGAATTAGAATGTTAACAGCGTAGAGAGAGTTATATAAAGAATGGAGGCGTGGTTTATATGTTTAAATTAATGAAACTCGAATGGAAAAAACATAAATTATCTAGTTATTTTAAAGGAGTAGCGATTTGTATTATAGCAATTTTTACTGCGGTAAGTCTTATGGCATGGGCATCTAAAGTAGAGGATGAGTTGATGTTCTCTAGCTATATGGAATACATGTCTTTAGCAAATATTTTTATTAGAATTACATTTATTATTTTTGCATCGGTTATTTTATCACGTTTAGTGATTGATGAATACAAGAACAAAACAATACAGCTACTATTTATGTACCCACTGCAAAGGAAAATGCTAATGAGAGCGAAATTAGCAATTGTTTTTAGTTTTTGCTTTGTGAGCACGATAATCGCAACATTTATTATTAGTTTGCTCATATTCTGTATGAATCCAATAATAGGAATACTTGAAACGCCTGTTACGATGGGGGAAATAATAGCTACCGTTCCAACTACTATTATAAGTGCATTTATGATATCTGGTATAAGTTTAATTCCTTTATTTTTTGGAATGAGAAAGAAATCGACACCGACAACGATTACTTCAGCAGTAATAATTGGTATGCTGATTAATGGTAACGTTGGTCCTGGAAATGGTCAAGTAAGTATGTTTGATTTTATAGCTATCCCAATCGTGCTCTGTTTATTAGGAATTTTCATTAGTTATCTATCGTATCGAAAAATCGACAAGATTGATGTGGCGTGAAGCAAGCTTAAAACAAAAACGAACTGGGGTATGACTGGTGAAAAAAATAATAGTAATTGCAATATTAGTCATTACAATTGCTAGTGCGGTTTTGGGTTTTAAGGTATTTCAGGTGAAAGATTTTAAGCAAGAAAGGTCTTTTGAAATCAATAATGAGGGTGTTGCAAAACTAAAATAAATATGCAATGTTATGAATCAGAAAAACTAGCTGAACATGCAATAGATAGCG